>NZ_CP047950.1:655468-983202 GCF_014280075.1 Synechococcus sp. A15-62
GCTTTGGCCAGCAAGGCCGAAGTGATTCATCTGAGTCAGGGTGATGTGCTGTTTCGTACCGGCGAAACCGGCACCTGCATGTACGGCCTGCTGGAGGGATCGGTGCGGCTCACCTGGATCGATTCAGCAGGTCATGAGGGACATGAAGACATCCCTGTGGGTCATGTCTTCGGCGCAGGGGCCTTGGTGATGGAGGACCATCAGCGTCTGAGCACCGCCACGGCCACCAATGATTGCCGTTTGATTGCCATGAACCGCGACAAGTTCCTGTTTGCGGTGCAAGAGACGCCGATGTTCGCTGTGCAACTCCTCGCATCGATTGATGCCCGTTTGCGGGACATCAAGTTGGCTGACGGATGATCGCGGGCGGCTCGGTATTCCAAGCGAAAACGGCATAATTCCGCAAGTTTTGAGACCGGATCGGTGCACAGCCGTCCCCTGCGTCTGGCAATGCAGTTGGGGTTGTTCCAGCTCAGCCTGGGGATTCTTGGCGTCCTGATCCTGGGACTTCTCAATCGTCTGTTGATTCAAGACATCCAGGTCCCGGCGGTGCTGGCGGCTGTCGCCGTTGGTGGTCAGCAGTTGATGGGGTTCACCCGTGCCTGGTTCGGTCATCGTTCCGATCGCATCCCCATCAGCCGGCTGCGGCGCACGCCCTTCATCGTCAGCAGCACTGTGGCGATTGCACTGTTGTTCGGTGTGGCCTGCCAATTGGTGCTGCGCTTGGCCATCAGCATGGAAGCCTCCGGCGGTGAGCTGAATGGCCTGCTGATGGGTCTGTTGATCCTGGTTTTTGTTGGGATTGGTACCGCGATTGCCGCTGGTGGTACGGCGTTTTCAGCCTTGATTGCTGATCGCACCACGGAAGCCGAACGGCCGCGGCTGCTGTCGGTGGTGTGGGGGATGCGTCTCCTGGGGGGTGTTGCTGGGAAGTGTTCTGGTGAATCAGGTGTTCGGAAGTGCCTGTGCGGCTGATGCCAGCCGAACATCGGTGCTGGCTGGTTTGGAGCGTCTTTCGCTGGTGACGCCGCTGCTGCTGCTGGGGCTTGGCCTGGTATCGGTCTTTGGCGTGGAACGCCGCACCACGGGCTTGATGCTGCCTGCAGGGCCGGTTCCCCCCGATGTTCCTCAGCGGTTGGCTTTGCCCCAGTTGCTGTTGCAACTGCGCACCATCCCTCAGGCCGGGCGCTTCCTCGGGGTGCTGTGCCTGTTCACCTTCAGCATGTTCCTCAACGATGCGGTGCTTGAGCCCTACGGCGCCGCCGTCTTTGGCATGAGTGTCTGTGGCACCACAGCGCTGAATGTGTTGATTGCCCTGGGCTTCTTTGCTGGCCTGGGTCTGAGTGGCTTCTGGTTGATTGAGCGTGTCGGCAACATCAGAACGGCCCGGGTGGGTGCGGTGCTGGCTGCTTTGGCTTTGCTGTTGATGCTTTGGGCAGGCTCTGAGAAGTCGATCCCCCTGTTGCGGACTGCCGTTGGATTGTTTGGATTGTCGCTTGGGGTGTGCATGAATGCCTGCCTCACCTTGATGTTCAGCTTTGTGCAACCTGGACGCACCGGCTTTCTGCTTGGTGTTTGGGGGGCGGGCTATTCCTATTCCTGCGGCCTGGCCACCATCAGTGGAGGCGGTCTGCTCACCTTGTTGAAAGCCTGGAACGGTGGTGATTTGTTCGCTGCCTATGGCGGAGTGTTTGGCCTGCAGATGGTCTGTTTTCTGGGTGCCGCATTGATGACGCGCCGTTTGGATGTGGTGGCTTTCCGCAACACGGTGAAAACCCGCTTTTCCGATGTCATTGAAATGGCAGTGGATTGAAGCTTGGCTGGAGCTCAGGATCCACTAGAACCGGGTTCCCTTTATTGCAGTGAATGGCAGCGCTGCAGATCGTCTGGTTCAAGCGTGATCTGCGCATCGTTGATCACCGGCCCTTGGCGGCTGCTGTGGAGCGGGGTCTGGTGCTGCCGCTGTATGTGGTCGAGCCGGAGTTGTGGCGGCAGCCCGATGCGTCCGAGCGGCAGTGGATGTTTTGCCGGGAGTCGCTGCTGGAGTTGCGCCAGGCCCTAGCGGATCGGGGCCAACCCCTGGTGGTTCGCGCTGGGGATGTGGTGCAGGTGCTGGAGCGGGCCCGGCGTCAGTTCGGTATCGATGGGCTGTGGAGCCATGAGGAAACCGGCAATGGCTGGACGTACCAGCGCGACAAACGCGTTGGCGCCTGGGCCCGTCGGCATGGCATCGCCTGGATGGAACTCCCGCAGTTCGGGGTGACGCGCCGGATGCGCAGCCGCAATGGCTGGGCCAAACGCTGGGAGGTTCAGATGACGGAGCCCATCACACCCGTGCCGGCCGCATTGCAAGCGCTGGATGGCATTGATCATGGAGTGATCCCGGAGCGCCCCTGTTCAGAGCTGCTTTCGGATGCGTGTCCGCAGCGTCAGATCGGCGGGCGTTCTTCCGGCCTGGAGGAGTTGAACGACTTTCTGCAGCACCGTGCCCAGCGGTATCAACGGTCGATGTCGAGCCCCAACTCGGCATTCACAGGTTGTTCGCGCCTGTCGACCTATCTCACGTGGGGTTGTCTCTCAATGCGGGAAGTGCTGCAGACCAGCCGCACCCACAGCGGCCGCGGCGTCAGCAGCTTTGAATCACGGCTGCACTGGCACTGCCATTTCATTCAGAAGCTGGAGGATCAGCCGGCGATTGAATTCAGCGATTTCCATCCGTTCATGCGGGGCATTCGCGCAGCGGACGCCGAGCGTTTGACGGCCTGGAGCGAAGGTCGTACGGGTGTGCCCTTTGTGGACGCCTGCATGCGCGCCTTGCGGGCCCATGGCTGGATCAACTTCCGCATGCGGGCGTTGTTGATGTCTTTTGCCAGCTACAACCTCTGGCTTCCCTGGAGGGATAGTGGCCTGCACTTAGCGCGCCAGTTCGTCGACTACGAGCCCGGCATTCACTGGAGCCAGTGCCAGATGCAGTCGGGCAGCACCTCGATCAACACGATTCGGATCTACAACCCGATCAAGCAGGGCATGGACCACGACCCCCAGGGGCTGTTCATCCGTCAGTGGTGCCCTGAACTCAAGGATGTGCCCACGATTCACATTCATGAGCCCTGGATGCTGGGGGGTGGCATGCCTGTACCGATTGTTGATGTCACCGCATCGATGCAGGACGCCAAAGATCGCATCTGGGACATTCGCCGATCGGCCGGTTTTGATCGTCATGCCGATGCGATTCAGCGCAAGCATGGCTCCCGCAAGGCGGGATTGAAGCCAACAACGGCTCGCCGCCGCCGGCGCCAACCTCAGCCACCCGACAACGGCAGCCAGCAGCTCAGCCTCGGTCTTTAGTTGCGCTGCAGCAGAAGCCGTTTGATCACCCGTTGGGCGATGTCGCCATAGCCCATCTCCCCGGAGAGAATCTGAGCAATCCGCCGTGGTGCGGTGGCCCGCTTGATCCCCAGCTGATATCCCACACCGGGAAAGCGATAGAACACCTGGGCAATGCGCCGACCCCAGGCCATCGACTCACCCCAGCGCTCTCGCATGCTGCTGCTGTAGCCCCGCAGATCCCGGCTCTCGCCCTTGAGCCATCGGTTCAGATGTCGAGCCGCCTCGCAGCCACTCATCAGGGCAGGGCGTAGCCCTTCCGCGAGAAAGGGGTCGCACAGCGATGCTGCATCGCCCACCACCACAATGCCGTTGCCATCAAGACGGTGATGGCCGTTCCACACCCGCAGTTGCCCCCGTTGCCGGATCCCGGCATCGGCGGCGAAGCCCAGATCCGGCAACAGCTGAGCCAGCACCTGCTCCGGGTCGGCGTCCTGTTTGCCGATGAAGCTGCCCACACCGATGTTCACACCACCTGCGAGAGGAAAGGCCCAGGCGAAGCCCTGTTTCACCAGGCCGAATTCAAAGCGAGTGCTGCCGTCGTTGAGTTTGCCTTGCCCCTCCAGCCGCACCGACATGGTGGTGGCCATCTGGGGTTGTTTGGCTCCTAGGCCGAGCCGTTGGGGCCAAGGGGACCCCGAACCATCGGCGATCACCACGGCCTTCCCCTGCCAATGGCGTCCATTGGTTGCCGTGACGTGCCAGACGTCGCCATGACGACGGATGTCATTGACCTCAACGCCTGAAAGGCGTTCAGCTCCCGCCTGAATGGCCTGGTCTGAAAGCAGTTGATCGAGCCTTTCGCGGCGCACGATCCAGAACGGTGCATCGCCGGGCAGCTCGGCGACCACCGGATCCTCCAGGCACCAACTGAAGTCCACCTTCCGGATCACCTGCTCCACTGCTGGCTCCAGGGAAAAGGGGAACCACTGCTGCACTGAGGCCGCCATTCCGCCGCCGCAGGGTTTGATCCGCGGCTCCGAATCGCGCTCAAGCATTAGGGCGTCATGGCCCGCTAACGCGAGATGCACGGCCGCCGCACCACCAGCGGCCCCGGACCCGACGATCAGAACATCGCGGGTCCGATCCACTCCGTTGCTCACACCTTGAGGATGTCGGCTTCCTTGTTGGCCAGATGCTTCTCGAGTTCAGCAATGAACTTGTCGAGCGTTTTCTGCACGTCGTCTTGCTCATCGCGGCTCTGGTCTTCTGAGAACTCGCCCTCCTTTTCCTGCTTCTTGATCTTGTCGATCGCGTCGCGGCGCAGGTTGCGCAGAGCCACCTTGCCTTCCTCGGCGTACTTGGAGGCCAGCTTGCAGAACTCCTTGCGGCGTTCCTCGGTGAGGGGCGGCACGTTGATGCGGATGATCTTGCCGTCGTTGTTGGGGGTGAAGCCCAGCTCGCTCATGGCGATCGCTTTTTCGATCGAAGCCAGGGCGCTGATGTCGAACGGTTGGATCTGGATCGTCTGGGAATCAGGAGTCGACAGCGTGGCCAGCGACTTCAGCGGGGTTTCGGCGCCGTAGTACTCCACGCTGATGCGATCCAGCAGTGAGGAATTGGCCCGGCCGGTGCGGATGGTGTTGAAGTTGCGCTGGGTGGCCTCCACCGACTTGCGCATGCTGGCTTCGAGGTCCTGGGTCGACATGGTTGCTGAGGGAGGAGGCGTGCGTACTGGGAGGCTTTGTTAGGCGGGGTCGCCGATGCGGGACCCGATCGGTTCCCCGGCTACGGCTCTGCCGATGTTGCCAGGTTCAAACAGGTTGAAAACAACAATCGGGATGTTGTTGTCTTTGCAGAGAGCGATGGCGGTGCTGTCCATCACTCCCAACTCGCCGCTCAGCACATCCTGATAGCTGAGCTGAGAGTGCTTCACCGCATCGGCGTGCTTGGCCGGGTCCTTGTCGTAGACCCCATCCACCTTGGTGGCTTTGAACACCACATCGGCATTGATTTCAGCGGCCCGCAGGGCCGCTGTGGTGTCGGTGGTGAAGAAGGGGTTGCCGCAACCGGCGCCGAACACGACCACCCGGTTTTTTTCCAGGTGCCGAATGGCCTTACGGCGGATGTAGGGCTCCGCCACTTCCTGCATGGCGATGGCGGTCTGCACCCTGGTGGGAACGCCGGCCCTCTCGAGACCATCCTGAAGGGTGATGGCGTTCATCACCGTGGCCAACATGCCGACGTAGTCAGCTGTGGCCCGTTCCATTCCCGCTGCAGAACCCTTGAGGCCGCGGAAGATGTTGCCTCCGCCAACAACGATCGCCAGTTGGGTGCCATTGGCCACCACCTTGGCCACGTCGGAAGCAATCGACTGAACAATGGCGGGGTCGATGCCATAGCCCTGAGATCCCATCAGAGCTTCGCCGCTGAGTTTCAGCAGGACGCGTGTGTAGGTCATCTACGGTCCAGATCCTTTTGACAGTAGCAAGCACTGGCATAAGCCCCTGATCGCCGCTTGGATGGGGAAATTGCGGCTGTTAGATGCCAGAGACCGATGCCACCCAAAGCGGTGTGATGGCCCGTCTCACACTCTCAGCCCTGGAACGCGCCAGCCAGGATCCGGACTGTTGGCGTGAGCCTGTTGTTCACCGCGCTCTACTGGTGAGTGGGCTGTCGGTGCTCACCGCGGCCACCCGTCATCTGCAAGACGAACTCGACGCGGCTGAAGCGGCCTAAGGCTGGGTTGTTCAACCCTTAAAACTCAATCCCCGCTTGGGCCTTCACCCCCTGTTCGCGGAAGGGGTGGTGCACCAGGGTCATCTCAGTCACGAGATCGGCCCGCTCCACCAGCTCAGCTGGTGCGCCCCGGCCGGTTACCGCAACGTGGGTGAGCTCCGGTCGCTCGTTTAATCCGGCGATCACCGTACCGGCCTCGATGTAGCCCAGTTTCAAGGCCACATTCAGCTCGTCGAGCAGCACCAATTTCACGCTGGCATCGCTCAGGTAGCCCAGGGCTGTCTGCCAGGCCTCCTCCACCAGTTGTTGATCCCGCTCTCGGTTCTGGGTCTCCCAGGTGAAGCCTTCCCCCAGGGCATGCCAGCTCACCTGCTCACCGAAGGCCTGCAGTGCCCGTGCTTCGCCGGGTTCCCAGCCTCCCTTGATGAATTGAACAATGGCCACCCGCTCGCCATGGCCAAGGGTGCGCAGCACCAGCCCAAGCCCGGCGGTGGTTTTGCCTTTGCCCTGGCCGGTGAACACCAGCACCAGTCCCTTCTCTTTGCTGCGTTCCTCCACCCGCTGCTTCTGCACCTGCTGGCGCCGCTCCATCCGTTTGCGGTAACCGGCGTCGTCGGTTTCGGGGGCGAGCTTGCCCCCCATGCCCAGCTCTGCGGCGGATTGATCGAGGTCGTTCGTGCTCATGGAGGAAGAGGCGTTGTTGGTTTTATCGAGGCCGCGTTGCGGTGATGCGTTGCAGGGCCCGGCCCGCCAGCAGCTCCTGGCTCACGCTGCTGAACCCGAGTTGCTCCAGCTCGGTGGGCAGGTCGTCCTCCAGCATGGCGGTGGCGGTGTCGGTTTCAAACAGGGCGCAAAACAGTTGTTGGGGAAGCTTCAGCCAAGCTCCGGCTGGATGCAGATCCACAAGCACCAACCAGCCGCCCGGTTCCAGCAGCCGCAGGGCACTACGGAGCACCCGTTTCCGATCGCTGCGGGGGAATTCGTGCAGGGCCACGCTCAGCTGGATGGCACTGAAGCTGGCATCGGCCAGAGGCGGATCTTCGGCCAGTCCCTCCACCCGCTCCAGGCTGGGGTGGCGTTGAGCGGCCAAATCCAGGGCGCGGGGGGAGACATCGATCCCCGTCACGGCAAAGCCCGCCGCCAGCCAAGGGGCTGCTGCTTCGCCACTGCCGCAGCAGAGATCCAGCACCGCCGCGCCGGGCTTGAGATGGGGCTGCACCGCTTCGAGCCCCAGGCCCCGCAGGCGCTCCACCCCACCCACACTCAGCGATGACACCGCCGTGACCGTGTCGTAAATCCAGCGGTAGCGGTAGGCCAGCGGCCTCAGAAATGAGGTCATCGTTGATGTGCAAAGAAGGGCAGACAGGGTGACGTCAGGCCGGTTGCCGGGCCAGGGCTGCATCCACCGCCTGCTGCTGGTCACGCCGGGTGATCCAGTGGTGATAGGTGCGGGTGTGGATCGTCACCGAGTGGCCCATCATCCTGGCGGCGACGGTGTCCGGTAGGCCGACGTGGATGGTCCGCACCGCCCAAGCGTGGCGCAGGTCGTAGGGGGTGATCGGCAGGTCGTAGCGGCGGAACTGTTCACTCACCCGCCGTCCCACCTGCTGCAGGGTGGTGCGACGCAGATCGGTCTGGATCGCCGGCAGAGCGGCTGGGTTCTCCGCCAGCTCTCGCAACTCGAAGTGCTCGACCCAGTCGGGATGGAAGGGCCAGCTCTGGTGCTCACCGGTTTTGGTGGTGGGCAGCACCCGCAACACCCGATCTCCTCCGGGCGCTAGCGAGGAGCAATCGCAGAAGAACACCTCATGGTTGCGCAGGCCGTAGGTGGCCATCAGGGCAAAGGCCAGGCGCCACTGTGGATTGGGGATGCGGCCTGCGGCCTCCAGAATCTGTGGATCAGTGGGCAGCTGGCGGAACCGGGCACGGTGCAGGCCGTAGCCGCTGGCTTCCTGGCGCCAGTCTTCCGGTAAGGGCAGCTCCAGGTGACGGGCCAGGGCGGCCAGGGCCGTGGCGCACTGCTGCCGGCTGCGGCTGCCGTCGTCGTAACTGGTCAGCGTCTGCATCAGCAGCGCTGGCTCCAGCGGCTGATCACCGCACTGACGTGCCAGTCGCCTGAGGTAGGGCAAGTAGGCACTGGTCCAGGTGGTGCGACTGCTCGCCGGGGAACGGCGTCGACGCGGGTCGGCAAAAAAGGCTGCTTCGAAGCCCTCGATGGCGGCCTGGATCCCGATCGAACGTCCTCTGGCCGTGGCTGCAGACGTGGAGGCCGACCAGAGCGCCCAATCAAAACTGCGCTGCTCCAGTTGCAGCTGCACAAGGGCAGCGGTGCTGAGGGCCTGATTCAGTCCGGCTGCATCGGCCATCAGCCCCAGGCTGATCCGTTGCAAGCCGTTCCGGCTCGGATCCCCACGCAAAGGCAGAGACCCGCGCAGGTTCAGGCGCCGACCCCGCTGTTCGATGCGCAGGCGTGACCCCTGTGCCGCCAGCTGCGCATTGGCGGTCTCCAGCGCACTTTTGAGCTCCATAAATGTGTCGTTGGAACCAAGGATCGCGTCCGTGGCGGCTACGCTCAACCCCCGAAAACCGTTCTGATCGGTATGTCTCGCGTCGGTGTCGTCCTGCTGAACCTGGGTGGCCCGGAGCGTATCCAGGACGTTGGCCCGTTTCTCTATAACCTGTTCGCCGATCCCGAGATCATTCGGCTTCCCAGTCCTGCGCTGCAGAAACCGCTGGCTTGGTTGATCAGCACCCTGCGCAGTGGCAAGTCGCAGGAGGCCTATCGCTCCATCGGTGGCGGATCGCCGCTACGGCGCATCACTGAGCAGCAGGCCCGTGAACTCCAGAGCTTGCTGCGTCAGCGCGGCATTGATGCCACCAGCTACGTGGCCATGCGCTACTGGCATCCGTTCACGGAATCCGCCGTGGCGGACATCAAGGCTGATGGCATGGATGAGGTGGTGGTGCTCCCCCTCTACCCCCATTTTTCGATCAGCACCAGTGGATCCAGTTTCCGCGAGCTGCAGCGCCTTCGTCAGGCGGATCCCGCATTTGAGAAGCTGCCGATTCGCTGCATCCGCAGCTGGTTTGACCATCCGGGCTATGTGAAGGCCATGGCCGAGCTGATCGCGACAGAGGTGCGCAACAGCGACGATCCCACCAAGGCCCATGTCTTCTTCAGTGCCCACGGTGTGCCGAAGAGCTACGTCGAAGAGGCTGGCGACCCCTATCAGAAGGAGATCGAAACCTGCACGGGCTTGATCATGAAGGAGCTGGCCGTTCAGGTGGGTCACGACAATCCCTTCACCCTGGCGTACCAAAGCCGTGTGGGCCCCGTGGAGTGGCTCAAGCCCTACACCGAGGAGGCCCTTGAGGAATTGGGTCAAGCCAAGACCAACGATCTGGTGGTGGTGCCGATCAGCTTCGTCAGCGAACACATTGAGACGCTCGAGGAGATCGACATCGAATACCGGGAGTTGGCCACCGAAGCCGGTGTGGTCAATTTCCGCCGCGTGCGCGCTCTCGACACCTACGCCCCCTTCATCGAAGGCTTGGCGGATCTCGTGGCCACAAGCCTGCAGGGCCCTGAGGTGAGTCTCGATGCGGCGGCAGAGCTGCCCAACAAAGTGAAGCTCTATCCCCAGGAAAAATGGGAATGGGGTTGGAACAACAGCTCTGAGGTCTGGAACGGCCGTCTGGCCATGGTTGGTTTTTCAGCCTTTTTGCTCGAGCTGATCAGTGGTCAAGGGCCGCTGCATGCACTCGGTCTGCTCTGACCCAGCCAGGTGAGCTACGGGCCCTTAACCTTGAGGGTCATTGACCCGTCGCCTCTGTGACTCTCACCTCAGCGTCTTCGGCCGTCACTGGGCAGCAGGCCGGTCACGGTGGTCAGAAAATGTCTGGGGCGACTGCCCTGATGGATGCGTTGCGGCGCCATGACGTCGACACAATTTTCGGCTACCCCGGCGGCGCGATTCTCCCGATTTACGACGCACTCCACATCGCCGAGAGCGAGGGCTGGGTGAAGCACATCCTGGTGCGGCATGAGCAGGCCGGCACCCACGCGGCCGATGCCTATGCGCGCGCCACCGGCAAGGTGGGCGTTTGCTTCGGCACGTCGGGGCCTGGTGCCACCAACTTGGTGACCGGTATCGCCACAGCCCAGATGGACTCGGTGCCCATGGTGGTGATCACCGGTCAGGTGCCGCGTCCGGCGATTGGCACTGATGCTTTCCAGGAGACCGACATCTTCGGCATCACCCTGCCGATCGTGAAACATTCCTGGGTGGTGCGTGATCCGGCCGATCTCGCCTCCATCGTTGCCCAGGCCTTTCTGATTGCAGCCAGTGGTCGTCCGGGCCCCGTGTTGATTGATATCCCGAAGGATGTTGGCCAGGAGATGTTCGATTATGTGCCTGTTGAGCCCGGATCGATTGTTCCCAAAGGCTTCCGCAAGCCTCAGCCCCCCCGGGATGAACCGATCCTTTCGGCGCTTGAGCTCATCGCCGAAGCAGAGCGTCCCCTGCTCTATCTGGGCGGTGGTGCGATCTCAGCTGGTGCTCACGACAGCCTGCGGGTGATTGCGGAGCGGTATCAGATCCCCGTCACCACCACCTTGATGGGGAAGGGTGCCTTCGATGAAAACGATCCCCTTTCGGTGGGCATGCTCGGCATGCATGGCACGGCCTATGCCAACTTCGCTGTCACCGAATGCGATCTGTTGATTGCTGTTGGCGCCCGTTTTGACGATCGGGTGACCGGAAAGCTCGACACCTTTGCTCCTCGGGCGCAGGTGATCCACTTTGAGATTGACCCGGCCGAAATCGGCAAGACCCGGCGCCCCGATGTGGCGGTGCTCGGTGATCTGGGCCTGAGCGTGGCGCGGTTGGTGGAGCTGAGCATGCAGCAGCAGGTGCAACCCCGCACGTCCGCTTGGTTGGCACGCATCGCTGAGTGGAAACAGACCTATCCCCTCACGGTGCCTCCCACCGAAGGCCCCCTCTTCCCCCAGGAGGTGCTACTTGCCGTGCGCGAGTTGGCCCCCAATGCCATCGTCACCACGGACGTGGGCCAGCACCAGATGTGGGCGGCCCAGTACCTGCGCAATGGGCCCCGGGGCTGGATCAGCAGTGCCGGTCTCGGCACCATGGGCTTCGGCATGCCGGCCGCAATGGGCGCCCAGGTGGCTTGCCCCGATCGTCAGGTGGTGTGCATCGCAGGTGACGCCAGCATCCTGATGAACATTCAGGAGCTGGGAACCCTGGCGGCCTATGGCCTCCCAGTGAAGGTGGTGATCGTGAACAACCACTGGCAAGGCATGGTGCGCCAGTGGCAGGAGAGCTTCTACGAGGAGCGCTATTCCGCTTCCGACATGCTCAATGGCATGCCGGACTTCGTGGCTCTCGCCCGCTCCTTCGGAGTCGACGGCGTGCACATCCGCGAGCGGGAGTCGTTGAAGCGTGATCTCGAGGCGGCGCTCAAGGCCCCCGGTCCGATGTTGATCGACATCCACGTGCGTCGTGGTGAGAACTGCTATCCGATGGTTCCCCCGGGCAAAAGCAATGCTGAAATGGTGGGCCTACCGGCTCCCATGCCGGTTCTCAACGCTCCGACCTCTTGATTCGTCTCGTCTTAATCGGCCTTCTGCTGCTGCTTTGGGCCGTGCCGGTACAGGCCGCTGAGGTGCTTCAGGTGCGCAGCAGCTCACTGTTGCAAGTTGGAGATCGCAACCGCACCTACACCGTTGCCCTGGCCTGTGCTTCCGTTGATCCGAGCCAGGAAGCCGAGGCCACCGCATGGCTGCGTCAGGAGCTGCCGCGTCGTCGCAAGGTCAATCTGCGGCCGGTCGGCTCCAGCGAGGGCCAGCTGATGGCTCGGGTGACCCCGATTGGTGCTGAGGGTGACCTCAGCACTGGCTTGATTGCCGCTGGTCTGGCCAGCAACAGCTGTGGGGTCGATGGCTGATAACCGCATTGCCCGGGGCATTGTGTTGGTGCCCTGCTTGCTTCTGGGGGGTGCCTTTCTTGCCACAGCGGCCTGGGGCCAGGGCGCTGCAGCTGAAAACCGGACCCTCGCGATCGGCATCGGTGTTGGCTTGCTGTTGGCGGGTTGGTTGTCCCAGTTGGGTGGCGGCTCAGAGGGTGGGACTGAGACCTCTGTGACAAAACCAGACGAGTCCGACCCCTCTCCCTAATTTGCGGGGATCGGGTTGCTTCCCTCCGATCCCATGTCGAAGCCTGAGTGGCGACGTTGGCCTTGGCTGTCGTGGAGTGTTGTTGCAGCCACGCTGATCGGCTGCCAGTCGATCGTCGCCAGTGGCGTCAGTCGCCCGAGGCTGGCGGTGCTGCTGCCAATGGGGCACCGCGATGCTGAATTGCGACACAACTTCCTCCAGGGCTTTCGTCTGGGCCAGGCATCAGTGGAGGCTTGTGGTGAGCCCTTCCCGCAGGTTGCCTGGTATGGGAGCAACTCCGGCGACGCTCCCGCTCCTCAGTTGATGCCCTCGATGGAGCTCAAGTTGCTGGTGGCTCCCCCGTCTGCGGATCTCCGGGCTTACGCCGCCGTGGCAGATGAGCGGGATCTCACCGTGCTTCTCCCCTATCAGCGGGGGCAGTCGCTGGACACCCTGCGCGGGCTGGAAGGCCGTGAACGGCTCTGGCCGCTTGTCCCCTCCCGTCAGGAGGATCTGAAGGCGATGGTGGCGGCGGCCATGGAGGCCGGCTGGGGACGGGCGATGGTGGTTGAGGACCCTTCTGCCCTTGAGTCCACCAGCTCCAATGCCTTTGTGGAGCTGTTCAATGCCGCTGGCGGCATTGTTGAGAGCTACGAAGCGCAGTCGGTTCAGCGGGTGGATCCCAGCAACGACGCGCGTCTGCAACGGTTCAAGGACGACATGGCCTGGTCTTGGGTGCCCACCGTTGTGGTGGCTGATGCTCCAAACGGCCCTCTCTCGCAAGAGCTGCGGGCTGAGCAGCAGCAGGGGCGTTTCGGTGGTGGTGCACCGCAGGCGCCGAACTGGATTTGGCTCAGCGAGGCGGAGGATCTGCAGGATGCGCCCGCGGTGCCCTGGCAACAGCTTGGGCTGCAGCACCCAGCCCGTGGTGCGGGCTGGGCTGAGTTTCAACAGGATTTCAAGCAGTTCACCGGCAAGGCTCCATCGTTGCTCGCGGGTGCGGGTTTTGATACGGCGCGGCTGTTGGCCCTGGCCGATGCAGCCCCTTGGCCAAGGTCCGCTGACGGGGGCATCGATGCGATGGGGTGGGTGGACCCCGATCAGAAGGAAGCCGTTCCGATTTGCCAGGCCTTTGATCAGCGTCGCCGCGGCGAGCGTCTGCGTCTCAAGGCCGTGGCCAGCGATTCCCGCTTTCGCGCCGGCCAGGCACCATCGGGCCAGGCCCTGGCCGGTCTGATCGAATGAGGTCTGGGGAGATGACCTAGAGATGCTGCGCCTGAGTGAACTGAAGCTGCCCCTCGACCATGGGGAGGAAGCGCTGCAGGAAGCGGTGCTCCAGCGTTTGCGGATCCCTGCGGATCGTCTTCTGGGTCAGACCCTGGTGAAGCGCAGTGTTGATGCCCGGCGCCGCGACCGGATTCAGCTGATCTACAGCGTGGACGTTCAGGTGAAGGGGGAAGCCGCCCTGTTGCGGCGGATCGGTAACAAAGGCCGGGTGCGTCTCGCCCCAGACACCCGCTACCGGTCTGTGGGTCATGCCCCGGATGGCTTCCCCTTGGATGCGGGCGATCGGCCGGTGGTGGTGGGGGCGGGCCCCTGCGGTTATTTCGCTGCTCTGCTGTTGGCGCAGATGGGCTTTCGCCCGCTGTTGCTGGAGCGGGGTCAGGCTGTGAAGCAACGCACCGCAGACACCTTCGGCTTCTGGCGGGGCACCAGCCCCTTTAACCCGGAATCCAATGCCCAATTCGGTGAGGGCGGAGCCGGCACCTTCTCCGACGGCAAGCTCTACAGCCAGGTGAGTGATCCCGAGCACTACGGCCGCAAGGTTCTTGAGGAGCTGGTGGCCTGTGGTGCCAGCGAGGAGATCCTCACGCTGCACCGTCCCCACATCGGCACTTTCAAACTCGCCACCGTGGTGCGAGGCCTGCGAGCACGGATTGAAGCCCTCGGGGGTGAGGTGCGTTTCAACAGTCGCGTGACACGCCTTCAGCTCAGCGACAGCAGCGCTGGGAAGCCGCATCAACTCGATGGAGTGGTGCTGGCCGATGGAACGGAGATTCCCTGCCGCCATCTGGTGCTGGCCCCCGGTCATTCTGCGCGCGACTGCTTTGAAATGCTGGAGCACATCGGTGTGCAGCTGCAGCGCAAACCGTTTTCCGTGGGTGTGCGGATTGAGCATCCGCAGCATCTGATTGACGCAGCCCGCTGGGGAGAGGCGGCGGGCCATCCGCGTCTCGGTGCAGCCGAGTACAAGCTGGTCCACCACGCCGAAAACGGCCGCTGCGTTTACAGCTTCTGCATGTGTCCCGGGGGATTTGTGGTTGGCGCAACCTCGGAGGAAGGCCGGGTGGTGACCAATGGCATGAGCCAGCACTCCCGCAACGAGCGCAACGCCAACAGCGGTTTGGTTGTGGCTCTTGACGCCGATGACCTGGCGCCGTTTGAACGCTTCCTCGGGGATCCGTTGGCGGGGATTGCCCTTCAACGGGAGCTGGAGGCGCGCGCCTTCAGGCTGGGTGGAAACAGTTATGCCGCACCGGCGCAGCGGTTGGAGGACTTCCTGGCTGCCCGTCCCTCCACCCGTCTTGGTGCCATCGCAGCGTCGTACCAGCCGGGCGTGCACCCCGCCGATCTGGATGCGTTGCTTCCACCTCCCATCGTTGAGGCCTTGCGGGAGGCGTTGCCGGTATTTGCCCGCAAGCTGAAGGGTTACGACCACCCCGATGCAGTGCTCACAGGAGTGGAAACCCGCACGTCATCGCCCGTGCGGATTCCCAGGGATGAGGCGTTGGAATCGCTCAATGTGAAGGGGCTGGTGCCGGCCGGTGAAGGGGCGGGCTACGCCGGCGGCATCCTGTCGGCTGGAATTGATGGCATTCGTGCCGCTGAGGCATTGGCCATCCAAATCCTGAACACGAGTTCCCCGTCCTCTTGACCCCTCCTTTCGGTGATCAATAGCCAGCGAAGGGGGTCGAGGAGTGATGCACGACGATTCGCAGGGCACCTGCGTCATCTCGCACGTAGCCAAAGGTCTTGTCGACCTTGCTGGTGGTGCCATCAGCTGCCTCAATGTGCACCCAGCCCATCGCATTGGCGGTGTTGCCGAAGCTTTGGATGACGAAAATCTCGGGCTCACATTTCACCCAGGGGCTGCGCTTCGCGCCGGGCGTCCCAATGGCAAAGCCGGGGTCAGCAAAGCTGGGATCGTCTCCTACGAAATAGGACACAGCACCAGCGCGAGTGTCGCGGAAGGTCACGTCACCTTTGGCCCAGGTGGGCTTGAAGGCCACAGGGCCGAACTGGTAGCCGTAGGCAGCATCGATCACGTCGCCGGCCAGGGGTTTGGATTTGGCCAAACCTCCCTCAGCATGGGTTTTGCTGATGTTGATGAGTGCATCACACCAAGCGTTCTGGGCAGCTTTCACCTCGCTCACACGGATGGTTTCTGACATCACCGCTGGCTTGGCTTCCGCGGTGGCAGCTCCAGAGATCAAGGCACCCATGGCGGCTGCACTGGCCAAGCCGAGGCCGAGGATCGCTTTGAACATCGTGCAAGTTGAGAGGCAATTCACACTGGCTTGCATTCGGAGGCAAGTCAGGTTTTGCCAGTGAATCGAAACCGGCGGGATCAGGTTGGCGCTTGCGCCACGATCCCGCTCCACTGCACGGCTTTCACCTGATCCCGTCGCCAGGAATGGAACAGCTCGGGTTCACTGACGGTGCACAGCGGGCAGTGGGCGATCCGTTCGCTGAGGATTCCCGCGCCCTTGAGCTGCACTCTGGCGGCCGTTCGAATGTCCAGGCGATGCCGCCCCGGCTGCTCATCCGGCAACAGGGCCCCGGCCTCGGATAACGAGGCCTCGTCGGGGATCGCGGCGCTGACGGCCTCCACCACCTCGTCGCCCACCTGGTAGCAGGGGCCGCTGACAGCCGGACCCAGGGCAACGACCAGATCCTCCCGCTGCGCACCCCGCTCTACCAATTGATTCAGGGCCGTGATCAGGATTCCAGCCGCCACCCCACGCCAACCGGCATGACAGGCCGCGGCATGCCCGGTGCGGGGATCGGCGATCAGAACCGGGGTGCAGTCGGCGCCGCACACCCAGAGGCTCTGGCCTCCGCGATCACTCACCAGGCCATCGGCCTCAGGCCAGGGATCCTGAAGGGCGTCGCTGGCGTTGAGGACGATCCCACTATGAATCTGCTGGGGCCGGTGGATGCTGATGCCGGCGCTGACGTATCCCGCCAGTTCATCAGGTCCACGGCCGTGCCAGAGCCGGGTGAAAAAGCCGTGCTCGAACCCCTGATCGTGCAGAAGATCGCTCTGGAGGTAATAGCCCCCGTAACAACCGATCCAGGTCCAGCCCTTCAACGTGTTGAAGCGGCTGTCTGGTCGATCAAATGGCCCGTCTTTCATCAGCCCTGCAATCAGGCCATGGGGATGTCCCGCAGCATCCAGAAACCACCGAAGGTCTGTTCTTCGGGGCTGGACTGGATGGCGATGAATTGGAGGCCGCGCACCTGCTGCTGCGAAGTGGCCAGGGCTTCGGCGATTTCAGCGGCGATGCCTGGCTCCAGGTCGCTCACCAGCCAGCGGTCGTCCTGACCAGCCTCCAGCACCAGCTGGCGGTCTTCAACGATCATCCGCACGGGTTCCAGACCCCCCAACCAGCCCGCCATGGCAAGGGAGCGGCTTTGGCTGAACAGGCGCAGACCAGGAACAGAGGCCTCGGGGTCGATGCCATCGGGCACCGGCAGCAGACCGCTGAAACTCATCGGCCATTCCGATGCCTCCAGCAGCAGGCTCGCCGGCAGGGCGGCCCAGCTCCAGGCATCTCCTTGAACTTCCTCCGGCAGGGGCACCGGTGGGGTTGGAACGGGAGCCGGCGGCGGTGCCAATGGGCCCGCCATGAAGCCCTCCTCCTCGGGATACACCTCCCTCTCGCGCTGTTGAAGCCAGTCGAGCAGGGCGAAGGTGCGGCGACTGGGAATCACCTCGAGGTCTTGTTCGGCTGCGGCGCGCTGCACCATGGTGCGCATCGAACTGCGCCAGCAGCGCAAGCGCACTGGAGAACCCCAGCCCCCGCTGGCGGATGCTTCCTTGGCTTCAGCCAGGGCTTGGCTCAACCAGAGCGAGTTCACATCACCAGAGGGGCACACCTTGGCGAAGCGAAATGGCTCTGCATCGCCACTTGCGGCGGGAGTGGAGGTGATCAGCAGCTCCCAGCGCTTGCGGCCATCGGCCTCAAGGATGGGTCGGGAGTAGAAGTCGAGTTCCCAGTCTTCAGCGGCTGTCAGGGCAGCAGTGCTCATCCGGCGGATTGCTCCTGCTGTTTCAGGGTGTTCTGGGCGCGGCTGGCGCGATCGGCGGCTTCAGCCATCACCTTGTCTTTTTCGATCAGCAGCTCGCCAGGAGGCCCCTCCAGCAGGGCAGTGTTGAGGCCGATCCGTCCGCGGCCCGGGTCCAGTTCCGTGATCAGGGCCGACACTCGGTCGCCCTGGTCGAACACCTCACGGATCGAGCGCAGGCTGCCATTGGTGATGGCTGATTGGTGCAGTAGTCCGCTGATGCCACCGAGGTCGACGAACAGGCCGTAGGGCTTCACCGCAGCAACCTGGCCCTCCACCAATTGGCCCACCTCCAGATCCTGGAAGCGTTCCGCAACAGCAGCCCGCTTTTCGGACAGCACCAGCTTGCGCGTCTCCGAATTCACCTCGATGAAGGCCACGCCCAGGGTCTTGCCCACCAGCTCCTGATGGTTTTCACCGTTTTGAAGTTGAGAGCGGGGAATGAAGCCGCGTAGCCCTTCGAGATCGCAGGTGACCCCGCCGCGGTTGAAGCCATTGACGATGACTTGAACCACTTTCCCCTGTTTCTCCAGCTCCTTCACTCGGTCCCAGCTCTTGCGCAGCTCAAGGGCGCGACAGCTGATCGTGACCATCCCATCAGCGTTCTGCTCACGGGTCACCAGAACTTCAACCTCCAGGCCCTTGGGGAAGCGCTCCCGGAAGTTGGTCACAACGCCCAGGCCCGCTTCGCTCTTGGGCATGTAGCCGGGGGCTTTGCCGCCGATATCCACGTACACGCCATCGCTTTCGATGCCGATCACCGTGCCCTTGATCACCTCACCGGTGGTGCCAACCGGAGCGTTCTCGTCGAGGGCGGCGAGGAAGGCTTCTTCATCGAAATCGAAGTCGTCCACGCTGCGCGGCTGATTGCGCTGCTCTTTCCTGGGTTGCTGATCCGGCGCACCCATCAGGTCAGCCATGGTCATGCCTTCCATGCCGCCCATGTCGAACAGAGCGTCGTCATCCGTTGCTGGTGACGAGGCGGGTTCCTGCTGGACCGGTCGCGGAGGGGTGGCGAGACCCGCCCGTTCCTCAAGGATGCGTGCCTTTTCCGCCGCAGCCTCTGCTGCTGCCCGAGCTTCAGCCGCTTCCCGAGCCAGCTTTTCCTGCTCCTCGCGGCGGTTGATCTGCATCACCTGCAGCGGTTTCGTCGCTGCCGGCTTGGGTGCCTTGGGGCGGTTGGGCTGCGGGCTGCCGGCTGCGGGCATGGACCATTGGGCTTTTCGATCGCTCATTTTGACAGGCTGGGCTGGGATCAGCACCCCCGTGCCTGTGCAACTCCATGGACCAGCTCCGCAAGCGATTTGATCAGCTGACGTGGCCCGAGGCCAGTCATGCCGCCCGCCAACCTGGTGCCACGGTGATCTGGCCGTTTGGAGCCTGTGAGCAACACGGCCCCCAATTGCCGCTTTCGACGGACGCTGTTTTTGCTGACGGAATCCTTGATTCCGTGTTGTGGGGGCTTGAGCCGGCTCTGCCGATTTGGCGACTGCCCTGTCAGGCCATCGGCTTTTCGCCTGAGCACCAGAACTTCCCCGGCACCCTCAGCCTTTCGGCCCCTCTACTTCTGGATCTGGTCGACCAGGTGGGCACGCAGCTGGCGGCGATGGGGGTGCAGCGCCTTGTTCTGTTCAACGCCCATGGCGGCCAGATCGGTTTGCTGCAGGTGGCAGCCCGACAGCTGCGGGCTCGCTGCCCATCGTTGGCCGTTCTGCCCTGCTTCCTCTGGAGTGGCGTGGAGGGGCTGGCGGATCTGTTGCCTGAGCAGGAGCTGCTCCATGGTCTTCATGCCGGCCAAGCCGAAACCAGCTTGATGCTCCAGATGGCTCCAGATCTGGTGGGATCGGCCCGCCCGGTGGATGGACGTCCAGCGCCGGGTTCCGCCCCGGAGCCGCCGGAGGGTTGGAGCCTCGAAGGGGCGGCACCCTGCGCTTGGCTCACCGACGATCTCAGCGCGACGGGGGTGATCGGGGATGCCCGCCAGGCCTCAGCAGATCTGGGACGTTGTCTGGAAGATCGCTTGATCAACCACTGGCAGAAGCGTTTTCAGGCCCTTTTGACCAGCGACTGGCCACCCACCCAAAGCCTTCTCTCCAAACCGTCCAAGATCACGCCCACGTCCTGAACCTTGGACGCATGTGTCCCCAACTCTTGGGGCACTGGTTATTGTCGGTCCCACTGAACGTGGTGGACAGCGTCCTATGACTACCCTCAATGCACCTGAAGCACCCGTGCTGGAGGGCCAGGACGCACTGCCGGATTTCACGACTGCTGCCTACAAGGACGCTTACAGCCGGATCAACGCCATCGTGATCGAGGGCGAGCAGGAAGCCCACGACAACTACATCTCCCTTGGAACACTGATCCCCGAGCAGGCCGAGGAGCTCAAGCGTCTGGCACGGATGGAGATGAAGCACATGAAGGGCTTCACATCCTGCGGTCGCAACCTTGGCGTTGAAGCCGATCTGCCTTTCGCCAAGAAGTTCTTCGAACCCCTTCACGGCAATTTTCAGGCTGCTCTCAAAGAGGGCAAGGTGGTCACTTGCCTGCTGATTCAGGCCTTGTTGATCGAAGCATTCGCCATTTCCGCGTATCACATCTATATCCCTGTGGCCGATCCCTTCGCCCGCAAAATCACTGAGGGTGTGGTGAAGGATGAGTACACCCACCTCAATTACGGCCAGGAATGGCTGAAGGCCAACTTCGAGGCCAGCAAAGATGAGCTTTTTGAGGCCAACAAAGCCAATCTTCCACTCATCCGCTCGATGCTCGAAGACGTGGCTGCTGATGCTGCTGTCCTTCACATGGAGAAGGAAGACCTGATCGAAGACTTCTTGATCGCTTATCAGGAAGCTTTGGGTGAAATCGGCTTCACCTCCCGCGACATCGCCCGCATGGCAGCAGCAGCGCTTGCTGTTTGAGCCGTTTCAGGGCTTGATCATTCGCCGGTTTATCGACAGGCACGTTGCCGTCGATACCGGTTGCCATGGGAGCATGGTCGTTCGAGGTGTTCTTTGAGACGTCAGCGGTAAGACATGTTTGGTCTGATCGGACATTCAACGAGTTTTGAGGCTGCCCGCCGCAAGGCGATGGAACTCGGGTTCGATCACATCGCCGATGGTGATTTAGATGTGTGGTGCAGTGCACCTCCGCAGCTCGTTGAGCACGTGAAAGTCACTAGTCCTGTAGGAACGACCATCGAGGGTGCCTACATCGACTCCTGCTTCGTGCCCGAGATGCTGAGCCGCTTCAAAACGGCCCGGCGCAAGGTTCTTAACGCGATGGAACTTGCCCAGAAGAAGGGCATCAACATCACTGCCCTGGGCGGCTTCACCTCGATCATTTTCGAGAATTTCAACCTCCTGCAGCACCAGACAGTGCGGAGCACCACCCTGGATTGGCAGCGGTTCACCACCGGAAACACCCACACGGCCTGGGTGATCTGCCGTCAGGTGGAGAACAACGCTCCAACCCTTGGCATTGACCTCAGCAAAGCCAAGGTGGCCGTAGTAGGTGCCACTGGTGATATCGGCTCAGCCGTCTGTCGTTGGCTGCAGGCACGCACCGGAGTTGGTGAGCTGCTGCTAGTGGCGCGTCAGCAGCAACCGCTGCTCGATCTTCAGCAGGAACTGGGAGGTGGACGAATTCTGTCGCTCGATGAAGCCCTGCCTGAGGCCGATGTGGTCGTCTGGGTGGCGAGCATGCCCCGCACCCTTGAGATCGATCAAGACAGCCTCAAGAAGCCCTGTTTGATGATTGATGGGGGCTATCCCAAAAATCTCAATACCAAGGTCGCCGGTGGTGGCATCCACGTTCTCAAGGGTGGAATCGTTGAGTTCTGCCGCGACATCGGCTGGTCGATGATGGCCATCGCCGAGATGGAGCGGCCGCAGCGCCAGATGTTTGCCTGCTTTGCCGAAGCCATGCTGCTCGAGTTTGAGCGCTGCCATACCAACTTCAGCTGGGGACGCAACAACATCACCCTCGAGAAGATGGATTTCATTGGTGCGGCATCGGTCCGCCATGGGTTCAGCACCTTGAACCTCCATCCCAACCTGCAGGCCACCGCTGCCTGACCCTCGGAGAGCCAGAGCCATGCCCCGTCGCCCCCTGCTTGAGTTCGAAAAACCGCTCGTCGAGCTTGAGCAGCAGATTGAGCAAATCCGCCAGCTGGCCAGAGATTCGGAAGTCGACGTTTCGCAGCAGCTTCAGCAACTGGAGAGTCTCGCGGCCCGTCGTCGTCAGGAGATCTTTCAGGGCCTAACTCCAGCTCAGAAAATTCAAGTTGCTCGTCACCCGCAGCGTCCGAGCACGCTGGATTTCATCCAGATGTTCTGCGACGACTGGGTCGAACTGCATGGCGATCGTCGCGGTAATGACGATCAGGCCTTAATTGGCGGTGTCGGCCGAGTTGGCGATCGACCCGTGATGTTGATCGGTCATCAGAAAGGCCGCGACACCAAGGAAAATGTCGCCCGTAATTTCGGGATGGCTGCTCCGGGTGGCTACCGCAAAGCCATGCGGTTGATGGACCATGCCGATCGTTTCCGCCTGCCGATTCTCACGTTCATCGATACCCCCGGGGCCTACGCCGGCCTTGAGGCTGAAGAGCTTGGTCAGGGTGAAGCGATCGCCGTCAACCTGCGGGAGATGTTCCGCTTGCGAGTTCCGGTGATCGCCACCGTGATTGGTGAAGGCGGCTCCGGGGGTGCCTTGGGCATCGGGGTGGCGGATCGCTTGCTGATGTTCGAGCACAGCGTCTATACGGTGGCCAGCCCTGAGGCCTGTGCATCCATTCTCTGGCGTGATGCGGCCAAGGCGCCTGATGCGGCGGCAGCCTTGCGGATCACGGGTCGTGACCTGCTGGAACTTGGGGTGGTGGATGAGGTGCTCGAGGAGCCCTCCGGTGGCAACAACTGGGCACCATTGGAGGCTGGAGAAAACCTGCGGGCGGCGATCGAGCGTCACCTCGACCAACTGCTGAGCCTTTCGGAACAGCAACTGCGTGAGGCCCGTTACTCCAAATTCAGAGCGATGGGGCGGTTCCTCGAAAAAACGTCACAGGATGTCGACAAAGCCGCTTAAAGTGTCGCGGTTTGCTAACGGTTTTTGCCAACGGCTCTAATCACAGGTGCGAGCCGAGGCATAGGTTGCCGAACTGCTGAGCTTCTGGCTCTCCAGGGCTGGGACTTGTTGCTCACCGCCCGTAGCGCTGATCAACTGGAGCAGCTGAGTGATCAGCTCAGCTCCAAGGGCGTCTCTGTGGCCTCTGCCGCCATCGACCTGACTCAACCTGATGGCATCGCTTCTGCGATGGCTGGCTTGTTGCAGCAGGGTGAGACCCCTTCAGTGTTGATCAACAACGCGGGGGCTGCTTACACCGGCGATCTAATGGCCATGCCGATCGAGCGTTGGCAATGGCTGCTACAGCTGAATGTCACCAGCGTGATGCAGGTTTGTTCTGCTGTTGTTCCCTCCATGCGTGAGAACGGCGGACTGGTGATCAACATCAGCAGCCATGCCGCCCGCAATGCCTTCCCTCAATGGGGTGCGTATTGCGTCAGCAAAGCTGCCTTGGCCAGCTTCACCCGCTGCCTGGCGGAAGAGGAACGGAACAACGGCATTCGTGCCTGCACCCTCACTCTTGGGGCCGTGAACACACCACTGTGGGACGCGGAAACCGTACAAAGCGATTTCGATCGTCGTGCCATGCTCTCTGTCGATCAGGCGGCAGAAACACTGGCGAATCTGGCGATGCAACCCAGCAACCAGTTGATCGAAGACCTCACACTTATGCCGGCCGCCGGCGCCTTCTGAACGAACACCATGACCTCCACAGTCCCTTTCGTTTCCAACGGCGTCGCCAACGGCAACGGCAACAAGCTTTTGAATCCCCAGGTTTCAGCCCGAATTCGTGAACGGTTGATCGACTCTGGAGTTTCCTTTCTGGCCAACGACAACATCGCTGATCACCTTCAGCCCGGTGAGCTGGATCAGCTTCAGGTTGAAGTTGCAGACAAGGTTCGCGACCTGCTGCGCAGCCTGGTGATCGACATCGATAACGACCACAACACCCATGAGACGGCTGAGCGGGTCGCCAAGATGTACCTCCAGGAGGTGTTCAAGGGGCGTTACCACCAGCAGCCCAAGGTGGCCAGCTTCCCCAACGTGAAACAGCTGGATGAGATCTACACCGTTGGCCCGATCACGGTGCGCTCGGCCTGCTCTCACCACCTGGTGCCGATCATGGGCAACTGCTGGATCGGGATTAAGCCGGGTGCCCGGGTGATTGGCCTTTCCAAGTTCACCAGAGTGGCCGATTGGGTCTTCTCCCGCCCTCACATTCAGGAAGAGGCTGTGATGATCCTTGCTGACGAAATCGAAAAGCTCTGTGAGCCTCAGGGTCTTGGCATCATCATCAAGGCGCAGCACTACTGCATGAAGTGGCGTGGCGTGAAGGAGCCCCAAACCAGCATGGTGAACTCAGTGGTACGTGGTGATTTCCGCCACGACCCCAGCCTCAAGCAGGAGTTCTTTGAGCTGGTGCGTCAGCAGGAAGCCCTGCTGAGCACCTGATCAGCTTCGACTCAACCCTGTTTCACAGCCTCGACAAGGGCTTGAACCTTGTCGAGGTTTTTCCATCCCGGTCGTTCCTCAAGCCGACTGGAGGCATCGAGCCCCTGGGGAGTAACGCGACTAAGCAGTTCCGGAACCCATTCCGCACTCACTCCTCCTGCCAGCCACCACGGCACCGATAGCTCGGTCTCGCGGACCCAATCAAGAGGGATCCGGTGCCCGGTGCCGCCCAGTTGATCGGCGCTCCAAGCATCGATCAGCAGAGCATCCACGTGGGGCGCATAGTGCTCGAGCTGCTTGAGATCGTCGGGTTCACGCACCCGTAACGCTTTCCACCACTTCTGGCGGGGGTAGCGCTGTTTCAAGTGTTGGCAGCGTTCGACGGACTCGCCGCCGTGCAGCTGCACCACGGAAGGCTGCCCAGCACCGTTGAGCGCTTCCTCGAGGGCGGCATCGTCCGGATCGGCCACCACCCAAACGCGATGCAGCTGGGGGTGCTGATGTTCCAGCAGCTGGAACAACCCCCTGCGCTGGGCTGGTTCCACAAAGCGTGGGGTGGCGGGTACGCCGATCACGCCAATCGCCTGCACGCCCATCTGCGCGATGGCTTGAGCCTGCTCGGGGTCGGTGATCCCACAGATCTTGAGGTCTGGAGTGGGGCGGGGATCACGCAAGGGCTGCATGGATTGCTCTCCCTAGGATCGTGGATGGCAGTCCGCAGCAGCGGCACACGACGGGATTGGCGGTGGGAGAGGGCTGGCAGGTGCTCAAGATTGGCGGAATCCCCCTGCGGCTCCAGCCCAGCTGGTTGTTTGCCGTGGCGATCTTCACCACGTTGTTTCAATCCCGCTACGCGACCACGGCCCCGGTAACGGTGAGTTGGGGGCTGGGATTGCTGACCACCTTGTTGCTGTTCAGCTCCGTGCTGCTGCATGAATTGGGCCATGCCCTGATGGCCCTACGGGAAGGGGTAAAGGTGTTGAGCATCACCCTGTTTCATCTGGGCGGCATCGCGCGGGTGGAGAAGGAATGCCCCACCGCCATGGGCAATCTGCGCATTGCGGCTGCTGGTCCGATCGTGAGTTTGGTGCTCGCCTTCGGGATGTTGGCGGGGGCTGCAGCGCTGTCGGACACCCAGCCCTTGGCCACACAGTTGTTGAGCCAGGTGGGTTTGCTGAACTTGATGCTTGGCTTGTTCAATCTCTTGCCAGGACTGCCCCTCGATGGCGGGCTGATCCTCAAGGCCTTGGTCTGGCAGCTGAGTGGCAGTCAGCAGAAAGGCGTTCAGGTGGCATCGGCGTCCGGGCGGGCTTTGTCGATGCTGATGATCCTGTTGGGCGGTGTCCTGCTCTGGCAGGGCTGGGGGCTCAACGGCCTCCTGCTGATGTTGATCGGTTGGTTCGGCTTGAGTGCCAACCGCAGTCAGACCCAGATGCTGCACTTGCAGAAGGTGCTGCGGGAGTTGAAGGTGGAGGCTGCGGCCGGCAAACGTTTCCGCGTGCTGGAGGCGGATCAGACCTTGCGGCGCCTCAGCAAGCTGCGGCTGACGGCCAGCGAGGCGGAGGGGCCTGCTGATTGGGTGCTCGTTTGCAAGAGCGGCCGTTGGGTGGGTTGGATTGACGATCAGCCCCTGAAACTCCTTCCGGTGCAGCAATGGGACCAACAGCGTCTCGAGGATCATCTACGGCCCCTCACCGAACTGCCGTCCATCGCAAGTTCGGCCTCACTGGTGGATGCGGTGCCGGCCCTGGAGGCGGCCTCCCAGGGGCGCCTGTTGGTGGTGAGTGCTGCGGGCCTTCCCTCCGGCACCCTTGATCGCATGGATGTGGGCGATGCAGTGCTGAAGCGGCTCGGGGTGACCCTGCCCCCAGCGATTCTCGATGAGGCGCGCAAGCGCAATGGATACCCCCTGGGTTTGGCGATGCTTCCCCAGATGGTGCAGACGATGCAGGCTCAGAGTGCAGAGCCGGACGCCAGCTCGACCTCCAACTCCTGAACTTCGTCAGCCTTCAGGGGCTGCATCTTCCACGGGCAATGGCTCCAGGATTGAACCAGACTTTGGCGCAGTCGTTGATCCAGCTCCAGCCGGTTGATCCGGGCCGGAGCCGCCGCCGGTGCCGCTTCCTCAAACACCTCCTCCCAGAGCTCAGCAGGTGAATCCATCAGGATTTCACCGTGCTGAAGCAGGCGACCGTTCTGCCATCGCTGGGCGCTACCGACCCGTTTGACGCCGCACGGATCCACCAGGTCAGCCACCGTTGCCGTGGCGAAACAGTTGTTGGCCTCGGCACCAGCCGGGTCGGAACCGAAGTGCAGCGGTAGGCCGAGATCCTGGAAGCCATCGATCAACCACTGGCAGGCCTGGCGGTAGGCCTCCTGGCGTCGCCGGGGTGCATCCGGCCAGATCAAGGCGTAGGTGAGACCGCCCGCATGAAGCACGGCCCGGCCTCCGCTGGGGCGTCGCACCAGGCTGATGCGGCCGCGGCGGGCCAGATCATTCCAGTGCTCAGGCCAGTGGCGTTGATGGCGTCCCAGTGAGAGCCAGGGCCCATCCCAGCGGTAAAAACGCAGAACCGGACCGCTGCTGCGCTTCAGAAGCCAGGCATCCAAAGCCATCTGGGTGTGTCCGTCCGCTTGCTGGGTGGGGAGCAAACGCCCGGTTGCGGGCATGCTGGAGGAAAGCATCGTTCGCACGCCATGGTGCCCTGGTGGGATGTGCCGATCCTGATCGCCCTGGGCCTGCTTGCGGGGGGCTTGGCCGGGCTGTTGGGGATCGGCGGTGGCTTGATCTTTGCCCCGCTCCTGCTCTGGCTTGATCTCCCGCCCCATCAGGCCCTGGCCACCAGCAGTTTCGCCATTGTGCCCACTGCTTTGGCGGGCACCATCACCCATCTGCGCCAGGGGCGGCTGCCGACCCGGCCGGGACTCGCCATCGGCTTGGCAGCCTTTGGCTCGGCACTGCTGTTCGGTGGTTTGGCCGGTTTGGCAGCGGGCTGGATTCTGCTGGCGATGCAGACGCTGATGTACATCGTGCTGGCGTTCTGCGTTCGCGAACGGCCCGAGACGGATGTCAATGATGACGTTGATGACAGCAGCGCACCGCAGTTGGCTGGTGTGGGCTGCATCGCCGGCTGGACCGCTGGGATGTTGGGCTTGGGCGGGGGGCTGGTGATGGTGCCCCTGATGAGCGGTCCGATGTCTGTTCCGATTCATCAGGCCGTGCGGCTGAGCACTGTGGCGGTGCTTTGCTCGGCCAGCGCAGCATCCCTGCAGTTCCTGCATGAAGGACGCGGCGTTCCTCTGATGGGCCTGCTGCTGGGGGCGGTGGCAGCGACCGCTGCGCAGTGGACGGCCAGCCGTCTCGATCAGTTTGATGCGGCCCTACTCGTGCGCTGCCTGCGGGGGCTCGCCATCATCCTGGCGATCGACAGCTCCAGGCGGGCCCTGCAGCTTTGGTTGAGCTGACTGGTCAGCTCAACTCAACAGACTCCAAAACCCCGCATCCAGCTCATAGCCCAGGGCTGCGGCCATCTGGGAGAGGTTGCCCCGCATCGGGCGTCCGAGCTCTCGCTGGCAGAGGTCGTCCAACACCATCAATCGATGCGTCACCCAGAGCTCCAAGGCTTCCGGGTCAAAACGGAGGCCTTCGCTGCGGCTGAAATTGTGGGGTACCACCAGGGCAACATGGCGAATCAAGCTGCCCTGGTCGCGTTCAAGCAAGAGCGGCAGCCAGGGGAAGCGCGCATCGGCCCGTAGGGCCCAGAGCCGAGGCTCGGGGCATTCTGGCAATTCGCGTGGGTCATCCTGCGCCCGTGGCCAGTCGAAACGAAGCTCGAGCACCGGTCCCTGGCTGAGCAGTGCATCCAGCGGCTGAGTGCTCCAGATCTCCAGCGGCCGTAGATCCAAGGCGCGGATGGCAGGGGCATCGATCAGAACCGGATCCATGGGCTGGTGTGACAGGCCTTTGCGAATGATGGCCTGCAGCCCTTCCCTCAGAGAAGAATAGGACCGTTTGATGCATGGCTCCCATGGAAACCGTTCTGTCTGCACCTGAGGTGTTCATTGCCCTCGTGGTGGCTGCCCATGCCGCTGTTCTGGCCCTTCGTCTCTCCATCAGCCTTTACGAGGCCTGATTTCAAAAGACGCCCAGATCAACGGGCGTGGAGCTGGTCTTGGCACTGCGAACGGATTGCGTTAAAAGCGGATGTTCGTGCTGATGCGGTGACCGCCAGTCAGGTTCAAAGATCAGCTCCCCGCACGGATGCAGCCAGCATGGCTGCAGCGATTCAGCGGCAGACCGACCAACAGGAATTGCAGTGCAGCCTTCTCGCCTTGGCGTCCAAGGCGGGTCTTATTCTGTTGGGCGCTGTGAGCTTGATCCGCCTGTCGGTGGCCTATCAGGAACGCATGGATCGCCACAGTGAAATCGCGGCGGTCGTGTCGATTGAGTCGGCGAAGTTGGAAACGCTGCAACAACGGTTCGATCGTCTATTCAGCATCGGTGGAGAGAAGCGGCTGATCAGCGAGCAGGATCAGTGGATCGCCCCCAATCGACTGCGCGTGATCTGGCGCTGAGATTCGTGACCAGCGGCGTTGGGATTGAGTGCCGACCGGCAGACTGGCAGCCTTCTTGGCCCTGTCTTGATGTCCACGCCCGGCACCGTTCTGATCACCGGCACCACCTCCGGTGTGGGCCTGAATGCCACCTGCGCCTTGGTGAAGCGGGGTTGGACGGTGATCACGGCGAACCGCAGTCCGCAGCGTGCCGCGGCGGCGGCAGATGAGCTGGATCTCCCGAAAGACCGGCTCAAGCACGTGTTGATGGATCTGGGAGATCTCGACAGTGTGCGCAGGGCGGTCGATGCCTTGCCTGAGCGATTGGATGCCGTGGTCTGCAATGCAGCTGTGTACAAACCGAAGCTGAAGCAGCCGGAACGTTCCCCCCAGGGCTACGAGATTTCCATGGCCACCAACCACTTCGGCCATTTCCTGTTGGTGCAGCTGCTCTTGGGTCGGCTCAAGGCCTCCACTCACCCCTCCAAGCGGGTGGTGATCCTCGGCACCGTGACCGCCAACTCCAAAGAGCTGGGGGGCAAGATTCCCATCCCCGCTCCGGCGGACCTGGGGGATCTCTCTGGCTTTGAAGCTGGCTTCAAAAACCCCGTTGCCATGGCCAGCGGTAAGGCTTTCAAGCCAGGCAAGGCCTACAAAGACAGCAAGCTCTGCAACATGATCACCACCCAGGAGCTGCATCGTCGTCTGCACGGGGACACG
The DNA here is from genome assembly GCF_014280075.1 of Synechococcus sp. A15-62. NCBI lineage: Bacteria > Bacillati > Cyanobacteriota > Cyanophyceae > Synechococcales > Synechococcaceae > Synechococcus > Synechococcus sp. A15-62. Next base: position 684,906 of record NZ_CP047950.1, read on the forward strand.
GGGATCACCTTCACCTCGCTCTATCCGGGCTGTGTGGCCGACACCCCGTTGTTCCGCAACACCCCCAAGGCCTTTCAGACGATCTTTCCCTGGTTCCAGAAAAACATCACCGGTGGCTATGTCTCCCAGGCCCTGGCCGGAGAACGGGTGGCTGATGTGGTGGCCAATCCTGACTTCGCCGAATCCGGTGTGCACTGGAGCTGGGGCAACCGCCAGAAGAAGGACGGTGAGCAGTTCAGCCAGGAACTGTCCGATAAGGCCACGGATCCAGAAACAGCCCGCCGGGTGTGGGAGCTCTCGATGAAGCTCGTTGGCGCTTGAGCTGAGCTCTTCACAACCAAGCCCCGGTCGCAGCGGCCGGGGCTTGGTCGATGGCTTTGTCGATCAAGTGAGGGTCAATCGAATCCCAGCAGGTCGAAGATTTCGCGGTCTTTGAGGGATGTGGCCTCGAGCGGCTCCACCTTGTCGAGCATGTTCTGGGCCAACCGAAGGTATTCGTTGCGCACCGCCTGCACGGCTTCGTCGTCGTCGTCCATCTCAAAGATGGTGCATTTCTTCAGTCGGGAACGCCGGATCGCATCCACATCCCTGAAATGGGCCATGGTGCGCAGGCCGGTGCGTTCGTTGAACTTGTCGATCTGATCGGTGTCCGCCGAGCGGTTCGCTACAACGCCGCCAAGCCGCACCTTGTAGTTCTTGGCTTTGGCCTGAATCGCCTGAACGATGCGATTCATCGCGAAGATTGAATCGAAATCGTTAGCGGTCACAATCAGGCAGTAGTTGGCGTGCTGCAGCGGGGCGGCGAAACCACCACACACCACATCGCCGAGCACATCGAAGATCACCACATCGGTGTCTTCCAATAGATGGTGTTCCTTGAGCAGCTTCACGGTCTGCCCTGTCACGTAGCCGCCGCAGCCCGTGCCCGCCGGTGGGCCGCCGCTTTCGACGCACTGCACGCCGTTGAAGCCGGTGAAGACGAAATCCTCAGGCCGCAGCTCTTCGCTGTGGAAGTCCACCTCCTCAAGGATGTCGATCACCGTCGGCACCATCTTGTGGGTGAGGGTGAAGGTGCTGTCGTGCTTGGGGTCGCAGCCGATCTGAAGCACCCGCTTGCCCAGCTTTGAGAAGGCGGCTGACAGGTTTGAGGAGGTGGTGGATTTGCCGATCCCGCCTTTGCCGTAGACCGCGATTACCAGGGTTTCTTCCTGGATGTTCAGTGCCGGGTCCTGGTGGACCTGCACGCTGCCTTCGCCGTCCGTCGGTCGCGTCAGAGTTGTGGTCATGCAGCGACCTGTGCGAGAGAAGTCGGTTTCATTCAACAGCAGCAGATGTGCAGTGGTTGGTTTTCACCAAGAAATGAAAGATCTGGTTCTTGGTTGAGTGGCAAGAGCAGAATTTCTTTTAATTAGATAAAAAGAAATGAGTGCAAATGCTCATGCCTTGAAGTGGGCTTTTGCGTCATACAGCGTTTCGCTGCTGATCTCCCTGCAGCCCACATCGCGGGCATAAGCCTCCGTATTACGGCGCACTTTTCCCCGTACGAAGAAGGGGATCTTCTTCAGCTCGGCTTCCCCATCGGCCGTCCAATGCAGAGCACCATCGCCCTCCCCTGGGATGTCGCTGAAGCCGGAACTGTCGGCGGCGCCAGCACCACCGGTATGGCCCAGGTGGCTCTGGTGGCCATCCACAAATTCGAAGTCGTGGCGGAACATGCCGATCAGGTGTTCCTCCAGGCCCATCATCAGCGGGTGCACCCAGTCGTCGAAGATCACGTTGGCCCCTTCCCAGCCCATCTGGGGGCTCATTCGGGCGGGCACGTCCTGCACATGCATGGGTGTGCTGATCACCGCGCAGGGAATTCCCAGCCGCTTGGCGCTGTGGCGCTCCATCTGGGTTCCCAGCACCAGTTCCGGTGCCGCTTCGGCCATGGCCGCTTCCACCGCCAGGTAGTCGTCACTGATCAGGGCCTCCAGGCCCAGGGCTTTGGCGGCTGCCCGCACGGGCCGGGCCATCTCCCGGCTGTAGGTGCCCAGCCCCACCACCGTGAAACCCAGTTCCTCGCCGCAGATCCTGGCCGCGGCGAGGGCGTGACTGCCGTCGCCAAAGATGAACACCCGCTTGCCCGTGAGGTATGTGGAGTCCACGGATTCCGAATACCAGGGCAGGCGTGAGCGCCGGTAGCCCTCGTCCGGGGCGGGGGGCTCCATCCCCAGCATCTCGTGCACTTCGACGAGGAAATCGTGGGTGGCGCCTACGCCAATCGGCACCGTTCGGCTGAAGGGCATGCCGAAATTGCGCTCCAGCCAGCTGCAGCTGGATTCCGCCACCTCCGGATAGAGGCAGACGTTGAGATCGGCATCGGGGATCCGCTTCAGATCCTCCACACCTGCCCCCAGGGGTGCCACCACGCCCACATCGATGCCGTGCAGGGTGAGCAGTTTCTGCACCTCCAGTACGTCGTCCCGGCAGCGGAAGCCCAGCAGGGATGGCCCCAACAGGTTCACCCGGGGCCGTCGCCCCTGGTTTTGCCATGCCCTGGGGTCGTGATGGTTGTTGGCTGGCGTCTGCTCCTTCAGCAGGTTGCGCACCAGTTGGTAGAAGGTTTCTGCGGCCCCCCAGTTTTCCTTTTTGCTGTAGGCCGGCAGCTCCAGACTCACCACCGGCATGGTGAGCTCCATGCCCTGGGCCAGTGCACCGGGCTGATCCTGAATCAACTCCGCGGTGCAGCTTTCCCCCACCAGCAGTGCATCGGGTTGGAAGCGATCCACCGCTTCACGCACATGCCGTTTCACCAGTTCGGCGGTGTCCCCGCCGAGATCCCGGGCCTGAAAGGTGGTGTAGGTGACGGGCGGACGCTGTCCGCGCCGCTCAATCATCGTGAACAGCAGATCGGCATAGGTGTCCCCCTGGGGGGCATGGAGCACGTAATGAACGCCGCGCATGGAGGCGGCGATGCGCATGGCCCCCACATGGGGTGGCCCTTCGTAGGTCCAGAGCGTGAGTTGCATGGGATCAGGCGGGCACGGTTGGGTCGGGGCTGCTGGGGTGCAGGCCAGGTCGAATCAGTTGCCGGCGACGCAACGGCCGCGAAAACAGTTCCGCCAGGTCCCCGGCTTGGTCGATGCCGTGGATCGGGCTGAACACCAGTTCGATCGACCATTTAGTGGCGATGCCTTCGGCCTCCAGCGGATTGGCCAGGCCCATCCCGCACACCACCAGGTCGGGCTGGCTGGCGCGAACCCGGTCCAGTTGCTGCTCCACGTGTTGCCCCTCCATCACCGGGACGTCATCGGGGAGCAAGGCCAGCTCGGCAGTCATCTGTTCGCGGTTCAGATAAGGCGTGCCCACCTCCACCAGTTCCATGCCGCATTCCCGGTGCAAAAACCGGGCCAGGGGCAGTTCCAGCTGGGATTCGGGAAGCAGGAAGATCCGTTTGCCCTCCAGCACGGCGCGATGGCGGGCCAGGGCGCTCTGGGCCCTCTCCATCAATGGATCGAGCACAGCAGCGACCCGTTCATCAGGCAGATGGAAGGCAGCAGCAGCAGCCTCCATCCAGCGGCGACTCCCCTCGGCCCCCAGAGGAAAGGGGGCCGTGAGCACTGTGGCGCCGCGGTCGCTGAGCAGGCGCGCGGTTTCCGTGAGAAAGGGTTGGGTCAGCAGCACCGTGGTTCCTGCTCCCACGGCGGGCAGGTCGGTCGATTGCCTCGGCGGCAGGCTGCGAATCGTTTCGATGCCCATCCGTTGGAACAGGTGCATCTGCCGGTCTTCCACGGCATCAGCGAGGGTTCCCACCAGCAGCAACTGCCGTTCATCGCTGGCGGGTAGCAGGGGCACGAGGGCCGCTAGTGCCCCGTCTTCTCCCTGGGTGAAGGTGGTTTCAATGCCGCTGCCGGAGTAGTTCACCACCCGCACCCGGCCGGACAGCTCGTCGTTGAGCCGTTCGGCAGCCCGGGCCAAATCCAGCTTGATCACTTCGCTGGGGCAGGACCCCACCAGAAACAGCGTGCGGATCTCGGGGCGGCGTTGAAGCAGTTCCTTGCAGACCCGGTCGAGTTCGTCGTGGGCATCCGCGAGGCCAGCCAGATCCCGCTCGCTGAGAATGGCTGTGCCGAAACGGGGTTCGGCAAAAATCATCACCCCTGCGGCGCTTTGGATCAGATGGGCGCAGGTGCGTGATCCCACCACAAGAAAAAAGGCATCGGGCATGCGCCGATGCAGCCACACAATCGAGGTGAGGCCGCAGAACACCTCGCGCGGCCCCGACTCCTTCAGCAGCGTTGGCCCGGCCATCGGCCGCTCCCTTGATGATCAACCTCTCCAAGTTGGGAATAAATCCGCTGAGGAGTGAAAAGGTCGCTCAAACTCTTTGGGATCGCTACGGCCAGGCAGGCCCTGGCTTGAGCTCAAAGGCGGCGGCGGAATCCGTCGTAACGATCGGAGCGATCGCTCTCCTCTGCTTTGCTCAAGCGCCAGACGTTGCGGCTGACCCGGCGGGCGACGAGGCCACCGCGCTCCACCTGTTCCGTTCCGGGGCGGGCCCCCAGCAGCAAGCTCACCTCCGCGGTGGTGAGGGGAGCACCGGTTTCGATGGCCAACGACGTCAGTTCCAGCCGTTGACGCAGCTGGCGCAGACGCTCACTGTCTGCATTTCCTGATGCCTCCAACCAGGGCAGATCCACCTGGCCATCCTGCGCAAGCCGTTGCATCAGGCCGAAGCTCACCATCCCAAGGGCTTGATCAGCGTTGAGATCCACTGGCTTCAAAGAAGACTGCTCAGTCATTGCAAGATCTCTAGAGGGGTTCTCCGGACGGTATCGGCTGTTTTTCAAGGCGCAAGACCGCAGGCTCTAACTCTTTATTGGCCCGTTTCAGCTGAATTCGTCCGGTACACTCCCCGCCATGACCCGTTTTGCCAGCTTCGATGCTCGGGAGCGGCGACGCGGCGGTAGTGCTCTCGTCACCGGCACTGAGGTGACCCCCCAGCAGGGGGGAGCGAGCTGTGTTGTGACAACGGATTCGGAATCGCCTCGGCTGTTGCGGCAGAACAGTCATGTGCAGTCGATCGAACTGCGCACCCACGTCTTCATCGACTCGCTGCAGCCGCAACTCGCGGCCTACATGGGTTCCGTGAGCCAGGGATTTCTGCCCATCCCCGGAGATGCCTGCCTCTGGATGGAAGTATCACCGGGCATGGCGGTGCACCGGGTGACGGATATCGCACTGAAGGCCAGCAACGTCCGCCTCGGCCAGATGGTGGTGGAGCGGGCGTTCGGCTCGATGGCCCTCTACCACCGTGATCAGAGCACGGTGCTCCATTCCGGAGATGTGGTGCTCGAAGCGATCGGCAGCACCATCGATCAGCGTTCTCCAGCTGATGTGAGCTGGACGGAAGTGATCCGGGCGATCACGCCCGACCATGCCGTGCTGATCAACCGGCAGAACCGACGCGGCTCAATGATTGAAGCCGGGATGAGCATGTTCATCCTGGAGACGGAGCCTGCCGGATACGTGTTGATCGCTGCCAACGAAGCGGAAAAGGCCTCTAACATCACTCTGGTGGACGTGAAAGCGGTGGGTGCCTTCGGGCGACTCACCCTGGCGGGACGGGAAGGTGATGTAGAGGAAGCGGCCGCAGCGGCGATGCGCGCCATCGACCACATCAACAGCAACGCAAGGCTGCGCTGAGCGTTCAGACGAGCTCGGATTAGCGCAGGTTCAGTAGGTCACGCAACTGTGGTGCCAGAGCTCGCGCCGCCTTGCCGCGGCTGCCCAGGCGGCTCAGCTGCGCCGCATTCAGTTCGCCGTAGGTGCAACGGGCTTCCCGCACCCAAAGCAGGGATTCGAACTCGCCACCGGGGTAGGCCGGTGCACTCAGGAGTTCTCCCCAGCAGATGCCCTCCGCTGCGGCACGACAGCTGCCGGAGGGATCGCAGAGCACCATCGTGCTGCGGAAGCAGGCGCTGCGATAAGGCGAGTCGCCAAGCTGGTTGAGGAGCCTCTGCACCTTGGCGTCGTTTCCGTCGGCGTACCGGGCGGAATACAGACCCGGTGCCCCTTGAAGAGCATCCACCTCCAGCCCTGAATCATCAGCAAGGGCCCAACCGCCTGTACGCAGAGCTGCTGCAGTGGCCTTCAGCTCAGCGTTCTCGCGGTAGCTGCTTCCTGTCTCTTCAACATTCAGATCGGCAGGTTGACGCTGCACGTCCAATGGAAGCAGTCCCAGCATGGCCTCGATTTCGGCAACCTTGATCGGGTTGCCCGTGGCAATGGTGAGCTGAAGCGCCAAGGAGGGCCATCAAAAAGGGGGCCTCCATTGTGCGGGCTGGTTGGGGATAGGAGCTAACAATCTCTGAATTCGACCCAGCGACACCCGTTTGGGTTGAACATTCCACCCCGCAGCAAGACTTTGGGAAGGTGACGCAACGTGAACCTATGCAGCTTCACCAGCGTCGACAACGACTTGTGGGGATGTGATCACACGAACCACCACAGCAGACCGGAACAGTGAGGCACAGGGTGATAAGCCCGGCTTATTTGGTTCACTATGGACAGTGATCGAGAAAGTCGTCCAAATCGCTTGACGGGAAGGGTTCTGGCGAAGCAATGTCCCCAGCGAACATTCCACCCCTTCTCCCGGTAGGCAATGGCTAACGAAACCATGGGCATCGCCCTCGGCATGATCGAGACCCGCGGTCTGGTCCCCGCCATCGAGGCAGCTGATGCCATGACCAAGGCTGCCGAAGTGCGCCTGATCGGTCGTGAGTTCGTCGGCGGCGGCTACGTCACCGTTCTGGTTCGCGGCGAAACTGGCGCTGTCAACGCTGCTGTGCGCGCTGGCGCTGACGCTTGCGAGCGCGTCGGTGACGGCCTCGTCGCCGCTCACATCATTGCCCGCCCCCACCGCGAAGTGGAGCCTGCTCTGGGCAACGGCAACTTCCTTGGTCAGAAGGACTGAGATCTTCCGCTGAGCCTCTGACGAGGCACGCGAACGTCTCAACCTCTTCACCGACCTAACGGAGTTTTCCTATGAGCAAGAAGTACGACGCTGGGGTCAAGGAGTACAGGGATACCTACTGGACTCCTGATTACGTCCCCCTCGACACCGACCTGCTGGCCTGCTTCAAGTGCACCGGCCAAGAAGGTGTGCCCAAGGAAGAAGTTGCCGCTGCTGTGGCTGCTGAATCCTCCACCGGCACCTGGTCCACTGTGTGGTCCGAGCTCCTCACCGATCTCGACTTCTACAAGGGCCGTTGCTACCGCATCGAAGACGTCCCTGGTGACAAGGAGTCTTTCTATGCCTTCATCGCCTACCCCCTCGACCTGTTCGAAGAGGGTTCCATCACCAACGTTCTGACCTCCCTGGTCGGCAACGTGTTCGGTTTCAAGGCGCTGCGCCACCTCCGTCTGGAAGACATCCGCTTCCCGATGGCGTTCATCAAGAGCTGCTACGGCCCGCCGAACGGCATCCAGGTCGAGCGCGACCGGATGAACAAGTACGGCCGTCCTCTGCTGGGTTGCACCATCAAGCCGAAGCTCGGCCTGAGCGGTAAGAACTACGGCCGTGTTGTCTATGAGTGCCTGCGTGGCGGTCTGGACTTCACCAAGGACGACGAGAACATCAACTCCCAGCCTTTCCAGCGTTGGCAGAACCGCTTCGAATTCGTTGCGGAAGCCATCAAGCTGTCCGAGCAGGAGACCGGCGAGCGCAAGGGTCACTACCTCAACGTGACCGCCAACACTCCCGAGGAGATGTACGAGCGCGCTGAGTTCGCCAAGGAACTCGGCATGCCGATCATCATGCACGACTTCATCACCGGTGGCTTCACGGCCAACACCGGTCTGTCGAAGTGGTGCCGCAAAAACGGCATGCTGCTGCACATTCACCGCGCCATGCACGCGGTGATCGACCGTCACCCCAAGCACGGCATCCACTTCCGCGTTCTCGCCAAGTGTCTGCGTCTGTCCGGTGGTGACCAGCTCCACACCGGCACCGTGGTCGGCAAGCTGGAAGGTGATCGTCAGACCACCCTCGGCTACATCGACCAGCTGCGCGAATCCTTCGTGCCCGAAGACCGCAGCCGCGGCAACTTCTTCGATCAGGACTGGGGCTCCATGCCTGGCGTGTTCGCCGTTGCTTCCGGGGGTATCCACGTGTGGCACATGCCCGCCCTGGTCACCATCTTCGGCGACGACTCCGTTCTTCAGTTCGGTGGTGGTACCCACGGTCACCCCTGGGGCTCCGCTGCAGGTGCTGCTGCCAACCGTGTGGCCCTCGAGGCCTGCGTCAAGGCACGCAACGCCGGCCGTCATCTCGAGAAAGAGAGCCGCGACATCCTCACGGAAGCCGCGAAGCACAGCCCTGAGCTGGCCATCGCCCTCGAGACCTGGAAGGAGATCAAGTTCGAGTTCGACACCGTCGACAAGCTCGACGTCCAGAACTGATCGTCTCAACGGCCGGTTGATGCAACCGGCCACCCCTTTTTCTTACACCCAGGATCCCCATGCCTTTCCAGAGCACCGTGGGTGACTATCAAACAGTCGCCACCCTGGAGACCTTCGGCTTCCTCCCGCCGATGACCCAGGACGAGATCTACGACCAGATCGCCTACATCATTGCCCAGGGTTGGAGCCCGCTCGTCGAGCACGTCCACCCCAGCAACTCCATGGCCACCTACTGGTCGTATTGGAAGCTCCCCTTCTTCGGTGAGAAGGATCTGAACGTCGTTGTCAGTGAGCTCGAGGCTTGCCACCGCGCATACCCCGACCACCACGTGCGCATCGTCGGTTACGACGCCTACACCCAGAGCCAGGGTGCCTGCTTCGTGGTCTTCGAAGGACGCTGATCCTTCGAACCCTTGGTTCCGAGCCCTGACCTGATCAGGGCTCCAGCTTTTTCCGGAGGGGCAAGTGCCCTTCCACCTCACGACGACATCATCGGGCGGACATGGCAAGACTCTCCAGTCGCGAACTCGCACTTGAACGCCGCAAGGCGCTGACCACTTCCGGTAAGAAGTCCTCGGTAGCGGCTGGTGATGGCGCCAACCGTGTTCGCACCGTTGCTGATGCCCGTCCCACCCGTACCGACGCGGCTGCAGCTGCTGAGCCTGCCTCAGCACCTGCCACCCCCGCTGCTGTAGCTCCGCAGCGGACCACGTCCTTCACAGCTGCTCCCGCTAATCGGAGCACACAGGTCAAGCCGCATCGCGATCCCAGCCGCGAACTGGTGCTCGCCCGTCGTGATGCTCTGTCCCGCCGAGGTAAGACCGCCGACACCAGCCGCGATCGCAACCGCGCTGATGTCGCCCGTCAGACCAAGACAGCTGCCCCTGTCGCTGCACCTGCTGAAACCACCAAGAGCTGTGGCTGCGGTGGCAAGCGTGCCGCTGAAAAGGCTTCCCTCAGTGCACCAGCTCCCAAGTTGTCTGCCCGCACGGAGCGCCGTTCGGCAACTCCCAAGCGTCGTGCCATCGAGAACCCCAGCCGCGCGCTGGTGCTGGCCCGCCGTGAAGCCATGGCGAAGCATGGCAAAACCGCTGGCAAGCAACCAACCAGCGCAGCAGCCGTTGCCCGTCAGGCCAACCCTGACCTCACCAGCCGCGAGCTGGCTCAGCAGGTGCGTGAGCTGCGCACCAAGGCCGGCGCCCGCAATAAGCAAAGCGCAGGTGTGACCCGCCCCACAGGCCCCAACCGCCACGGCGCCAAGCAAGCCGCTGCTGCTGATGCCCACTGGAAGGTGGGTGAAAGCACCACTACGAGCGGCCAAACCGTGACCGGCACCCAGGCCAACCGTTCGGTGAAAACCACCGGCAACGAAGCCAGCACCTGCCGTTCGATCACCGGTACCGAGTACCTGGGTGCCGAAGTCTTCCAGACCTTCTGTCAGACCGCTCCCGCTGCCACCACTCCGGCCAAGGTGCGGGTCACTGCCACCAGCCATGGCAACCGCGTCACCGGCAACGAAGTGGGCCGTTCCGAAAAGGTCACAGGTGATGAGCCCGGCACCTGCAAGAGCGTCACCGGCACCGAGTACATCTCCGCCAACCAGTCCGCTGCCTACTGCGGTGGTGGTGTGACTTCACCGCGCAAGGTGGGCCACAGCCTCACCCAACAGGGTCGTCCCGTGAGTGGTGTCATGGTTGGTCGCTCCTCCAGCGTCACCGGCGATGAAGCCGGTGCCAACCGCAGCCTCACCGGCGATCAGTACCTCGGTTCAGATCCTCTTCCCGAAGGTCGTCCTGCCTTCAAGGTGGGCCTCTCCGGAACCCTCTCAGGCACTGGCGTGACTGGCACCATGGTGGGTCGTTCGGCTCAGGTCACCGGTGATGAGTTCGGTTCCTGCCACCGCGTGACCGGTGATCAGTATGTGAGTGCAGAGCAGGTGAATGCGTTCTGCGGCGGCAAGCCCGAGCCCGAAGCCGCCAAGGTTGGTTTCAGCATCACCAACCGCAACCAGGTGGTGAGCGGCACCCGTACGGGGCGTTCGGAGAATGTGACTGGCGACGAGCCCGGCAGCTGCCAAGCCGTCACCGGCACCCCCTATGCAGGTCTTGAGCAGGCCGGCCAGCACTGTGGAACCCCTGCAGTTCAGGCCATTCGTGAGCGCACGCCTGTGCGTGTGGGCACCCCTTCCGCTGCCATGACTGGCATCCAACCCGGTGTGGGTGGTGTGATGACCGGCGACAAGCGTGGCACTTGTGAAGCTGTTACCGGCACGCCCTACGTGGGAGCTGATCAGCTGGCCGCTGCCTGCGGCGCTGATGCTCCCGCTGGAACCGACACCCACGGCCAAGCTCCCGAGGGTGCTGCGTGGACCCGCTTCAGCGTGGTGTCTCCCGCCCGTGCTGCCCAGCAGCAACGTGAGGCCAATTCCGGTGTGACAGGTACCTCTTATGAGCAGGGGAATCGCATCACCGGCCCTTTTGACATGGCTGGCGGCAAGGTGACCGGTACGGAGCAGTTCCGCTTCGACAACCGCGAGTTCCAGAACCGTCAGCAGCGCCAGTTCCAGCCCACCGTGGCTGTGGTCAGCGAGCCTTCCGAGAAGCCTGCATCCCGGGTGACCGGCGAGGGCTCCTCCACCAAGATCACTGGTGACGACTGGGATCGTGGTGAGCACGTGACCGGTACTGAGGGTGCTTCGGCCCGCCGTCGGAACCCCAGTCGTCCCGGCCCGATGAGTGCCATGTCTCCCTTCGAGCGCAAGCGCAACGAAGAGACCGAATGGCCTGTGAGCCGCGTAACCGGTTCCAGCGGCAACACCGAGAAGGGTTCCCTGATCACCGTCTCCGGCGGCGCACGGGGCTGATTCATTGATGGTTCGCTCCAAGCCTCTCCGTGGCGGGCGACCTCAGGCCCCCTCGGCACCCACCCGTCGCCAGCTTCAACAGCTGGCTCCAAGCTCTGATTCCCTTCAGACCACCTCTGAAGTCGAGTCCTCCACCCGCAAGGCCGCTCTGGATCGCCGCCGTGCCCTCACCACCGCGGGTAAGGCCGCTCAACTCGGTGGCGGCTCGGTTGGTGGTGGTCGGATTCGCTCAAGCAAGGACGTTCAGCGCCCCGCTCCCTCTCAGCCGAACTGGGTCCGCCGTGAGAAGGCAGTCACCCGGGCCGTTCCTTTCAACCTGAGCCGAAGCTCTCTGCCGATCACCCATCGGCGCCATCCGTTGACAGATGCAGCGGCGAATGCACGGCTTCAGGCCTACGAGCAGGAGATCAAGGGCCGCTTTGATCGGATCGTTCCCCTGCTCCAGCAGGTTTCAGCGCTTCAGCACGAAACCGATTTCATTCCCCAGGCCCAGCGGTTGTGCCGGGCCGAACTCGGCTTTGATCTGCCGGATCACATCTTGCAGCGGGCCTGGGTTCGGCCCCTCGACATGCGCGCCCTGTTCGCCTGGTGCGTGTTCGAAAGCCACCGTCTGTTCAGTGACCGCTTCTTCCAGGACGACCCCCTGGATGCCGGAACGGGCAGTGCTGCTTCCCGGGAGTTCGAACAGTTCTTGCTCGACTGCGGTATCCATCTGCTTGACCTGACGCCCTGTGCCGATGGTCGGTTGGCCCACACCGTGGCCTATGCCCTGCGCATTCCCTTCAGCGCTGTGCGTCGCCGTTCCCACGCTGGCGCCATGTTCGACGTGGAGAACACGGTGAACCGTTGGGTCAAAACCGAGCATCGTCGCTACCGCGAAGGTTCACCCAACCCCTCCACGGAACCGACCCGTTACCTGAAGGCGGTGACCTACCACTTCAGTTCCCTCGATCCCTCCCATCAGGGCTGCGCGGCCCATGGCAGCAATGACGAACTGGCGGCAGCGGCGGGTCATCAACGCTTGCTCGACTTCCGTGAGTCGGTGGAAAACAGCTTCTGCTGCGGTGCCTCCGTTGATCTGCTCCTGATCGGTCTCGATACAGATACCGATGCGATCCGGGTGCACCCCCCAAGCCGTGACAGCGAAATGGTGCTCGACCGTTGGCTCTGCGCCAGGGAACTGCATGCCGCCACGGCATCGATGAGTGCCGATCAAGCCATGGCACAGATTGCTGAAGCCGTTGAGAGCTCGGCTCCTGGCCCCATGGATGCCGGGATGGTGTCGTTCCTGACCCGGTTGCTCGCCAATAACTTCTCCCAGATCGATTACGTGCAGGATCTGCACGGGGGTACCTACCCCGATGCCGGCCATGCAGAGCGTTTCATTGGCGTTGGCATTGGCTTTAAAGAGGTGCATCTGCGCAACCTCACCTATTTCGCCCACCTCGACACCGTCGAGGAGGGCGCCCCTGATCTCGATGTGGGCGTGAAAATTTTCAAGGGTCTGAATGTGTCCCGGGATCTGCCCATTCCGGTTGTGGTGCGTTTCGACTATTCCGGCCGCGTGCCCGGTGCTCGGGAACGGGCCATCGCCGATTGCCAACGGGTGAACCGTGCCATCGCCGATCGCTACGCAGCTCTCGTTGATGAGGGCCTGCTCCACACTTGTCTCACCATTCGCGACCGCAACCAGACGGCTCCGGCCGAGGTCGTCGGTTCCACGCTCGACCCGCAACTTCCGGAGGCTCACTGATCATGCTCATCGTCAAGGTCGTCAAGCCGCTCGTTTCCACCAACCGGATCCCCGATTTCGAGCACAAGCACCTCCAGGTGGTTCTGGATGGCAGCACCAAGAAGGTGGCCGTCGATGCGGTGGGTGCGAAACCTGGTGACTGGGTGATCTGCGTCAGCAGCTCGGCCGCCCGTGAAGCCGCCGGCAGCAAGTCGTATCCCAGTGACCTCACCATCGTGGGGATCATTGACCACTGGGAACCCGACCCCCCGAAGACCTCCGCTCCCTCCCCATCCCCCAGCCCCAGTAAACCCGCGGGAGGCAAGGCCAGCTGATGGAGATCATGCAGGTGATGGGAACGCTGGTCTGCTCCTACCGGGTTGCCGGTCTGGATCACATGCACCTGCGCATTCTCAAGAACAACAAGGGCAAGAAGCTGGTGGCCGTTGACCCCGTGGGTGCCCGCGAGGGCAACTGGGTTTTCACCGCCAGCGGTTCGGCTGCCCGGCATGCCTGCCCTGACAACACCGTTCTCACCGATCTCACCATCGGTGGCATCATCGATTTCTGGAATCCGGACGGATAGGGATCCTTCATCTCCCTCCGCCGTTTCCGTTCCGCTTCCACACCTTCCAATACATGGCCACTCCTTCCCCCACCCCCCGTCGTCGCACCACCCGCAGCACCGCCGCGGCGAACAAGACCGTGGATGTGAAGCCTGTGGCCAGCACCCCTGCCGCCGCTTCGACTCCCGCCAAGGCTGCTCCTGCTCCCACCACCCGTCGTGCCTCCACCACAACGCGTCGCAGCAGCGCTTCCAATACCGGATCCGGCGGCGGATCAGCCGTGACCAAGCCCGCTGCCACCCCTTCCCCCGTCGTTCCCGGTGTGGCGCTGGGCATGATCGAAACCCGTGGCATGGTTCCTGCCATTGAGGCAGCCGATGCGATGACCAAGGCTGCTGAAGTGAGCCTGATCTGCCGAGAGTATGTGGGTGGTGGCTACGTCACGGTGATGGTGCGTGGCGAAACCGGTGCGGTGAATGCAGCTGTTCGTGCCGGTGCCGATGCTTGCGAGCGCGTGGGTGACGGCCTCGTGGCTGCTCACATCATTGCCCGACCTCATAAAGAGGTGGAGCCGGTGTTGGCCGGCAGTGGTGCAGCTCGCCGCAGCTGACGCACAAAAGACTCCTCACAGCCGTTCATAAAGAGCCCTTTTGCTCTTGATCGGCTCCTAGATTCGCCGGTCATCCAGCGACCAGCTCGATCACCATCCCGCTCGCCGTTTTGACCCCGGAGCTTTCGCTTCCCATCCAGACCGCCTGGTTGATCCCGCTCTATGGGTTCATCGGGATGCTGGTTTCCCTGCCCTGGGCCTGTGGTTGGTTCCGCAGAGACGCCCATCGACCGGCGGCCTACCTCAACATCCTGCTCACCCTGCTGGCCTTCGCCCATGGAAGCCTGATCCTGCAGGAGGTGTATCAATCAGGGCCGGTGGATTTGGCCTTCCCCTGGCTCAGCGTGGCTGATCTGGAGCTGAACATCAGCTTCAGCCTGTCGCTCACCAATCTGGTGGCCCTGGAACTGATCACGGGCCTCAGCTTGCTGTCCCAGGTGTATTCCCTGGGCTACATGGACAAGGAATGGGCGTTGGCCCGCTTCTTTGCCCTGCTCGGTTTTTTCGAGGGTGCGATGAGTGGTGTCGTGCTCAGCGACTCCCTGTTCCAGAGCTATTTCCTGCTGGAGATGCTGACGCTCTCCACCTATTTATTGGTGGGTTTCTGGTATGCCCAACCCCTGGTGGTCACAGCAGCCCGGGATGCCTTCCTCACCAAGCGCGTTGGTGATGTGCTGCTGCTGATGGGTGTGGTGGCGCTCTGCAGCTACTCAGGCGTGATGGGATTTAACGACCTTTATGCCTGGGCTGCGCAAGACACTCTCTCTCCCTTGGCGGCGACGCTTTTGGGCTTGGGCCTGGTCGCTGGCCCAACGGGCAAGTGCGCCCAGTTCCCCATGCACCTCTGGCTGGACGAAGCCATGGAGGGCCCCAACCCCGCTTCGATTTTGCGGAACTCGGTGGTGGTGACCTGCGGCGCCATCGTGCTGCTGAAGGTGATGCCCATCCTTCAGCTCTCGCCCATCGCCATCGGCGTAATGCTCGTGATCGGCAGCATTAGTGCGATCGGTGGCTCCTTGGTGGCCCTGGCTCAGGTGGACATCAAACGCACGCTGTCGTATTCCACAACGGCCCACATGGGCCTTGTCTTCATCGCCATTGCGCTGCAGATCCCCGTTCTGGCCTTGTTGCTGCTGTTCACCCATGCCGTGTCCAAGGCGCTGCTGTCGATGAGCATTGGCGGTGTGATTGCCTCCACCAACTGTCAGGACATCACCGAGCTGGGGGGATTGGGGAGCCGCATGCCGGCCACCACCACTGCGTTTCTTGTGGGTGGTGCAGGTCTCGTGGGCTTCCTGCCCCTGGGTGGCTTCCTGGCCCTGGCCCAGTCGATTGAACTGCTGAGCGTGCGCTCGGTGCCGTTCATGGCGGTCTTCCTTCTCACCAACGCACTCACCGCCATGGGTCTGGTGAGGGTGTTCCGCCATGTGTTCATGGGGAATTCCCTGATCAAGTCCCGCAGGGCTGCCGAGGTGAACTGGCAGATGGCGTTTCCGATGGTGGCGCTCACCGTGATTGTGCTGATCACGCCGCTGCTGCTGGTGCGGCTTGAGTCGCTCGATGGTTTGTTGGCCTTCCCCCTCTGGGCAGCTGCTCTGGTGGTGGGAAGTGGCCTTCTGGGCCTGCTGGCTGGCGCCGTTCTCCCCCTGAGCAAGGCCTGGTCCCGCTCCCTGAACCCTGTGCTGCGCTGGTGGCAGGACCTGCTGTCTTACGACTTTTACACCGAGCGCTTCTATCGCCTCACCATCGTCAACGTGGTGGCTGGTTTCTCTCGCCTGGCCTCCTGGTTCGACCGCAACGTGGTGGATGGTCTTCTCAATGGGGTGGCGCGCTTCTCCCTGGCTAGTGCCGACAGCCTCAAGCTCAGCGTCAGCGGCCAGAGCCAGTCGTACGTGCTGACGGTGCTTCTAGCCATTGTTCTTTTCCTCACCGCGGTGAGCTGGTTCCTCACCTGATCGCCCCGAGATGCTTCTTTCCCTCCTGCTTCTGATTCCCTTCCTCGGGGCTCTGGCTTTGATCCTCTGGCCAGGATCCCCGTCGAGTGCACGCCTGCGCGATGTGTCCATCGTGCTGCTGGTGGTGCAGTGCCTGGCGAGCTTTGCCCTGCTGCTGCCTTTCGATGCCGCCGATGCAGGTTTGCAGTTGGTGGAACAGGCCCGCTGGGTGCATGCCATCGGCCTGGATTACGCCTTGGCGCTGGATGGCCTGTCGTTGCCGCTGGTGTTGATGAACGGGGTTCTCTGCCTGGTGGCGGCCATAGCGTCGCGCACGATCGAAAACCGCCCCCGTGTCTACTTCGCCCTGTTGCTGGTGATTTCCGGAGCGGTGAATGGTGCCTTCCTGGCCCAGAACCTGCTGCTCTTCTTCCTGTTCTACGAACTGGAACTCATCCCCCTCTGGATGCTGATCGCTGTGTGGGGTGGTGCCAACCGGGCCTACGCAGCCACGAAGTTTCTGATCGTCACCGCCGTCTCAGGCGTGCTGATCCTGGGTGCCTTCCTTGGCATTGCCCTGGTCACCGGAACCATGGACTTCAGCCTGCGGCCGATCCTTGCCGGTGAACTGGGCATGACCGCCCAGCTGCTGCTGATGGGTGCTCTGTTGATCGGTTTCGGCATCAAGATCCCCCTCTTCCCCTTCCACACCTGGCTGCCGGATGCCCATACCGAGGCCTCCACACCGGTGTCGGTTCTTCTGGCAGGTGTGCTGCTCAAGCTGGGCACCTACGGCCTGCTGCGTTTCTGCCTTGGTTTGTTCCCCGACGCCTGGCAGGTGGCTGCTCCCTGGCTGGCCGGCTGGGCTGCGATCTCGGTCCTTTACGGATCCCTTGCGGCGATTGCCCAGACCGACATGAAGCGCATGGTGGCCTACAGCTCGGTGGGCCACATGGGCTACGTGCTGCTGGCCGCCGCCGCCGCCACGCCGCTCGGGTTGATGGGAGCCTTGTTCCAGATGGTGAGCCACGGCCTGATCTCCGGGGTGCTGTTCCTTGTGGTGGGTGTCGTTTACGCCAAGACCGGCACCCGCGACCTCAACGTGTTGCGTGGCCTGCTCAACCCCCAGCGCGGCCTGCCGCTCACCGGCTCTCTGATGATCATCGGGGTGATGGCCAGTGCCGGAATTCCCGGCATGGCCGGCTTCATCTCCGAATTCCTGATTTTCCGCGGCAGCCTTCAGCCCTTCCCCCTGGCCACGCTGCTTTCCATGGTGGGATCGGGACTGACGGCGGTGTATTTCCTGCTGTTGGTGAACCGCGCCTTCTTCGGTCGCCTGGCGATCGCCCCCGGCGAGGTGGTGAATCCCCATATCCTCAATCGCGTAGCGCTGCGGGAGCAAGTTCCGGCCATCGCCCTCAGCCTCGGTGTGCTGGTGCTTGGCCTTGCGCCGGAGCTGCTCTCGAACCTCAGTGAGGCGGCCACCACGGGCCTCAGCCTGATCACTGGAGATCTGTCATGACCCCGACAACCGCATCCCCCGTTCAACCTCCGGTGCTTCCCGATCAGGAGGAGTTGATCCGTCGTTTGCTCAGCGACACGCCGCTGCTCAAGGACACCCCCGACCATCTGCTGCAGGTGGTGAACGTGCTCGAGAGCTATGGCCTGGTTCTCGATGCCTACAGCAAGAACCTGGTGGATCAGGGCGAGCAGCAGATGCTCAATCCCTTCCCGGTGTTCCGCTTTTTCCACGAGGGGTTCAACCTCAAGCGCCTCTGGACCCATCTGATGGGGGATCGGATCAACTTCGAGTACGCCGAGTACTGCCAGAAGGCGATGTTCTGGCATGGCACCGGCGGGCTGGATGCCTACCTCGATACGCCTGAATTCGCCGAGGCTTGCCAGCGGATCATCAAGCGCAAGTCGGCGCGCGACCCCCTGCTGGCCCTGAACAACCGCCTCTATCCAGACTTCGCCCCGGAGGCCATCCGTTCGCTCACCACGATCTACTGCCTCGGTCTGTTCTGGCGGGTGATGAGCGACATCTTTGTCGACCTGGCCCGCCGTTATGCGATTAAAGAAGTCACCTGCGTCAACGATGTGGTGCATCACATCCGTGATGGCTTGGTGGCGGCGGCTGGAAGCCCGATTGAATACAAGGTGACGATTGGTGGCGAAGAGATCTGGGTCCTCCCCCCCGAGGCGGGTCTCACCTTCCTCGTGGATGTGGCGGTGCCCTACGTGGAAGCCGTGTTCTTCCGCGGCATGCCCTTCCTCGGAACGGTGTCCTACAACGCCCAAGCCCGCCAGATCTCGCCGGACATCAGTGATTTCAAGTACGGCGCCCTATACGCCGATCCAATTCCCAGCATGGGTGCGGGCATTCCCCCCAGCCTCTGCATGCAGGACATGTACCGCCACCTGCCCGAGGAACTGAGTCTCTGGTATGAAGACAACGGTCGTGGGCAGACGGATGTGCACGTGCAGATCTGCGTCAGCTTCCAGAAGTCGATGTTCTGCGTCACCAATGCCGCCATCGCCGGCACGATGCCGCATCCGCTGGACACCGATGACCCTGAGCAGAAGGCCGCCAATCGGGCCTATGCCGAGGCCTGGTCTGGGCGCTTGATGGGCTGTCAGCGGGTGGCGCTCCTCTAGGTTTCCAGCAGGTTCAGGCTGAACGGGGGCTCTGATGAATCAGTGGCAGGAGCGGAAACGACCCGTATGCCTCGAGTGTCGTTTCGAGTTTGAGAGCTACGACGCCACCAGGGATTTTCTCGACAAGCTCGGCGAGCACAGCGAGGCGACCCAGCGCTTTCCAGACATAAGCTTTGGGCGCACCTACGTGAACATCACGATCCGGCCGGAAGATGACGGCGCCGAGGCTCAGTTGAGCGAAGCGGATCGGGCCTTTGCCGCAGAGATCGATGCCCTCCTCAGTTGATTTGGCTTCGGCCTACGCCGAATCAGGTGTGGCTGAGGTATTGGACCAACTGGACCGTGAACTGATCGGCCTTGCGCCGGTGAAGACGCGGATCCGAGAGATTGCTGCGCTGCTGCTGGTGGATCAGGCGCGGCAGCAACTGGAGTTGCCCAGCACGGCGCCCAGTTTGCACATGTCGTTCACCGGCCATCCCGGCACCGGCAAGACCACCGTGGCGCAGCGGATGTCTCAAATCCTGCATCGCCTGGGTTACCTCCGAAAAGGCCACGTGGTGACGGCCACCCGCGACGATCTTGTGGGTCAGTACGTGGGTCACACCGCCCCAAAAACAAAGGAAATGCTCAAGCGCGCCCAGGGTGGCGTGCTGTTCATCGATGAGGCCTATTACCTCTACAAGCCAGACAACGAACGCGATTACGGCGCCGAAGCGATTGAGATTCTCCTGCAGGAGATGGAGAGCCGGCACAGCGACGTTGTGGTGATCTTTGCGGGCTACAGAGATCGGATGGAGACCTTCTACAGCTCCAATCCAGGCTTGTCCTCAAGAGTGGCGCACCATCTCGATTTCCCCGATTACAGCGACGACGAGTTGATGGCGATTGCAGGCCTGCTCCTCGAGGCCCAGCACTACCAGTTCAGTGCCGAGGCTGAGGCGGCTTTCTCCGACTACGTCTCACGCCGGCGTCAGCTGCCTTTCTTCGCCAATGCGCGCTCGGTTCGTAATGCCCTGGACCGGGCCCGTCTGCGCCAGGCAAACCGGTTGTTTTCGCGGATGGGTGAAGCCCTCACCAAGCAGGATCTCACCACGATTGAGGAGGCCGATATCCGGGCCAGCCGTGTGTTCAAGGGCGAAGTGGAGGGCCACCATCCAGAACAGCACGGCCCCTGATCAGCTGCGCCATGGCGAGGCCCACCAGCAGGCCGGCTGTGCCATGGCCCTGCAGGAGGGCAATCCCGAGCACGAGAACCGCCAAGGGAGCAGGCAGCACGAAGCGGTACAACGCACCCGTGAGGGCGCCGCACCAACTGCCCAGGCTTCCGAGATCCGGCAGCAGCAGGTGAAGTCCCATTCCAAGTGCGCAGGCCACCAGGAACAAGGGGAAGAACACCCCTCCGCGCCAGCCGGTTTCCAGGCAAAGGCCGAGCATCAGCAGTTTCACGATCGCCGAGAGAAGCAGCAGCCAGGCCTCAGTTGAGTTCTGGCCTTCCAGCAGGGGCCTCAGCTGGTCTTCCCTAGCGAAGGGAACCAACGGCAACCAGTGCATGCAGGCTCCCAAAAGCAGGCCAGTCAGCAGCGGCCACCAGGGCCATCGGGCCAGGAGTTGGCGCTGCTCCAGCCAGCCTTGCCATTGCAGCAACAGCCAACCCAGGCCACAACCGACCACTCCCCCCAACAAACCTGCGCTGAGGGTGCCGAGATCTTCCCCCAGGTTGCTGGGCCAGATGTAGGGAAGTCGTTGCAGCGATCCCCCGCTGGCAGCACCGATGCCGTGGAAGGCGGCAAACCCGGCCACACCGCCGAGGCTGCCGGGAAACCAGCGGTCGAGGAAGGTCTGCCTCCGGTTTTTTGGGTGAGAGGCTTCGCCAACAACAGCACCCCCCAGCAGTGGAGCTCCGAACAAGGCGAGGCTCCCTGCCACCGTTGCCTCCTGCAGCTTCTGGTCACGACCACGCCAAATTCTTTGGCTGATGAGGGCGGCTATGCGGCTCATCAGGGCCTCAGGCCCGATGCATCCTCCCCCGATCTGGGCCAGTGCTGCGCCGAGAAGGCCGCGAGCTTCATCGCGTTTCTGAGCGTGGTCGGGATCACGCAGATCACTCAGGGTGTCCCGCAGCTCAGGCAACAAGGTGTGGGGGCCGGGGCGATGCAGCAGAGAAAGAATCAAGCCGCTGCCGCCGCAGATCAACAGCGACCAGCCCAGGGGAAGGCCACGAGCCAAGCCCTCGAGCACCGGATCTCCCCAGAGCAGCTGGCTCAAGCCGTCGATCCAACCCATCACCACAGCAATACCGGCCCCACTTAAAGCACCGGTGAGCAGGGCCATCAGGCTGAGGCGAAGGCGAGTCACCAGTGAGGGTCGGTGGCGAATTCAACGCTCAGTTTCGCTGATTTCGACGCCGGAATGGTGCTGATGCAGGCACGCACCGTCTTGCCGTTCACGTCGATCTCGCAGGACCCGCAGCTGCCCCCCAGGCAACCGGTGGGAATGCTGATGCCCGCTCCACTGGCGGCCACCAACCAGTCCTGGCCAATGGTTTCGTGGGTGATGCGCCCATCGGGCCAGCGCACAGGAATCGAGGTCATGGCTGGAGCAATGGAGCAAGGTTCACATGTTGCTCGAAGGCGTCGGCCAGGCGATCGAGCAACAGATCACGGTGGGCGCTGTGGTTCTTGGGATCGTTGGCCAAGGGTTGCAGACCCCGTTGCTCGCGAAGCCTGTTGAGCCAGGCCCGCCGCCAGGGGCCGTTGTCGAGCAAACCGTGCAGGTAGGTGCCCACCACGCTCGAGCCCTTCGGGCCTGGAGCCCACCATCCCAAACCAGGGTCACTGCTCAGGGGCTGAAGACCGGGATCCGAGGTGGTGGTTCCGTAGTGCAGTTCAAATCCGCTCAGCGGCGTCTCCATGGGCCAGAGGCCATTGATGCTGCGCTGGCTCAGACATTTGGTTCCGCTGAAGGTGGTCTCCAAGGGCAGGAGTCCCAAGCCGTTCTGGGGGGCCTTCTGATCCGTGCCCTCCAGCCCCTCCGGATCGCTCAGGCTTCTGCCCAGCATCTGCATTCCGCCGCAGATGCCCAGAACGGATCCCCCTGTTTGGGCGTAGGCCCTGAGTTGATCGGCCAGTCCAGAGCTGTTCAACGCCTCCAGATCCCGCAGCGTCTGTTTGCTTCCCGGAAGAATTACGGCATCCGGCTCGCCCAGGGGTTGCCCGGGTTGAATCCAGCGCAGCCGCAGGCTGGCCTCGGCTTCGAGTGGATCGAGATCGGAAAAGTTGCTCAAGGAGGGCAACCGCAGCACAGCGATCTCCAGATCGGTGGCTCCCCGGGTGGGTTTGCGTTCCAGTAGATCGAGAGAATCTTCTGGTGGAAACAGCTCGTTGAGCCAGGGCATCACCCCCAGCACCGGTACCCCGGTGTTGGCCTCCAGCCAGCGGCGACCCTCATCAAACAGCTCCCGCCGGCCGCGGAAGCGGTTGATCAGGATGCCCTTGATCAGCGGACGTTCCACCGGTCGTAGAAGGGAGAGTGTCCCGACGATCTGGGCAAAGACGCCGCCGCGCTCAATGTCGGCCACCAACAGGCAGTTGGCCCGCAGGTACTGGGCCAGGCGCAGGTTGGTGAGGTCGCGCCGCTGCAGGTTCACTTCCACCGGGCTTCCCGCCCCCTCCAGCACCAGCCGACCTTGGGGCCATTGCTGCTGGAGCTGCATCAGTCCCGTGCGGATTGCCTTCCACCCCGGGCGGAACCAGTCGCGGTAGTAGTGCTCGGCGCGGGCGATTCCCACGCTCTGGCCCCCATGGATCACCTCACTGGTGCTGTCTCCCCGGGGTTTCAGCAGCACGGGATTCATGGAGCAGCAGGGCTCAAGACCCGCTGCCCAGGCCTGCATGGCCTGGGAGTAGGCCATCTCGCCACCATCAGCATCAACCCAGGCGTTATTGCTCATGTTCTGGCCCTTGAAGGGCAGAGCCTGTTCGCCGCGGCGTTGGAGCACCCGGCATAGTGCCGCCGTCATCAGCGATTTTCCGGCACCGCTGGAGGTGCCCAGCACCATCAGGGGGCGAGGCGAGGCGCCGGTCACAGCGGCCAGTGCCGACGCAGGCTGTGACGCAGCCGATCCAGCACTGGAATCGAACGCTGCAGGAGGCCAGGGTCGTCATCGAGGAGTTGGCGACCCAGGGGGGTGAGCCTGAAGCGGCTGGTCAGCCCCTGTCCATCCACTTCACGGCGCAGCACGCCCACGCTGATCAGCCAACGGAGATCGTCCTCGAGGGCTTCGCTGTTGCGGAACCAGCGCGTCTTGCGGCCGTAGCGACTGGGTTCGCTCCAGAGGTCACCGGCATCCAGGCCCTGCTGTTGAAGATCCTTGTAAAGGGCTTCAGAGAAGGGAAGGCATCCCATGGCCCGGCAAGCCCGGTCACGGCTGCGTCGATCCAGCAGGTCGGTGGGTTGAGCGATGGCGAAGCCTCCCGGCCCTGGCAGCCTACGGAGCGTTGTTCTGCGGTGTGTTCCCGTGCTCATGCTTGCTTCTGCCTCGCCGGCGCGTCGCCGCTTGCTGGAGCAAGCGGGAATCCCGCATCAGGTGCGCGTCAGCGGTGTAGATGAGGACCAGATCCAGCATGCAGAGCCAGCAGAGCTGGTGAAATTGTTGGCTCAGGCCAAGGCCCAGGCTGTTGCTCAACGGCTTGATCCTTTGAGCGATGCCGAGATCACGGCTGTGCTGGGCTGTGATTCCGTGCTCAGTTTTGAAGGACAGGTGTTCGGCAAGCCCTCGGGGCCAGCAGAAGCGATCGAGCGTTGGCAGCGGATGGCTGGTGGCTGTGGATCTTTGCTGACGGGTCATTGCCTGATCCGACTCGGACAACCTGAGGTGTTGGCTTGTGTGGAGACGTTGGTGCGTTTTGCGCCGCTGAGTC
Source organism: Synechococcus sp. A15-62 (assembly GCF_014280075.1). Classification (NCBI taxonomy): domain Bacteria; kingdom Bacillati; phylum Cyanobacteriota; class Cyanophyceae; order Synechococcales; family Synechococcaceae; genus Synechococcus; species Synechococcus sp. A15-62. The sequence goes on from NZ_CP047950.1 coordinate 708,633, forward strand.
AGGACGAAATCGAGGCCTATGTGGCCAGCGGAGAACCGCTGCAATGTGCCGGTGGTTTTGCCCTCGAGGGCCGCGGCGGCCTTTGCATTGATGGCTTGGATGGTTGTTATTCCAACGTCATCGGACTCAGCCTCCCTTGGCTCCGAACCGTTTTGTGACAACTGTGGGGCGCAAAACGCATCAGGTGGATCGTGAATTTCTCCATCTGGTGCACACCGATCTCTAGTGGAAAAGATGTGAGACGAGGAATGCGACCGCGAAACCAATGCCTCCGATCACGCTCAGCCAATCCTGAATCTCCTCATAAGCCTCTGGAATGACGGCCTGAAAGGTCATCGCCATGACTCCACCGCCTGCAAAAGCTGTGATGAAACCTTTGATGGCATTCGGCGCATCTTTCATCGCCACAAAAGCAAGCCCTGAAGACAACACACACACAACCACGACACCGAGCCACACCGAAAGAATCCTCAGCCGTGAAACGCCACTGCGTTTCAGCCCTGCACCGCTGGCGAGGCCTTCAGGGATGTTCGCCACCGCAACGGCCAGGATCACAGATGCGCTGACCAGCGGATTTTCCAGAAAAGAGATGCCGATACTCATCGATTCGGGAATCCCATCCAGAGCAGCACCGATGACCAGGGCCATGGAGACGTTGCGCTCCTCCTGCTGATCAGGAGTGAGATGGCCGATGCCGCCGCAATTGGCTGAGCACCTCCTTTTTACCCCGATCTTCGTAACGATCTGGTTCGCAACGATGTAGCTGAACAACCCCCCCATGAAGCCGCAAAGTGCAACCCAAATTCCTCCGACCCGGAAGGCTTCTTCAACAAGGTCATACGAGAGCAGCGCAATCAGCATCCCGGCGCTTAGGGCCAGGAAAAAAGCACTCACTCTCCGGCTTGGCATCAGTGCCAACCCCACCCAGGCTGAGATGAGAACTGGAACCATGGCCGCAAAGGCCCAGAACATCGCGTCGAAAAGTGTGCCTCCAGCACTGGTCGTGATATCGGCTGAAAACAAGACCAATCCCCTGAATCAACAACGCGTCTGCTCGAGCCGACCCCACATTGCTAGCCAAACGATGCAGAGGTGAAAGCGATCCAGGGTTGAAGATTGGAATTAGCTGCCTTGGTCCCTGGGCTGTGCGGGTGACCGACGGCCTTGAACTGGGTGGCTTGACGCCTCAGGAGCCAATTGGGGCTGATCTGGTTACCTTCAAATTGAATTGCGATTGCGTCGAGTGGCCGGCTTCACGCCTCAAACCTTTGATTGTTTGTTCGATGGTCTGAAGCCCAGTGAGATCACAGCGGCACAAATGGTTGACCGTGCGCGTGTGAGTGGTGCTGAACTAACGCTTGAGAACCTCAAGGGCATTCTCGACACCCATCGGCTGCGAGAAGGTGCGATGAGTTTGCGGGATTGGCGCTTGCTGCTGGCCCTGCAGCTTGGCGATGTTGCTCTTAAGGCAAGGGAGGCTTTTGCGCTTCTGGATCAGGACGGCGACGGTTTGGTTGAGTTGAATGCGCTGAAGAGGCTGATCCAACTGTTCGAGGTCTCCACCCAGACGTCGGATGCCATCGCGATCGAAATCGCGCGGGATGGTTCGGAATCTTTTGATCTTCAGCACCTGCTCGACTACCTGCCGGAGCAGTTCGAGTCCCATCCAAGGGCCTTTGTCGGAGCGCATCGGTCGGTGGACGCTCACGCTGCAACGAAGAAGGCGGCGTCTCATGGCAACGGCACTGCCAAGCACAAGTCCCACATTCTCAAGGGAACTTCTCCGCTGCAGATGCAGATCGGATGGTTTCGCCTGATGCAAGGAGCGGCCTACCGCAGCTTTCGTGAGAGTTATTCCGCCAATTCCGAAACTCATCTTCGGGCTTACGACCTGCCGTACACGATCTCTGATTTCGTTCGCTTCGTGAATGCGGCCGTTGACCTCTACCTCGCACTCGGAATTGTGGAGGACGGTGCAGAAGAGCCCTTTGAAAGCCTGCGGACGTCAGTGAACAGGGCGGAGGTTGCCTTGCGGGACCGCATGGCGAACTGGGACTCCATTCCTCACACCGAGGCGATGCTTGAGGCGGAGGGCAGGCTTGAGGAGGAATTGCAGGAACTGGATCACCACCATCAGATCGTGGTTGTGGTGATTGAGGTGCTCTTAACGGCGGCACTGCATGGTCATCATCCAGATCAGGTCACCCATGAGGATCTGCAGAGCCATGAGCTGAACCGCTTGCGCCAACTTGATGATCATCGGGAGGTCACCGCAGCACTTGACCACGACAAACCGGCCACGTCCCGTCCCTATCACGACACTTGGCAGCGGGTGATCGTTGACGCCGACGACGAGCGTTATGCCGGTTCAATCATGCCGACGGCGTACTGGTACGACGAGTTCATGCCGTTGCTGCTCCGCGCCAGCTCAGTTCTGAGTCCGAAGGACATTTCCGCTTGGGATGATGCTGACGATGACGATCTCAACAGCTGGTTCGCGGAACGTCATGCTGCAGGCGAATTTGATCTTTACGGCCACGCGACTGAAGAGGTATTCCAGTCCCGTCCCTTGACAGTCAAGAAAGAACTCAAACGCGCTTGGGAGCTCACACGTCATTACCTCAATGGTGTTCAGAAACGACGTGAGCGGGAGGAGTTTGGCCGTGAGTCCGGTTTTTTATGTCAGTACGTCGCGTTTCTCGATCTGCATGTCGGGCGTCACGACGTTGAAGCCAGCGAGATGCGGGTGAGCTTTCCTTATTACATCGGTCCGGCCACTTGGCGCTTCATGCACACCAGTGCGGAACTGATTGCAGCCCAGCCTGCTGAAGAGCAACGGGCTTCGGTTGATGTGTTCAAGGCCTTCTTCTCTGCTTTGGCGACGATGTACCCGTGCCCATACTGTCGTTTCCATCTCAACCGTTATGTGGTGCGTAACCGCGAGGTTTCGATGTATCCGATTGAGTACCTGCTGCTGGGATCCGATCAGGCAAGCTCAAACCTCGAAGTGTCTTTGCAGGACAAACTCGACAAGGTGATCGATGGGAACTCCCTGCGTCTTTTCCTTTGGAAGCTGCACAACACGGTGTCGTCGTCGATCGCGCGTAGTGAGGATTGGTATCACCAGGATTCCGGGGCGTACTACACCTCTCGCTATTGGCCCAGCCTGGATTCTGAACTTGAGCGTGCCCACACTCTCGGCATTGACCTGATTCAACGCGATCGGGTTCAGCGCATTTACGGCGTTGTGAAAAGTGCAGCCCATCTCTCGGTGTTGCGCGATGAACTGCAGGTGTCGCTGCATGCCGATGACATGCAGCAGCAGGAGGTCATTCGCACCAAGGCGGTTGGAGCGATCGGTGCAGTTGAGGATGCGGTGCTTCAGTCCCGCTTCCTTCATGAGAATTACCGCTACAACCCTGATCTCCAGTTGGAGCCACCCCATTTCAGTCCTGCTGAAGAGGTCCTGGCCCGCAGCGGTCAGTTCACAGAGGACTGATGCTTTGGAGCAGCGGCTTTTTCAGGCTTGCGCTGACTGCTTCGCTTACAAATCAACCCAATACAAGGTTTCTGGTGCCAGAGATCGCTTGCATGGCAAGCAGCAAGGCCACCAGCAGATTGCTGCTGATGTGAACGCGCCTGGCACCCGTGGAATGCCCAATCAAGGGCTGCAGCGCGGTGGAGCTCAGCAACAGGCTGGTGAGCAACAGGCCCATCCAGAAATGCGATTGCCAGAACAGGGGGTTCCAGGGAACATCGCTGAATCGCTCCACGGCCGGTTGTAGCCCCAGCAGAAGCAGGCCTGCTGCACTGGCGCTAGCCCAGAGAAAGCGCTGCCAGACCATCCGGGTCGCCAGCAGGCGTCCGAAGCTGAACATCACAGCGCTGCCGGTGACGATCAGACCAAGGGGATGGCTGCTCCAGAGGCTGTGGCCTAGGCCGATCAGCACCGCCACCAGCACCCCGCCAGTGACCCAGGCCCCATGCTGCGCGTGCTCCACCGGCACCGTGTCGGCGATCGGGTTGATGTTCAATCGTTTTTCCCGCGCCAGAATTCCCAGCCGGATCGTCGCGCCCACAACGGGGTAGACAAACATGATCATCAGCACCGGATGAAGCAGCCCCATCCAGGCGTGGAGGCTGAGGACCTGATCAGACAAAGCAACGGGCTCGCTGATCCCAGCCTGCCTGATCCATGCGGCATCAGCCGAAGGTGGCTGTTCTGGTCATCCGAGCAAATGAAAATTCCATGCCTAAAGACGATCGGATCCACATCATTTGTTTCGATGAGGATGTTGCGAGTCTTGCTGTGATAACCGCAGGCTCTTTGCTCTGGGGATGGGCAATTGATTGTTGGTGGCGTCAAGCTTGATTGGATGCGACACCTCAAGACCCGCGTTGCAATGGCTTGGTGAGCCTTCTTGAATCAGGATTAACTTCCTCCATTGCTTCGAGGCTTTGGCCGTCTCCTGAAATGAAAAAAATAGGTGTTGTTTCGCTGCCTGGTCTTTGTAAGAGGTATTCCTGCTGATGATGAAGACGATCGATGATGCTGTCTCGGATCCCAGATCTCAGAGTGAAGAAGATTCTCTGGGGCTCGCTTGTCGTGCTTCGGGTTCTTCTCGTCATGGCGGTTGTCGCCTATATCGCTGTCGAGTACATCGAATTTGACTCCAACAAAGAGGTCTTGCATCTCACGTTGTTTTCGATGTTTTTCTTGTTGTCTAATCTCATGGTTAATATCGGTCGGCACAAAGCAGCCATTGACAATGATGAGCATGCGCAGAGCCTGTTCTGGATAACCTTGTTCGCTCTCTCTGCCGCAATGTTGGAGTTGGTGGATTTAGCGTTCGACCAGGTGTTAGCGGCTATGGCCGATCCGTCCATGGTGATCTATTCCAATGCATTGGGTATTGTTGAGTTTTTAATCAGTATTTTTGCAGTGTTGATGGCATGTTTTTCTGTTGACAAATTTCTTGTTTTTCTTCGTTCAATCTCCTTCGAGCTCAAATACATCGGCCTGCAAGTAAAAAAAATCCCCCGCCCTGAGGGCGAGGGATAATGCTGGGGCAGATCAAGAATTGCAGCCGGTGACTGTCTGACAATCAGACCTTTCTGGAGTAGTACTCCACCACCAGCAGTTCGTTGATTTCCAGGGCAACCCACTCGCGTTCGCAGCGGGCGGTGACCTTCGCGCTCAGCTTGGACTTGTCAAGCTCGAGGTGGCTGGGCACGTTGGCCAGGCCGGGGAACTCGAGGTTGGCTTCAGCCAGCTTCTTGCTGCACTTGCGCTCACGGATGGCGATCACATCGCCGGGCTTGCACTGGTAGCTGGCGATGTCGGTCACACGACCGTTCACGGTGACGTGACCGTGGTTTACCAGCTGACGGGCGCCGGGCACGGTGGGACCGAAGCCGAGGCGGAAACAAACATTGTCGAGACGGTTCTCGAGCAGCTTGAGAAGGTTGGTTCCGGTGGAACCTTCCTGGGCGCGCGCTTTCTTCACGTAGCGCACGAGCTGACGCTCGGAGACGCCGTAGTTGAAGCGAAGCTTCTGCTTCTCTTCGAGACGGATCGCGTATTCAGAGCGCTTGCGACGGGCTTGGCCGTGCTGACCGGGGGGATAGGACCGTTTGGCGGCCTTCCGGGTGAGACCTGGGAGGTCTCCCAAGCGCCGCGTGATCCTCAGGCGAGGGCCGCGGTAACGAGACATAGGTGGGAAGGTGTGTGTTGAGATCGTGCGGTTGTTGGGCATGCTGGAACCGAAACAGCCCCAGGCATCTGCCGCGATGCACGAATCGACCACTCTATCTGGCGGCCCGATGGCCAAGCTCCGACAGGCGCTCAATCAGGTTCTGGCGGCTGTTCTCTTGGCAGGGATTGGGTTTTATCGGCGCTTCATCTCCCCGATGATCGGGCCCCGCTGTCGCTTCACGCCCACCTGCAGTGCCTATGGCCTGGAGGCCATCCAGAAGCATGGACCCTGGAAGGGGGGCTGGCTCACCGTGAAACGGCTGCTGCGCTGCCATCCCTTCACCCCCTGTGGCTGTGACCCGGTGCCCGATTGATGAACCAGCTCACCCTGTACGGCCGCGCTGGTTGCTGCCTGTGTGAAGGCTTGGAATCCCGCTTGCGCGCCCTCGATCTTTTGGGGCTCTCGATCGAGCTGACGGTGATTGATATCGATGCGCCTGGAACCCCCCAGGAGCTGAAGGCGCGTTACGACCTCGAGGTTCCCGTGCTCGCGCTCGATGGATCTGAGCTTCCCCGGGTCTCCCCGCGTTTAACGGGTGAGGGACTGTTGAATTGGTTGCAACGCTGTCTGTCCACGGCGCTCTGAACGGCTTAAAACTCCCCTAAGCACAGGGGAGATGGGATGACGCAGGCGTTGCATGCCCTGTTGAGTGATGCAGGCATCGCAGTGCCGCAGGGACTGGTGAACCCTGGGTTGGAGGCGATCACCACCGATTCCCGCCGCGTCGGCCCTGGAACCCTGTTTCTCGGTCTCCCCGGCGAACGGGTGGATGGAGGCACCTTCTGGGCCCAAGCCCTTGAGGCCGGTGCTGCCGCTGCTGTGATTGGAGCTGAAGCTGCTGCAGCACAACCGCCAGGCGCGGATGCCCCTGTGGTGGTGATCCAGGAGCCGGTGGCGCGTCGAATCGGTGAGATTGCTGCGGCGTTCTGGGATCATCCCTGCAGGCGCATGGCCCTGATTGGTGTGACCGGCACCAATGGCAAAACCACCACCACCCATTTGATCGAGCATCTGGCCGCTTCGGCCGGCCAATCCGTGGGCCTGTTCGGCACGTTGGTGAACCGCTGGCCGGGCCACAGCATCACGGCCACCCACACCACGGCCTTTGCCGACCTCCTGCAGGGGCAACTCGCCGAGGCTGCCTCCGCAGGTTGCGGCCTGGCGGCCATGGAGGTGAGTTCCCACGCCCTGGCGCAGCAGCGTGTGGCGGGCTGCAGCTTCGCAGGGGCCGTGTTCACCAACCTCACCCAGGACCACCTCGATTACCACGCCTCCATGGAGGACTACTTCGAGGCCAAGGCATCGCTGTTTGCGGATCCTCTGCTGATTGCTGATGGCGCGCGATCGGTGGTCAACAGCGATGATCCCTGGGGGGCACGCCTGGCCGAACGGCTTGGTGCCGCCTGTTGGCGCAGCTCGCTGGAGGATCCATCGGCTGAGTTGCGCATGAGCGACCTGCAGATGACGGCTGCTGGGGTGGAGGGCCGCTTGATTAGCCCTGTGGGTGAGGGCCGTTTCCGTTCGCCCTTGCTGGGGCGTTTCAACCTGATGAACCTGTTGCAGGCGGTAGGGGTGCTGCTTCAGCAGCAGTTGCCCTTGCCGGTGCTGCTGGAGGCCATCGGCCGTTTCAGTGGCGTCCCCGGACGGATGGAGCGGGTGATTTTGAACGGGGTGGATGCAGCGAATTTGCCCCCGGTGCTGGTGGATTACGCCCACACTCCCGATGGTCTGGACAATGCTCTTTCTGCAGCGCGTCCGTTCTGCGTGGGCCGGCTGATCTGTGTGTTCGGTTGCGGTGGTGATCGGGACCGGGGCAAGCGTCCGCAGATGGCGGAAATTGCGGCACGCCTGGCTGACCGTGTGGTGGTCACCTCCGACAACCCCCGCACCGAGGATCCTCAGCAGATCCTGGATGACGTGGTTGCCGGGATTCCGGCCGGTAGCGATCTGCTGGTGGAGGGTGATCGAGCCCAGGCGATTGCTTCAGCCATTGCCGAAGCTGATCCGAACGATCTGGTGCTGGTGGCCGGCAAGGGGCACGAGGATTACCAGATACTCGGCACCGAAAAAGTGCACTTCGACGATCGCGAGGAAGCGGAACGCGCTTTGCGCTTGAGGTTGTCTTGAAGCAAGTGTTCTATCGCGATTGATCTGAGCCGATCAAAGGGCGCTGATCGCGGCCACAAGGGCGTTGATGTCGTCTTCTGTGGTGGTGATGTGGGTGCAGGCCCTCAAGCAACTGGGGTCCGCCAGATCGCGAATCCACAGTCCCTGGGCACCCAACTGCTTCACATGCTCTAAAGGGGGCACATCGCCCGTGATCTGAAAGCTCACCAGTCCGCTGGCGGGCGGCACCTCCATCAGGGGTGTGACGCGCTCCAGCTCCTGGAGCGATTGCCAGAGCATGCCACTCAGCGTTCGGATGCGCTCCCAGCGCTGTTGGGCTGATCCCGTTTGGTCCAGCAGTTGCAGTGAGCTGCGCAGGCCCGCCATCAAGGGCACGCAGCTAGTGGCCACTTCAAAGCGGCGGCTGTCGTGGTGAAACAGGTCACTGCTGTTCAGATCGGCCTTGCTTTCATCACGCAGGCTGCGCCAGCCGATCACGGTCGGCGCGGCCTCCTCTAGCACCCGTTCAGACAGCGCCACGCCCCCCAGACCTTCCGGCCCGCAGGCCCACTTGTGCCCGGTGAAGGCGTAGATGTCCGCTGCTGCAGCGGCTTCGTTGACGGGGATCTGTCCGAAGCTTTGGGCTGCATCCACCAGCAGGAAGGGCTGTTGGGGGTGTTGGTTGAGCTGACCGGCGACGGCGGTAATGGGCATCACCTGCCCTGTGTTCCAGAGCAGATGGCTCAGCACCACCAGACGGGTGCGGGGGGTGATGGTCTCATTAATCGCCTTGAGCACGGCGGCATCGCAGTGGGTCTGATCACCCCGCAGATGCTTCACCGGCAGCACGTCGATGGCGAGGTTCTGGCGCCGGGCCAGTTCAACGCAGGCACTCACCACTCCGGGATGCTCGCAGTCGCCGATCAGCAGCCGGTCTCCTTCCGCAAAGGGCAGTCCCCATAGCGGCAGCACGCAGCCGCTGGTGACGTTTTCGGTGAGGGCAAGCCGATGGGGTGGAACGCCGCAGCACTGAGCCAGAAGGCGGCGGGTGCTGTTCACCTCGGTGCCGATGAAGGGCCACACATCAGCAGTGAAGGGCCCCAACTCCTGGATGCGCGACCAGCTCGCGGTGATCGCCTCGAGGGATGAACTGGGCAGTGGCCCTTGGCCGCCGTAGTTGAAGTACGTCTTGTTCTGCAGGGCAGGGCAGAGGTCGCGCATGGTCACGGCAGTGGCCTGAGCCGAAGAATGGGTCCCACCACGTTGGCAGTGGCTTTGTCGTTCTTCAGAGTCTTAGGTCTTTGGTTAAACGACTCAGGCCCACTTTTTTCTGAACTGTTTTTCCGCTGTTCGTTCCATCTGCCATCCCGACCAACGGCGCCATTCGATCTCCGCCGCCGTCAGGCATTGATCGGCGAGTGATTCTTTTTGGTTGTTCGGGGTTCCAAACCGGATGGGGCAAGCAGGACCAGCGTTCACTTCGATTTCCCGACCTCAATCAACCTTGTCGCGCAGACTGAACCGATGGTGGTTGTGTTGGATACAAAAACCAATCGATCAGTATTTCAACTCAGTTTGAATTGCATCTTTGGGCAGGATGTTTCAGCTGGCCTTGAGGTAGATCTTGCGACCTTTGCTATCAACTTTGTAGCGGCCACCCCTGGGGCCGATGTGAATCACATCGGATGGTGATTTGTGGAGGGGGGTTGGCGGCACCAAAGCTTCCCGTTCAACCTTGGTGGGGGTTGGAACTTTAGGCGCTTGTGTTCTTAGGTGTGGCGCGGCTTTGAAGATATTGAGCCCGAGCTTGCGATACAGAAAATCTGCGATTCGCATGACGCATTGCTGGAACTTCCTTTTATTTTCTGGCGTTGTCAAGTGTTCGTGGTGTTGCTGATGTCAATCGCTCAGCTTCAATTGGATCAGCTTTGATCGTTTAACGACTCCGCTCGACTGTTTTGCACGTCGGGGAAGTGCTCGTTCATGCACTCTGGGCAAATGCCATGGCTGAAGTTCAGCGTGCTGTGCTGCATCAGGAATCGTTCGATCGGTTGCCAGAAGCCTTCGCTGTCGCGGATCGACTTGCAGTAGCTGCAGGTGGTGATTAAGCCCTGAGCATGATGCATCTGGCAGAACTCATCCATGAGGGCTAGGGATCGGCGTCTGAGTTCCAACAGGGTGGTGGCCTGTTCCGCCAGTCCTTCCATCACCTTGTATTGCGAATTGGTGAGTGATTTGGGAATGCGATCAATCACGCAAAGCGTTCCAATGCGGTGGTTGATGTCGGTTTTGAGGGGGAAGCCTGCATAGAGCCGGATGTGGGGTTCTTCCTGCACAAGGGGGTTGTCGCGGAATTTCTCGTGAAACAGTGCGTCCTCCACCACCAGAGGTTTGGAATCGAGGATCGTATGGGCACAGAAGGAGATATCCCGGTCGGTTTCGCTGGCCTCAAGGCCCACCTTCGATTTGAACCACTGACGCTTCTCGTCCACCAAGGAGATCAGGGCAATCGGAGATTGGCAGATCTCTGACGCCATCCGGGTGATGTTGTCAAAGGCCTGTTCGGGCTTGGTTCCCAGAATTCGATATTCACTGAGGGACCTCAGCCTGGCTGCTTCGTTGATCGGCTTGGGTGCGGCCTGCATGGACACAGCTCGCTAGGCATGCGTTTGGTCTAAGGCATGAATTTTTTATTTTCTGTAAATGTGCAGTGCGAAAAATTTCGCTTTGTTGATTTTAATTTTCTGGATTAATTAAATTTGCCGGCCTTCCGGGTGTTGGGTTCATTCGGCTGGCCATGCTTGAGCTCCTAAGGGCATGGACACGGGCCTGTGACCATCACTGATTGGCTCTGGATTCTTCATCCCGCCCTTGCGGTTGTTCTGATCTATCCCCTCATCGGGATGGTGGTGCGTCTGGCCTGGCAGACCCGTCAGAGGCGTGTTGCCCAGGTGAAACATCCACCGATGGTGGGCCGCGATCACAGTGATCTGGGCCGTTGGCTCGCGGCGGGTGTGGTGCTTCTGGTGCTGATCGCCTTGACCGTGGCCATCGCCACCAAGGCACCACCAGCTGATTTCTCTGGCGGCGCTGGTCGTGCCATCCAGCTGAGCATCGTGCTGCTGGGTACGGGGGCGAGCCTGGTCGCTCTTTTGCGAAGCAAAGCTGCTGCCCTGCGCCTCAGCTTCAGCTTGATCACCTGGATTGGCGTGCTCACGCTCGGAGCGCAGCCGGAGGTGTGGCGTCTATCGGATGATCCCCTTTCGCCTGCGTTCTGGCAGTCCCATTACTGGGCTGGTGTTGCGGTCACCGGTCTGATGCTGTTTTCCCTGGCGGCCCGGCCTGAGATCCTTCGGGACCTTCGCCTGCGCCGGTTGCACGTCACAGCCTCGGTGCTGGCGGCGCTGCTTTTTGTGATGCAGGGCATCACCGGCACAAGAGATCTGCTGGAGATTCCCTTGAGTTGGCAAAAACCTGCGGTCTATGCCTGCGACTTTGATTTGCAACGTTGTCCCTGAGCTTTGGCCGGAGGTGCTGTGCTGAATTCAGGGAAGACGTGGAACCAGGGAACGGTCGAAAACTTGGGGAGTTGGGCCCCCGAAGAGCAACCGTTTCAGCAGCATCAGTAGTCCCAACACTTCCTGTCTGGGGCGCCGGTCCGGCCATACCCCATCACTGCAGAACAACCAGCGGATCAGGCTGTGTTGTTGCTGTTGGCTCAGGTTGCCCCAGTTCAAGGCCGCCTGCCGTTCTTGGATCTGCAGCATCACAACCGGTAGAGGCGGGATGGCTGCTGTCCACTGCAGCTGGCTGCTGTTCATCAGGGGCGGAACCTTTGTGGCGAAGGCCAGCTCCACACCGCTTTCACTGATGGCGGTGATCCGACATGGATGGCAATGGCCCCCGGAATCAATCACATTCGCGGCGTGGTCCAGGCTGAGCCAGGGGGAGGGATCGCTCTGGGGAGGATTCCAGCAGGCGCGAAGAGCGATGAGGGTTCCCAACAGGTTCAGTCCAGCCCAGACCAGCCCCAGCTGAAGCGGTCCGACTCCGTCCCAGCCTGCGAGCATCAGCTGCTGCACGAGCCCCAGCAGATTCGCCAGGTTGAACAGGCTGAGCACGATCAGGGGAAGCGCCAGAAACCATGACCAGCCGCCCCGGGATCGCTGGCGATGCTTGGGGGTGACCCGGAATCCAACGGAGGAACCGAGGACATTCCAGATCAGGCTCACCACCAGCGGAACGGTGAGTACCCAGCTGGTCAGTTCGGTCAGCAGGGCTGAGCGGCTGTTGCGGTTCAGCCAGCCGATGCTGAGCAGCACCGTTCCCCACAGGGGCAGCATCAATTCAATGATGGCTCGCTGATCCAGCAGGATTGGTGCGACACCAAGCAGCCCGTAGCTCAGCGGCATCAGCATCAGCACCAACCTCGGCAGGTTGTTGAGCCAATGAATGACGCCCTCCAGGTAGGCCAGCTTCTGGCCGGGGCTGAGGCCACAAGCCCGTAGCGGGCCATGGGGCAGTCTCAAACTTTGCAGGGTGCCGTTGGCCCAGCGTTGCCGCTGTTGCACGAAGTCCTCCATGGACTCGGCGGCCAGCCCAGCACTGAGCTTCTGCTGGAGGTACAGCAGCTTCCATCCCTGCGCACGCAGGGCAATGCCGGTGACGTAGTCCTCCGACAAAGCACCCTCGACGAAGCCACCGATCCCATCCAGGGCGCGCCGCCGCACCACGAAGGCTGTGCCGGCACAGACCACGGCTCCCCAGCCGTCCCGTACCGGTTCGATCCAGCGATAGAAGCTCTCCTCATCCGGCAGCAGCCACGACTCCATCCGCAGGTTGCGCATCACCGGATCGGCATTAATGAACGACTGCGGCGTCTGCAGCAGGGCCACATCGGGGTCCAGCAGAAAGCCGATGCCGTGTTCCAGGAACCGTTGCTGAGGGATGAAGTCCGCATCGAACACCGCCACCAGCTCGCCATGACATTGGCTCAGCCCGGCGTTGAGGTTGCCCGCCTTGGCGTGCAGGCGTTCGGAACGATGCATGTAGCGACAGCCCAGTTGTTGGGCTAGGCGCTTCACCTCCTCACGGCCAGAGTCATCCAGCACCAAAACACTGGTGTGGGGATAGCTCTGCTGCGTGCAGCCCAGAAGCGAGCGTTGCAGCACTGCCAGCGGCTCGCCGTAGGTGGGTACGAGGATGTCCACATGGGGCCTCCACTCCGAGGCCTGCCAGTCCCGATGGCGTTTTTGGATGTCCCGACGTCGATCCGGGAAGCGGCGCCAGGCCAGCCACAGTGGCAGCAGACCGGTGATCAGCAGCCAGCCTTCCGCCAGCAGCAAAAGGCCGCTGAGGCTGGTGGAAACAGCGGTGTTGAGATTGAGGCTGGCGGTGCAGCGCCAGTGCAGATAACGAAGGGTCAGAGCGCTGATCAACAGGATCAGGCTGCGTCGGGCCCACAGCGGAGACTCCGCTTCCGGCCGCTGGATCAGCGCCAACGGCCAGAGCAGCAGCAGCAGGCTCACTCCACAGCCAGGCCTTGATTCCTTGGTAACGCTAAGGGGCGTTGTTCCTACGCCGCTTCATAGAGCAAAACGCTGCGGCCATCCCTGAGGGTCACGCTGCTGCGTTGATACACCTCAGGGACGTCCTCCCAATCATCCAAGGCGGGCCAACAGGGCTCGGGCACCCAATACACCTCTCCTGAGATGCCCCCATTGCCCCGTTGCAGCATCGGATAGCCCCGGTGCTGGATCTCGATGAACCCGTCAACGATGCCGTCACGGTCTCGTTGAGCGCCCTTCAGCAGGTTATGGGCGCTGCCGTTGCTTTTGAGTGATCCGTAGACGAAGAGGCGCTTCAGAGCACCTGCACCACTTCACTCACTTCAGGGATCGACTCGCGCATCTTGCGTTCGATGCCCATCTTCAAGGTCATCGTGCTGCTGGGGCAGCTGCCGCAGGCTCCCTGCAGGCGCACTTTCACGATCGGGCCGTCCAGTTCCACCACTTCAACGTTGCCGCCGTCGGCCATCAGGAAGGGGCGCAGCTCATCCAGCACCTTCTCCACGTTCTCAAGCGTGAGGGCCATGGTTTCAGTGCTCATCGGGATGAACCAGACATCAAGACTTCAAGGTTACGGAGTGGCCCCATAGGGTGACGAGAGCGGTTAACCCTCCAGCTCCGGTGCAGCACGACGGTTCGTTCAACCCAGAGGCCCGCTACGACGCCGTGCTGGTGGGCGCCGGAATCATGAGCGCCACCCTGGCGGCGCTGCTGCATGAACTTGACCCGCAGCTGCGGATTCTTCTGGTGGAGCGCCTCGAGGCGCCTGCTCTGGAGAGCAGCGCAGCGGTCAACAATGCCGGCACCGGTCATGCCGCCAACTGCGAGCTGAACTACACCCCGATCCAGGCGGATGGCACCGTCGCGACGGCCAAAGCTGTGGCCATCAATACCTCGTTTGAACGCAGCCTTGAGTTCTGGAGCTCGCTGCAGGAGCGGGGCGACCTCGACACCAGCAGCTTCCTCCATCAGGCGGCTCACATCAGTGCCGTTTGGACGCCGGAGAACATTGCCTTTCTGCGTCAGCGCTTCAGCCAGCTGAAGGATCTGCCGGCCTTTGCGCGGATGCGCTGGAGCGAAGACCAGAGCGAGCTCACCGAATGGATGCCCCTGGTGATGGCGGGCCGCGATCTCAAGCAGCCGGTGGCGGCCACCCGGATTGATCGGGGCACCGATGTGGATTTCGGCAGCCTCACCCGGGCTTATCTGATGCCGTTGCAGCAGAGCGGAGCGCTCAGCGTGGAGTACGGCACCCAGGTGCACGACCTCAAACGTCTGCGTCGTAGCGACATGACCGAGGCCGACTGGAGCTTGGTGCTCAAAGGGCCCTCGGGCAAAAAGGAAGTGCGAGCTCCTTTCGTTTTTCTGGGTGCCGGTGGGGGTGCCCTGCCGCTGCTGCAACGCTCTGGGATTCCGGAGGCGGCTGATTTCGCAGGCTTCCCGGTAAGTGGCCTTTGGCTCGTCTGTGGTGATGCCCAGCTGGCCGACCGTCAGCAGGCCAAGGTGTACGGCAAGGCGGCGGTGGGAGCTCCACCGATGTCGGTGCCCCATCTCGACACCCGCTGGATCGATGGCAAGCGGTCGCTGCTGTTCGGTCCTTTCGCGGGCTTCAGCAGCAAGTTCCTCAAGCAGGGTTCCCTGTTGGATCTGCCTGCGTCCGTGCGCGCCACCAATCTGGTGCCGATGCTGCAGGTGGGCGCCACCAACTTCGAACTGGTGCAGTACCTCATCAATCAGCTGCGCCAGAGCCCTGCGGAGCGGCATGAGGCGCTGCAGCAGTTCATGCCCACCGCCCGCGCCGAAGACTGGACTCTCTCGGTGGCGGGCCAGCGGGTGCAGATCATCAAACGGAGCAAGCAGGGCGGACGGCTGCAGCTGGGAACCGAGGTGGTGGCCTCCGGTGATGGCTCCCTGGCGGCGCTGCTGGGGGCCTCCCCAGGGGCGAGCACAGCGGTGACGATCATGTTGGAGGTGCTGCAGCGCTGCTTTAAGCAACGGCTCGATAGCGAGGCCTGGCAGCAACGCCTGCAAGCGCTGTTGCCCAGCATCCATGACGACCCCCAGCAGGATCCGCAGGTGTTGAACCGGATGCGGGAACGCAGCGATGCCTTGCTTGGGCTCACCGCCTAAGCGTCATTCCCCGAGATTCACCAAGACAACGCCGGCCGTGATCAAAGCGATGCCGATCAATTGGGCGGGCTGAAGCATCTGGCCATAGGCAAAGCGCCCCACCAGCACGATCACCACGGTGCCGATGCCGCTCCAGAGGGCATAAGTGATTCCCAGGGGAATGCTCAGCACCACCTTTGAGAGCAGGACCATCGCCAGGGCGTAGGCGCTGAACACCAGCAGGGTGGGCAGTGGTCGTGTCATGCCTTCCGACAAGCGCAGGCAGGAGGTGCCGATCACCTCAGCGCTGATCGCTAGCAGCAGCAGGGTCCATGGATTGCTCATGACCACTGGTGCCGCTCCTTAGGATTGTGGCAACGACGCTTTCTGGACCCGAGACGGGATTCCGCCGCTGCATGACCGACGCCCCCGTCTCACGGATCCGCAACTTCTGCATCATTGCCCATATCGACCACGGCAAGTCGACCCTGGCCGATCGCTTGCTGCAGGACACGGGCACCGTGGCCAACCGGGACATGCAGGACCAGTTCCTGGACAACATGGATCTGGAGCGGGAGCGGGGGATCACGATCAAGCTCCAGGCCGCCCGGATGAACTACACGGCGGCCGATGGCGAGGAGTACGTCCTCAACCTGATCGACACGCCTGGCCACGTCGACTTCTCCTATGAGGTGAGCCGCAGCCTGCAGGCCTGTGAAGGGGCGCTGCTGGTGGTGGATGCCAGCCAGGGCGTGGAAGCCCAGACCCTGGCCAACGTGTACCTGGCGCTGGACAACGATCTCGAGATCATCCCAGTGCTCAACAAGATCGATCTCCCCGGGGCGGATCCGGATCGGATCAAGGAGGAAGTGGAGGCGATCATCGGCCTTGATTGCGACAACGCCATTCCCTGTTCGGCCAAAACAGGCCTTGGTGTGCCCGAGATCCTGCAGGCGGTGGTGGATCGGGTCCCCCCGCCGAAGGATGCGGTGGAGGAACCCACCAAGGCCCTGATCTTCGACTCCTATTACGACCCCTACCGGGGTGTGATCGTCTACTTCCGCGTGATGAGCGGCCGGATCAATTGCAAAGACAAAGTGCTGTTGATGGCCAGCAAGAAGACCTACGAGCTTGATGAGATCGGGATCATGGCGCCGGATCAGAAGAAAGTGGATGAGCTCCACGCTGGTGAGGTGGGCTATTTGGCGGCCTCTATCAAGGCCGTGGCTGATGCCCGTGTTGGCGACACGATCACCCTGGTGAATGCGCCGGCTGATGAGGCCCTCCCTGGTTACACCGAGGCCAAGCCGATGGTGTTCTGTGGCTTGTTCCCCACAGAGGCCGATCAGTACCCGGATCTGCGCGATGCCCTCGACAAGCTGCAGCTCTCAGATGCGGCGTTGAAGTACGAACCGGAAACCAGCAGCGCCATGGGCTTCGGCTTCCGCTGCGGCTTCCTCGGCCTGCTGCACATGGAGATCGTGCAGGAGCGGCTCGAACGCGAGTACGACCTTGATCTGATCGTCACCGCGCCATCGGTGATCTACAAGGTGAACATGATCGATGGCTCAGAGGTGATGGTGGACAATCCCGCCACACTTCCCGATCCGCAGAAGCGCGAGTCGATCGAAGAGCCCTACGTGCGCATGGAGATCTATGCGCCGAACGAGTACAACGGCGCCTTGATGGGCCTCTGCCAAGAACGGCGCGGCGATTACGTCGACATGAAGTACATCACCACCGATCGGGTGACGTTGATCTACGAATTGCCGCTGGCTGAGGTGGTGACCGACTTCTTCGATCAGATGAAGACGCGCACCCAGGGCTATGCCTCGATGGAGTACAGCCTGATCGGCTACCGCAAGAACCAGCTGGTGCGCCTTGATGTGCTGATCAACGGCGAGCGGGCCGATGCCCTCACCACGATCGTCCATCAAGACAAGGCCTACAACGTGGGCAAGGCGTTGGTGGAGAAACTCAAGGAACTGATTCCTCGCCAGCAGTTCAAGATCCCCATTCAGGCCTCGATTGGTAGTCGAATCATTGCCTCCACCAGCATCAGCGCCATCCGCAAGGATGTGCTCGCCAAGTGCTATGGCGGTGATATCTCAAGGAAGAAGAAGCTGCTGAAGAAGCAGGCCAAGGGCAAGAAGCGGATGAAGGCCATGGGCAAGGTGGATGTGCCGCAGGAGGCCTTCATGGCGGTGCTGAAGCTCAATGATGGAGGGGGAAATTAACCCTCCATCATTCTGATGAATCAAAGGTCTTCGACTTTAATATAGGCGCCAGAAGTTTTGCTCGAGAGGAGTTGCATCCATGTGGAATCAAGCCCCACACTTGTTGAATTGATTTTGATAGATAGATTCCCATTGGTTACCCGTGTTGCATTTAATCCGGCCGGGAGTTTGCCCTGTGGCTTGGCCGGTCGGCAACCGAAGCTCGCCATCACGCCTCGAGATGGCTCCGATCCTGTTGTGTACAGCCTCGGACCAGCGCCATCGGCGATCTGGCGCGGTGATGTGTTGATGCGCTGCGGCCCTGCCTTTGACCTCCAGGGCGGTGTCCGCAGCGGCAGCCGCTATCAGAACCGTGTTGTCTTGGATGGCGTGGACCGTTTTCAACTCCATCAGCCGTCTGGACTGCCGGTGCTGCAGATGCAGCTCGAACAACGCACCCGCCTGGGAGGCCGGGTCCGCTCCCAGGGGGTTGGTTAGGGCTCGGTGATCGGCTCTGGCTCTGGAGCCATCAGGAAGAACACCGTTAACGCCACTTCAGACAGCGCCAGCAGCAGATGGTCCAGCCAGCCGAATTCCACGCCCATGCCCATGGCGGTGATCCAGCTGTTCACCACCACCATCACCGTCGCAAAGATCGCAAGGATCAGTGCAGGAACAGGCCGCAGCAATCGCCGTTGCCTCCAGAGCGTCCACAACAGTGGCCGCAGCACCAGCGTGCAGATGCCATGCAGGACGCGCATCGACACATCGCTGTGCATGTGGGGTGTGATCGCAGCCCAGAGGTTCACCGGGATCAGCAGTGAGCAGAACACCAGGAACGAAATCATGAGGGCAACACCACGGTGAAGCAGCTGCCTTCGCCGAGGCGGCTGTGCACCTCAATGCTGCCGCCCATGCCCTCCACAAGCAGCTTCACAACGGAAAGTCCTAAGCCTGAGCCTGTTTTTAGGGGGGCGTTACTGCCGCGCTGAAAACGTTCAAACACCTTGTTCAACTCGGTTTCAGGAATGCCGATGCCTTGGTCAATCACATCGATCAAGACGGCACTGTCGCTCTGCCGCAGCACCAGTCTGATGGCGGCCTCCCCAGGGGAATACTTGTCGGCGTTTTCGATCAGATCCAGCAGCACCTGGCGCAGGCGAGCGGGATCGGCCTGGGCCACCGCATCACGGGCTGTTGGATCTTCAGGCAGCTCCAGCAGCAGCGGGCGGCTCAAGGTGTTGCGGGCCAGATCGGCCACCTGTTCCAGTTGGTCGGCGAGGCGAACCGGCTCCTTGGTGATTGCCAACCGGCCGGAGTCGCCGCGGGAGAGGTCCAGCAGATCGTCCAGCAGCCGGCGCATGCGGATGCTTTCCTCCTCGGCGGTTTGAAGCTCCTTCACCTGGTTGGCATTGAGGTTGTCGCCCCGTTTGATCGTGCGGTGCAGATAGCCCTGAACGATGGTGAGGGGGGTGCGCAGTTCGTGGCTAACAGCGCTCACGAACTGGCGTTGCTGGCTCCAGGATTGGGCCAGCCGTTCGAGCAGGTCGTTGTAAGTACGGCTCAGCTGCATCACTTCGATCGGGCCTTCGCCCAGCTGAAGTTTTGCTGTGGCCAGGGTGTCGGCGGTGAGTTCAGAGCTGGCGGCATTGAGCTGATCCAATGGCTGCACCACCCGCCGCACCACCCAGCTCACGCTCAGCAGGGTGATGGCCAGGCAGCTGCCCCACACCATGATCATCAACACCAGATAGTTGTTCAGGGCCTGAAGGTTGGAGCTGGCCCGTTGGGCCATCCAAAGACGGGAGCCATCGGGCAGCTCTGCTTGACCAGCTCCGTCAGTAGCCGTTCATTTTCGAACTCAATCGTGCGCTGCACCCCCGGCTCACGGCCGGGGTTGGTGGCCATGGCGGTGTGGATGGCGACTTCTGAAATGGATTGGTGGATGCGGGGTCGCAGCAGTGTTCCGTTGTCGTCTTCGATCCAGAGGCTGGTGTTGGCATTGGAGTGGAACAGCAACTCCTGTTCGAGCCGGGCGGGGTCGTCTTGCAGGCCACTGATGGCTTTGTCGCAGAGCGCGATGCTTTGGCGGGCCAACTGCTGGTCGTTGGCCAGCAGATTGCGCTGACCGATCAACAGCCCCACCGATGAGGCCCCGGTGAAGCCGAGGAAGACCACCAGATAGGTGGCCAGCTGCAGCTGGCCTTGCAGGCTGCCCAGCAGCTGTTGTCGCCAGCGGTAGCGAGACGCCATGACTTCATTCTTCCGCGGTTCGGGAGACAATGCATCTGCCTGAGGCCAACCTGCCCGTGATCCGCAGCCTCTCCACCCGTATGGCCCGTTGGGGCCTGGTGATTGTGGGGATCTACCTGCTGGTGGCTTTGATCACGCCGTTGTTGGTGACGGCTGGCATCCTTCCGGACGCCAATGCCGGCCTGGAGAACCCGATCTACGCCGGTCCCAGCTGGACCCATTGGTGCGGCACCGACAGGCTCGGCCGGGATGTGTGCGTGCGCACCATGGCCGGCAGTGGAGTGGCGCTTCAGGTGGTGTTGCTGGCGGTGGGTGTGGCCCTGCTGGTGGGTGTGCCCTTGGGCATGGTGAGTGGTTATTTCGGCGGGGCTGTCGATCGCCTGATGGTGCTGCTGATGGACACGCTCTACACCCTGCCGGTGTTGTTGCTTTCGGTGGTGTTGGCCTTTCTGCTGGGCAAGGGCATCCCCAATGCCGCCGCCGCCCTTTGTGTGGTGTACGTGCCGCAGTATTTCCGCGTGGTGCGCAACCAAACCGCCCAGGTGAAAAGCGAGCTGTTTGTGGAGGCCGCCCAGAGCCTGGGGGCAGGGCCGCTCTGGGTCCTGCGGCGCTACCTGTTCCGCAACGTGATCACCTCCGTGCCGGTGCTGCTCACCCTCAATGCCGCTGATGCGGTGCTGGTGCTTGGGGGATTGGGATTTCTCGGTCTGGGCTTGCCGGAGACCGTGCCTGAATGGGGTGGCGATCTCAATCTGGCCCTTGCAGCAGTGCCCACCGGGGTGTGGTGGACGGCGCTGTTCCCCGGTCTGGCGATGTTTGTGTTGGTGCTGGGGCTGTCCTTTCTTGGTGAAGGCATCGAGGCCTGGGTGAGCGGCGCAGAAGCCAGGCCCGCGTCAGACTGACCCCATCGGCACGGGTGTGATGGCCTGGTGGATCAGCTTGCTGTTGCTGAGCATGGCAGCGTTGCTGTGGAAAAAGAGCTGCGACAGCACCGATGACGTGATCGCTTTGCTCGAGCGGATCCTGGCCACCACCCTGCTGCTGGTGGTGGTGCTGGTCAGCCGCAATCTGCTGCTGGAAACGGCGGTGTTGATCGCCGCGGTTCAGTTGCCTGGGGTGCCGCGGCGACCGCGCTGATTTCAGGCTGGTTTCGGTGCCTTCACCTCACGGATCGAAATCCGGCAGGAGCTTGGGAAGATGGCATGGGCCGCTTCCACGGCATGGGTGAGATCGTCGGACTGGAGCATTTCTTCGCCCCATTCGTTGCCGCAGTGGTAAGTGACCGCGTACTGGTGCAGCTGTTTGTTGTCCATTGCTGACATTCCGCTGCTTTGGTTATGGCCCAGGGTTCATGGAGATACAAGTCTTCCGTCGAATCAGCAGCGCAGCTTCACAGTTCGCGGCAACTCCTCCATCAGCTCTCCCTCCTCACTCAAGGCGGGGTAAGGCCGTTCCTGCTCCCGGCACCAGCGGGCCACCTCGGGGTAGGACCACTCAAACAGCAACTGCTGGTACTGCTCTGGCTTCAGGCCTTCCCCCTGGGTTGGAGCCAGGCCGGCCACTTGGCGTTGGCGCAGCGCCTCAAACAGCAAGGTCGCGGTGGCGACCGACACGTTCAGGGACTGAACCATGCCGCGCATCGGGATGAACAGCGCTTCATCCATCAGGTCCCGGGCCTGATCGGTCAGCCCCCATTTCTCCGCCCCGAGCACGAAGGCGGTGGGTCCAGTGAAGTCGCACTCCCGGTAGTCCTTGGCATCCACCCCGAGATGGGTTCCGTAGAGCCGGAACCCTTTCGCTTTGAGATAGCGGATGGCTGTTTCGGTGTCGGGATGGTCGTGCAAAGGCACCCATTTCTGGCTGCCCTGGGCCGTGCTGTTGAAGGTGCGTGGCCGCCCGTCAAAACTCACCGCGTGGGCTTTCAGCGCCCCGACGGCATCACAGCTGCGCAGGATGGCGGAGAGGTTGTGGGGTTTCTCCACGTGTTCGAGCAGCACCGTGAGATCCGCCATGCGGTGGTTCAGCACGGATTTCAGCCGCTCAAACCGTCGCGGCAGCAGGGGCATGGGCGGTCAATCGGGTGAGAGCAACAGGTTGGGGTTCTTCCATGCTTTGGGGTCTGGAACGACAATCGGGAAGTCAGCGCTTCCGTCGCCATCCAGATCCCGCCCAAGGATCCCTCCGTTGAACCGTACGTCTCCGGCGGCACGTTTGATCAACGTGTCTGGAGCCAGGTGGCCCGCATCCCCCACGGTCGCTTGGCGACCTACGGCCAGATCGCTGAGTTGATCGGTGCCTTTGGTTGTGCGCGTCAGCTGGGTTGGGCGCTGCGGCGTCTCAAGCTCCCGTCCGTCGTTCCCTGGCATCGCGTGGTCAACGCCCAGGGGCGGATTTCGATGAGCCTCAGCCGTGAGGGCAGTGACTGGATCCAGCGTGATCTGCTGCTGGCTGAGGGCATTCCTGTGGATGCGGAGGGACGCTTGCCGCTGCGTCAGTTCCTCTGGCACCCGGACGCCCATGCTGGGGATTGATGCGTGCTGCTCTTGTCTGATTCGGCTCCGATTGGACTGCTGCCGCGCCGTCTCGCCTGGGATGTGTTGCAGGCGGTTGCGGCTGGAGCTTATGCCGATGTGGCGCTGGAGCGGGTGCTGCGGGAGCGGGACCTCAAGGCACCCGATCGGGGATTGGTGACCGAGCTGGCCTATGGCGCGATTCGCCAACGGCGCACTCTCGATGCCTGGCTGGATCGGTTGGGCAAGGTGCCGGCGTTGAAGCAGCCGCCCAAGTTGCGCTGGCTGTTGCATGTGGGTCTTTATCAACTGCTGTTGATGGAGCGGA
This sequence comes from Synechococcus sp. A15-62, assembly GCF_014280075.1. Taxonomy (NCBI): domain Bacteria; kingdom Bacillati; phylum Cyanobacteriota; class Cyanophyceae; order Synechococcales; family Synechococcaceae; genus Synechococcus; species Synechococcus sp. A15-62. The sequence goes on from NZ_CP047950.1 coordinate 731,478, forward strand.
TTCCAGATTCAGCAGCGGTGAACACCGCCGTGGAGTTGGCCAAAACCAGCAAGGGATTGGCCCGGCTGGCCCCTGTGGTGAATGGGGTGCTCCGGGCGGCGCTGCGGGCACGGGAGGCCGGCGAAACCCTGCAACGGCCCAACGATCTGGCGGCTCAGCTGGCCCAGGCCCATTCCCTGCCGGATTGGTTCACCCGGTTGTTGATCGAGTGGCGCGGGGCGGAGGGGGCCGCGGCGGTGGCCAGCGCCTGCAACCGTGTGCCGGATCTGGATTTGCGGGTGAATCGGTTGCGATCGAGCCCTGCGCAGGTGCAGCAGGATCTGGCCGCGGCTGGCATCAGCACTGAGTCCATCGTTGGTTGTCCCGATGGCCTGCGCATCTCAGGCCACAGCGGCGATCTGCGCCACTGGCCCGGCTATGCCGAGGGCCATTGGTGTGTGCAGGATTGTTCGGCGCAATGGATTGCACCTCTGCTCGATCCCAAACGGGGGGATCGCATCCTGGATGCCTGTGCGGCTCCGGGGGGCAAAGCCACCCATTTGGCGGAGTTGGTGGGGGATCAGGCGGAGATCTGGGCTGTGGACCGTTCAGCCGGACGGCTCAAGCGCGTTGCGGCCAATGCCGCCCGGCTGGGCCTTGCCTCTATCAATGCCCTGGCTGCGGATGCCGCCAATCTTTTGGAGCAGCGCCCCCAATGGCGTGAGTCTTTCCAGAGGATTTTGATCGATGCCCCCTGCTCGGGGCTTGGAACGCTGGCCCGTCATCCCGATTCCCGTTGGCGGGTGACGCCCCAATCCATTCGTGGTCTTTTGCCCCAACAACAGGCTCTGCTGGATGGCCTTCTGCCGTTGTTGGCTCCCCAAGGCGTGTTGGTGTACGCCACCTGCACCATTCATCCCGATGAAAATCAGGCACAGATTCAGGCTCTGTTGAAGCGTCACCCAACGCTGCGCCTGGAGCAGGAGAGCCAGCTCTGGCCAGATCAAGCCAGCGGGGGAGATGGGTTCTATTCGGCTGTGCTGCAGCGGGCCTAGGGCCTTGGATCAATCCCGTGTCCAGCGTCGTCCCTGGCGATCGATGTTGCGGTCTGGAGCGCTGTTTCTCCAGAGGTAAGGCGTCTGGCGAGGTGCAGGTGCCACGGGCGTGGGTGTGGGTTGGTCTGTCTCAACCGTTGGTTGAGCGGCATCTTGCTCGGCGGTCGCCTTCTGCTTTGGTTTGGGTTGGGTCTTCGGCGGCTTGGCAATCGTTTTCGGGTCGACAGCCAAACGCACTTTTCGCTTCGTCTTGGGTTTGTCGGGGAAGTTGCGTACGGGGATCTCGTCCTTGATCTGGAGCATGAATTGCTTCCACGCCCATGCCGCTTCGCCGCTGGTGCTTTTGGTGGCGCGGTCGTCGTCGTATCCGAACCAGACGCCTGTTGTGAGCTGAGGAATCGAGCCGATGAACCAGAGATCGCGGGTGTTTTCTGAGGTTCCCGTCTTTCCGGCCACCTGTCGATCATCGAGTTTGGCGGCGATGCCGGTGCCGCCGGTCACCACCCGCTGCAGCATCCAGTTCATGGTGTCTGCCACATCACTATCAACCGCCCGCTTGCCTCGGTTGTCGCTCAGGCGCCGGCTCCAAAGCAGCTCATTCTTGGGTCCGCGAATTTCCTCAAAGGGGCTGGGTTTGAAGAACACTCCGCGGTTGGCCATTCCGGCATAGGCGGCGGTCATGTCGAGGATGGTTTGCTCGTAGGCCCCGATGGCCATGGGGTAGTACTTGCCGAGAGGTCGCTCGGTGCCGATGTTGAAGTTGTTGGCGATATCGATCACGGCATCAAATCCAACGATGTCCTGCAGTTGAACTGCCACTGTGTTCAGCGAGTTCTTCAGCGCATCGGCAAGGGAGATGTTGCCGTAGTACTTGTTGCCAAAGTTTTTGGGGCAGTAGCCGTTCCAGCAACGCTGGGCATCAAACACTTTGGTTTCGGGCTTCATGCCCCGATCAATGGCGGCGGCGTAGGGAAACAGCTTGAAGGTGGAGCCCGGAGAGCGCAGCGCCAGGATGGTGCGGTTGAACTGGCTCTTGGAGAAATCCTTGCCGCCCACCATCACCCGCACCAGCCCGTTGCCGGGATCGATCGAAACCATCGCACCTTCGGTGTCGAAGGGGGCATTGGCTCGAATCACCTGCTGAGCTTTCTTCTGCCAGTCGAGATTCAGGCTGGTGCGCACCTTGACTCCGCCCACTTCCAATTGTTCGGGCGTCAAGAATTTGGGCAGCTCCTGGGCAATCCAGGTGGTGAAGTAAGGCGCTGAACTGTTGAAGTACTTGGGTGTTGCGGGCTTCAGTCCAAGCGGGCTGGTGCGACCTCGCTCCGCTTCGCTGGTGGAGATGAATCCGGCCTGGGCCATGCGGTCCAGAACGATCGAGCGCTGCTCTTTTGCCAGATCTGGGTTCACAAGGGGTGAATAAATTGATGGGGCCGGGGGCAGCCCGGCGATCAGGGCTGCTTCAGGAACCGTGAGCTGCTCCGGGGTTTTGGAGAAGTAGATCCAGGCCGCATCGGCAACGCCATAGGCACCGGACCCCAGGTACACGTAGTTGAGGTACTGCTCGAGGATCTGCTGCTTGCTCAGTTGACGCTCCAGCTTCATGGCCAGAGCCGCCTCCTTGAGTTTGCGGGTGATTGTGCGGTCCTGGCTCAAAAAGACGGTTCGAGCCAGCTGCTGGGTGATGGTGCTCGCCCCTTCCCTAACCGCGCCCTGGCGGACATTGGTGACGATGGCCCTGGCGATGCCCCAGCCATCCACACCATCGTGCTGATAGAAGCGCCGGTCTTCTGCGGCGATGAAAGCCTCCGCCACCGTTGGTGGCATCGCGCCGGGCTTCACCTTCTCCCGCGTCGCTGGCCCAAGCTTCTGAATCACCTTGCCATTGGTGGAGAGCAGGGTGATCGTTCCCGGCCGATTGAAGCTGGCAATCCCGCGGGCATCCGGAAGCGTGGCATCCACCATTTCCGTCAGAGCGCGCATGCCCAGAGCAGCTCCAACGCCCACTGCAGCTGCTGTGCCAGCGATCAGTGCCCAGTGCAGGCGGGTACGGTTCACATCACCTGGGTCAAGGGGCTGTGGCCCACGGCCAGAGCGGTCACCAACATGCCGAGCACCAGGAAGGGTTGGGCACTGGCCTGATATTTCACGTCAAAGGCCACGGGGTCTCGCAGCAACCAGATGTCCTGGAAGGTGATCTGGGGAACGATCAAGAGAACCAGCAGAACCGCTGCGAAATGCTGGCCGATCCCGATCAGGACGGCAACCATCGCCAGCTGAAAAACATCGATCATTGCGGCGCTGATCCAACTGGCCCGTTTGATGCCGAACACCACCGGCAACGATTGAAGCCCGAGTTCTCGGTCGCCTTCAACGCTCTTGAAGTCGTTGACCACAGCAATGCCGAGACCTGCAAGGCTGTAGGCCAGGGTCAGCAGTGCTGTGCCCCAGGTCAGCTGGCCAAACAGGGCTTGGCCTGCCCACCAGGGCAGAGCGATGTAGCTGGCACCGAGGGCGTAGTTCCCGAGCCAGCCATTCTGCTTGAGCTTCAGCGGGGGGGCTGAATAGATGTAGCTCACAAAGGAGCCTCCCAACGCCAGTAGAAAAACCACAGGCGTGGCGTGACCGGCCCATCGGTCAAGGCCGTAGGACACGCCCAAACCCGCAAGCAGCAGAACCCAGATCTGCAGCTTGACCTGGCCCAGGGGAATCGCTCCCGAGGGGATCGGGCGGTAGGGCTCGTTGATCGCGTCGATCTCGCGGTCGTAATAGTCGTTGATGGTCTGGGTGAAGCCCGCCAGTAAGGGGCCACTCATCAACATGCAGGCAAAGGCGACGAGCACGTGGTCCACCCGCCACTCGTAATTACCGCTCGCTGCGGCACCACAGATCACCCCCCAGATCAAGGGGATCCAGGTGACCGGTTTCATCAGCTGCAGCCGCAGCTTCCAGATGTTGGTGGTGCCTGAGGCACCCTTCATCCCAAGCAGCTGACGGGCGTCGCTCACGGAGTCAGTCCTCAGGCGGCGGCGATTTCGTCTTCGAAGAACCAGCTGGTGGAGCCATCGCTGAGCTCAACAACCACACCGATTCCTTTGCCGTCGACGGTGCGGAAATCCTTCACCGTGCCGTTGGCGTCCTTCTTCAGAAGGTCAACCATGGCCTGGGGAATGCGATCACGCACGCGGGTCACGCGAACCTTGGAGCCGATCGAGATGGCGTCAGCCTGGGACATGGCCTGCGAGGCTTGGAGAGTGCGCAACCCTAACAGTCGCTTTTGCGCCGAATCGATGGTTGCTCTGCGTCTGATTCCCTGCCTGGATGTCGCCCGGGGACGGGTGGTGAAAGGTGTCAATTTCGTTGGCCTGCGCGATGCCGGTGATCCAGTGGAGCTGGCTTGCCGTTACAGCCGTGCAGGGGCGGATGAACTCGTTTTCCTCGACATCGCAGCCAGCCATGAGGGGCGCGGCACCCTGATCGACATGGTGCGTCGAACCGCTGAATCGGTCACGATCCCTTTCACGGTTGGCGGTGGCATCAGCACCGTTGAAGGAATTACCGAGTTGTTGCGGGCCGGTGCCGACAAGGTGAGTCTCAACTCCTCTGCGGTGCGGCGGCCTGAGCTGGTTCGGGAGGGGGCCGATCAGTTCGGTTGCCAGTGCATTGTCGTGGCCATTGATGCCCGTCGGCGCGATGCCGGTGGCTGGGATGTGTACGTGAAGGGAGGACGCGAGAACACGGGCCTCGATGTTGTGGAGTGGGCCCAGCGGGTGGCTGGCCTCGGGGCAGGAGAGATCCTGCTCACCTCCATGGATGGTGATGGCACCCAGGCGGGATACGACCTTGCCCTGACCAGGGCCGTGGCCGATGCGGTCCCCATCCCGGTGATCGCCTCCGGTGGCGCGGGTTGCCTGGATCACATCGCTGAGGCCTTGGATGTGGGCCCCACAGGAGGCCATGCTTCCGCAGCCCTGCTGGCCTCGTTGCTGCACGACGGCGTTCTCACCGTGGAGGAAATCAAGCAAGATCTGCTCTCCCGTGGTCTGACGATCCGTCCATGAAGCCTGGTGATCCCGCGGCGGTAGAACAGCTGTTTGACGCTGTCGCTCCCCGCTACGACCGCCTCAACGATGTGCTCAGTTTCGGGTTGCATCGCCAGTGGAAACGTCAGTTGGTGCGTGCCCTGAAGCCAGTGGCAGGCGAGCATTGGCTTGATCTGTGCTGCGGAACGGGGGACCTTGCCTTGGAGCTTGGGCGCTGTGTTCGCCCCGCTGGTGCGGTGACCGGTCTGGATGCCGCCGCTGCTCCCTTGGAGCGGGCCCGCCAGCGCCAACAGCAGCAGCCTTGGTTGCCGGTGACCTTCCAGCAGGGGGATGCTCTGCAAACCGGCTTGCCCAGCGCCTGCGCTGATGGCGCGGTGATGGCCTACGGATTGCGCAACCTGGCGGACCCTCTGCAGGGGCTGCAGGAACTCCGCCGGTTGTTGAAGCCCGGCGGCCGCGCCGGGGTGCTCGATTTCAACCGTCTGCCCCAAAGCGGCGCTGCCGCCGCCTTCCAGCGTTTTTATCTGCGTCGCCTGGTGGTGCCCGCTGCCGCCTCTGTGGGCTTACGGGAGGAGTACGCCTACCTGGAGAAGAGTCTGGAGCGCTTCCCTGATGGACCTGAGCAGGAGCGCTTGGCACAGGAGGCGGGATTTGCTGAAGCGATCCATCGCTCTGTTGTGGGAAAACAGATGGGGGTTTTGATTCTCAGGGCGTGAATCTTTGGCTGTGTCGCTTGCGACGCACCCCGTTACTGATCTAGAAAAGCTAAAGAGAACGTTAAGGGGGAGGTTCCGGTTTGGCGTTTCCGCTGCCGAAGCTGCTGCCCCGCATCGAAGAGCTGCTTCAGGAAGTGCAGTGGCTGGATGGTCTGATTCTGATCACCGACTCCGAACGCGCCTGCTTCGTTTCCTTCTCGCAGGTGGATCCTCTGCTGCGTCGCCTGCGCCAGCGCCCCAAAGGACCGGAGGTGGCTGAAAAGCTCTGCATGTCCTTGCTGGATTGCCATGGCAAGGGAGGCGCAAAGCCCGTCCTGGTCTTTCAAGGGGATGGCAGCTTCTGGCTCGGAATGATTGGTCCCAGCGGCAACAATCCGCATCGCCATCACGCCATTGCGCACCTCCACCGTTGTCTGGCTTTGGAGGGCTGACCGGCCACTGGGCAGAATCGGAATCCAGGACGCCCCAACCCAGTGCATTTTCAGGTCTTCAGTTTATTGATTAATTAATCGCAACGCTTACGGCTCTACTTAATGTTAAGCCGAGAATATCTAGTGCAATAAAGCTATTTGCTATAGAAGTGTACTTGGCTGTTTTGGTTTTCATTTTGTGCGACGTAACATTATTTTTTATAAAAGTGCCAAGAGAGAGCATTAAATAGTCCGGCGGTGTGGGTATTGGATGCGCAAATTCGATTGCAGGTGTATTGCCTTCCGCGCTTGGGAGGTTAATCCTCCAGTACCACCAAGAGAAGGCGACGACGATTACAGGTATAAACAATACAAGTTCAATCAGAAGGAGTGTAGGGCTTTTAAGGGGGGAGAGTAAAAGGACGTTCATCGTTAGAAGTTCTACAGCCCAAGCAATTGATAAGTAAGTAGCAAGAACATCATTGATTTTTCTGGCTTTGAAGCCTGCGATAGAGAGGACGATCGAGATGCTGAATATGGCAAATGTTGCAGCTCCAAGGGGGTGATTTGGCTCGGTTATGGATTGAAGAAAATTATGAAGAACTTCGAGAACACTTCTTTGAAGACTTTGCTCCACGCCTTCAAGGTCAAGATTCCGGTCAAATTGCTCCGTAAAAATAAATGTTGTTAATAAGGTCAGGCTTTCAAGAGCGTTAAAAATACTGGGTTTTATTCGTTGAGGCACTTGTTTTGAATGTCAAGTCATTTTATTAATAGCTGCGCCGGGTGTGAGTAACAACCGCAGCCAATCTTTTATCAGCGACTCCCTGCAAGCAGTCTCGTTACAAGGGGCTTTAAGACTCTTTGTAGAACCATGGAGGTTTCAGGTCTTAACACTGTTTGAAGATAGTAGGTCGTAAGTGTGCACCTTCGTAATAAAAATAAACATTTATGAATTCATTGCTCTGCCGTCTGTTGATTGCGTGAGTTGCTCTCTGCGCTCACAGCGCTTCCAATGGTTGGACAAACGCTGCTTTGAGAGAATTGTCGAACTCAGGTCCAACTCGCCTAGACAGCGGCGTTGGTGAGCGAGACAGCGCAACGCGTTTGTGTTTCCTGTCCAACTGATGTCCAACTCCACGGACACCCAAATTCAAGGCTAGGACTGCGTTTTGTACTTTCAGGACATCATCAGCACGCTCAACAGATTCTGGGCGGATCAGGGGTGTCTGTTGTTGCAGCCCTACGACACCGAGAAGGGTGCCGGCACCATGAGCCCCCACACGGTGCTTCGTGCCATCGGGCCAGAACCCTGGGCGGTGGCTTACCCCGAACCCTGCCGTCGCCCCACCGACGGCCGTTATGGCGATAACCCCAATCGAGCCCAGCACTACTTCCAATACCAGGTGCTGATCAAGCCATCCCCAGATGGCATCCAGGAGACCTACCTGGCGTCACTGGAGGCGTTGGGCATCAAGGCCGCTGACCACGACATCCGTTTCGTCGAAGACAATTGGGAGTCCCCCACCCTCGGCGCCTGGGGTGTGGGCTGGGAAGTGTGGCTCGACGGCATGGAGGTGACCCAGTTCACTTATTTCCAGCAATGCGGCGGCATCGACTGCAAGCCCGTTTCGATTGAGATCACCTACGGCCTCGAGCGGCTCGCCATGTACCTCCAAGACGTGGAGAGCATTTGGGACCTCAGCTGGAACAGCGAACGCAGTTACGGCGAGATCTGGCTGCCGTTTGAAAAGGGGCAGTGCCACTTCAACTTTGAGGCCTCCAATCCCGAGCGGCTCAAGCAGTTGTTCGCCATCTACGAAGCGGAAGCGGCTGATCTGATCGAGAAGCAGCTGCCGGCACCGGCCTTGGATTTCGTTCTGAAGTGCAGCCACACCTTCAACCTGCTGGAGGCCCGTGGCGTGATTTCCGTGACGGAGCGCACCGCCACTATCGGCCGGATCCGCAACCTGGCCCGCAGGGTCGCCGAAGCTTGGCTGGCGGAACGGGAGGCGCTTGGTTTCCCGCTCTTGAAAGGGGGAACTCTCGAGACAGCGGCCTGATGGTTTCTGCGTCCACGTCGTTCTGCTGATGCCATTGCCATCTGTCTCCTGGCACTGCTTGTGCTGCGAGGGCTGTTCTGGGGGGCGCCTGCGCCGAGCCGAGTCGATCCATCTCGCCTGATCCAAACGCCGCCTGCGGCCGTGGCGATCAGCGGTCGCTTGCTCGCTGATGTGCGCCGTTTTTCCTCGGGATGTTCTGCTCTGTTGGAGGTGGATCGGATTGAGGCTCGCCGGGGCGATGGACGAACCGAGCTCCAGCTGCCTGCCTGCTCAGCGCCGTTGCAGCAGGGCTGGCGAGTCCAGGCCATAGGTGTGCTGAGGCGTCCGCTGCCAGCAGCGCACCCGCTGTTGCCGGGATCGGCAGAACGTCTGGCCCGCCAAGGCAGTTGGAGTCAGTTGCGGGTCGAGAGCATCAAGGTGCTGCAGCGTCCATGGACGCCATTGGTTGATCTGCGGCGCGATGTTGCCCAGCGACTGCAACGGGCCCTGGGGCCGCGGCGGGGTGGCTTTCTGGCCGCTCTGGTGCTGGGCAGCGCCCAGGTGCAGCTCTCCGCAGATATCCGAGAGGCGTTCCGGATGGCCGGTTTATCCCATGCCCTTGCGGCATCGGGGTTTCACCTCTCTGTTCTGCTCGGCACTGTGCTGATGTTGGCCCGCCGCTGGCCGCCTGGCCTGAGGCTTCCCCTGGCGGCCATGGCGCTGCTGCTGTTTGTCTGTCTCGCTGGAGCCCAGCCATCGGTGGTGCGGGCGGTGCTGATGGCTGCGATGGCCTTGCTGATTCGTGAGGCAGGGCATCACAGCCGTCCCCTGGGGGTGCTGGTGCTGACGCTCAGTGGCATGTTGCTGTTGCGCCCGGCCTGGGCCCTATCGATTGGTTTTCAATTCAGTGCGGCGGCAACCGCTGGGCTGATCCTTACGGCTCCCCGCCTCGAGCGGGCTGTTCAGGCGTGGTTGCCGGATCGCTGCCAGGGGCTGGCAGCGGCGTTCTCCATTCCTCTGGCTGCCCTGCTCTGGACGCTCCCGCTCCAGCTGCTCCATTTCGGTGCAATGCCGTTGTACGCCCTGGTTGCCAATCTTCTCGTTGCCCCGCTGCTGGCGCCGCTCACGCTGCTCGCCATGCTCTCGGCGTTGTTGGTGCTTGTGGGGCCTCCGTCTGTGCTGCCCCTGCTGCTGTGGCCCGTTCATCAGTTGGCGGGCCTGGTGATCACCATGGCCAGCTGGATCAGCCACTGGCCTGGGACACAACTGCTCACCGGACGGCCCCAAGAGTGGGTGATTGCCCTGTTTGTGCTTGGACTGTTGCCTTGGTTGCTGGGGGCAGGGCCTTGTCGCCGCTGCTGGTCGTTGATCCCCCTGGCAATCGCCCTGTTCGCCCATGGCCTGCTTCAGTTCAGCGATGGTCTGGTAGCGGTGGAGCGGTTCGGTCGCCACTGGTTGCTGGCTTGCCATCATGGGCGTGCCGCTGTGGTGAGCACCCATGGCGATGCGCGCAGTTGCCGAATGGCGAAGAGACTCGCCGCCGTTCACGGCCATGCCCGTCTGGACTGGGTGATGCTCTTGGATCCTGTGGCCACAGAGGTGATGGTCTGTTGGCAAGCGTTGGCGCATCGCGCTGAGGCTCCCCAGCAAGGCCAAGCTCCCATCGCCATCGGCCAGGTGCTTCGGAGTGATGGCTTATCTGTTCAGCACCTGCAGCATCGCTCTGGAGCACTGTTGATGCGGGTGGGTCCTCAGTCCTGGCAACTGTTCCCAAGCCCTCAGGCCTTGTGGGCACTGCAGCATCGGCAGCGATCAAAACCCCAGCAGATGATCACCGGAACATGGCTGGGCTTCAAGCCTTCCGCACCGCAGCGGCGTTGGCTTCTGAAGCATGCAGCTGGCTCTCGGTTCATCGGCCTTTAAAGTGGACTCACGCCTGAGGGCGTGTGGAGAGGTGGCAGAGTCCGGTTGATCGCGCACGACTCGAAATCGTGTAGGGGTAACACCCTCGTGGGTTCGAATCCCACCCTCTCCGTTCCGATGAAAAACGATTGAGAGATAAATTAGTAGTTGATAGTTTTTCCTGTTTTTAATAGAGCTATTCCGGTGGTATCGATTTTAAAAAAGACTGCTCGAAAGTATTGATGATGCAGATTCTCCTGGTTTTGTAGTTACTGTATGTGCTTAGCCATTTTCTATATTCTCGGTGGTACAAGAAATTTGAAAGTCGTCTGCTTGCTCTTGCTGAAAGTGCTATCAATGCTGCTCTTAATGATGGTTCGTTGCTGGTGTGAAGTCGATCAAGAATGCGTTGGCGCCATTCGTCCGGTGAAGTGTATAGGGTAATCACGTCGAGCCGTTTGGTTTGCTTTGAGACATGGCGCAATAGCTTCAGATTATTGTTGTGATTGATGCTGGTCAGGTCGATGTGAACCAGTAGACAGTTGTTTAACCTTCGTGCTTTTCGTTTCTTGGAATTCACGGGGTCCATCAGCCTCTGCATCCGTTCAACAGTTGAGCGTTTGAAGCGTTGCTTCGGATTGCAGTCGAGCCGTTCCAGTACGCCCAGTGTGAAAGCGTCATGGGGCGGTTGACTTAACTTTTGGATCAACTTCGTTTTGCCTGATCCCGATGCGCCTGCGATGACAATCACATGGCGGGCAAACTTTCCCTTCCCCTTGGCTTTCATCGGTTCATCGTCATCATGCCGTTTGTATCATAGTTGATATCTGCTCTTTAGAGGGTCGCCATTGCCTGAATGGTGACAATACTTCGTTGGATAATGTTGATTTCTTGGTGGCCGCTGGCGCAGTGTCGAAGTTATTAAATTGTTCTTGTTGGAGCTGGCAGAGAAGTGCCTGGCCTGATCAGAAAAAACGTGTCTCGTTAATATCAACGTCTCTTTTTTGCACATGAAGAGTTTGGTTGAAGAACTTGAATTAAACTAAGAATTAATCGATTGGGCGACCGTTGCATCTTCGCTTCAATCGACCCAAGGGACCTTGAGGGTGCCATGGCCCTACATCAATAACACCCTCTTGCGTGATTCATCTCTTTTTTATTAAGTATTCATTGTCAGTGCGAGCTGATATTTCCCAGGTCGACCCCCCCTTATATGCAAACGCTGCTATCCAAGAAAAGACCGATTCGTACCAGGTACGGAAAGTTCTAGGGGCTGACGACTCTTCTTCTGCCTTTTCCTCTGCATCGATTACAGCTATGACGATTAGCGCTCCTCCTGTCATTGCATCGCTTCGGGGCAATCCGCTCGAACCACAGGGCACAGCATTTCGTCGTTACACCGGGTCTCCTCACCCTTTTGGAAGCACCGTCGAAGCAGACGGCGTGAACTTTTCGCTGTTCAGCGGCAGTGCTACTGGGGTTCAACTGCTGATTTTCACTCGACCTGAAGACCTCGATCCGGTCAACGTCATTACCCTTAGTGCAACTGAGAACAGAAGCTTCAACATCTGGCATGCCTTCATCGAAGGCGTCAAGCCTGGTATGGGTTATGCCTACCGGGTGGACGGTCCCCGTGAACCCTGGAACGGCCATCGCTTCGATCCAGAGAAGGTTCTTGTCGATCCGTACTCCAAAGGAAACAGTCTGGCCCTTTGGAATCGCGGAGCTGCTTGTACACCAGGCGACAACCTGCACTGCAGCATGCGCAGCGTTGTTATCGACACCGGCGACTACGACTGGGAAGGGGATCAGCCCCTGAAACGTCCGATGGCCGATACGGTCGTTTATGAAATGCATGTGGGGGGCTTCACCAAGAGTCCGACCAGTGGCGTTAAACACCCAGGCACTTATCTGGGACTGATCGAAAAAATTCCTTATCTGAAAAGTCTTGGTGTCACGGCTGTCGAGCTTTTGCCCTGCTTCAGCTTCGACCACACAGATGTCACCAAGGAACATGAAGGCCGCAAATTGGTGAACTATTGGGGCTACAGCACCATGGGCTATTTCGCGCCTCACCAGGGTTATTGCGTGAGTGCGGATGCAGGAACTCATATCAAGGAGTTTCGTGACATGGTGAAAGCTCTGCACAATGCAGGAATCGAAGTAATCCTTGATGTGGTGTACAACCACACGGATGAGGGCAATCATCAGGGTCCGATGTTCAGCTTCAGGGGAATTGATAATTCAACGTATTACTATCTAACTGGTGCTAATGGATCAAAAGAGTATTACTACGACTACACAGGATGTGGCAACACATTCAACTGTAATCATCCCGTCGGTGAAAAGCTGATTCTCGACTCCCTGAGATTCTGGGTGGATGAGATGCATGTTGATGGCTTCCGATTCGATGAAGGCTCTGTGTTGAGTCGTGGCGAAGACGGTTCTCCTTTGGAGCATCCTCCAGTGATTTGGGCGATTGAGCTCGACGATATTCTTGGTAAGAGCAAGGTGATTGCTGAAGCTTGGGATGCTGCAGGTCTGTACCAAATTGGCTATTTCCCAGGAGCACGGTGGGCTGAGTGGAACGGTAAATACAGAGATTGCATCCGTCGTTTCATCAAAGGTGATGCGGGCATTATCAGCGAGGTGGCTTCACGTATTACGGGCAGTGCAGATCTCTATCAGTGGCACCACCACGAGCCTGTGAACAGCGTGAATTTCGTCACGGCACATGATGGATTTACTCTTTATGACCTAACTGCGTACAACGAAAAGCACAACTGGGCGAATGGGGAAGGAAATAACGATGGTATTGATGAAAATTTAAGTTGGAACTGTGGTTTCGAAGGTGAGACTGATGACCAGTGGATTAACGACATGAGAAAAAGACAAGTTAAAAATTTCGCCACAATTCATATGCTTTCTATGGGTGTACCCATGATCGTGGGTGGTGATGAATACATGCGGAGTCAGGGTGGCAACAACAACACTTACTGCCATGATAACGAGATCAATTGGTATGACTGGGATCAGATCGCATCAAAGGAAAGTCAGGAGATGATTCGTTTCTGGTCTCTTCTGATCGAGAAAAGAAAAATGTATATTGACCACTTCCGTGGCCGTTATTTCAAGGGCAAATCAAATAAATTTGGACTAAACGATATTGCTTGGCACGGTACGCAGTTGAACAATCCTGGCTGGGATAACAGTGATGCTCGATGCCTTGCTATGACCCTTGGAGACACGGCTGAGGATACAGATCAGACTCACAATGTTCACATTATGTTCAATATGTTCTGGGATGCTGTCGAATTTGAGATTCCTCAAATTCCAGGATTAGCCTGGTACCGAGCAATCGACACTGCTTTGCCTTCACCTCAGGACATCGAGTCTCCCGATCAACAGGTTGCTGTTCAAGGAAACAGCTATTTGGTGACCGGCCGCAGCATCGTGACGCTTGTCTCTCGAGCGTCAAATTGACTTTTATTTAATCCTTACACATTCTCTAGAAACCTCACATTCAACCCAGTCATGGCATCTTCCAATCAGCTTAATTTCCCTTTTTCTGACCTGGTCGCTGGTTACATTCGTAGCGTTTCATACCCCGATGTTTTCGACTGTAAAGGCGAGGTAGAACTCGAAACATCCGATGGAAGGATGTACACAGTGAAAATTACTGATGCAGCATACGCTGAGCTGGTCAGGAATCTAGGTGAGCCATTCCAAATGGCTCCCGATCTTAGTCAGATCTTGGTTGAGGGCAGATTCATTCACGTTTATGGCCTTTTCTATCCTGAATCAGACCGGTTGAAGTTTGAAGCCAAGCATATGTTGCTGTTTGGTCGAGGGAAGGATGACCTTAGATTTGAAAACCAGAACTGGTGGATTCATCAGATTCAGCAATTGTTGAACTTCTATTTGGAAGCACAGTTCCAAGTGGTTGAAGGTGAATCCATTGACTTCAAAAAGTTCAGAACAGATCTCAGTGCGGAAGGTAAAAAGCAGGACGGTGTTCAAAATCTTGATACCATCTCACGCTTGATCTATGGCTTTGCGACGGCCTACATGATCACCGGCGACGAGCGGGCTTTGGAGGCAGCCAAGAACGGAACTGAATATATGCAGCGCCATTTCAGGCACCAAAACAAGAGCGAAGGGATCTGCTACTGGTACAGCCAAATTGACATCCAAGAGGATGGTAGCGTTCGCAAATACATGGGCTCCACTGCCGGTGGTGATGAAGGTGGTAATGCAATTCCGTGTTATGAACAAATTTATGCTCTTGCTGGTCCAACCCAGACGTGGCGACTAATCGGTGGCGAAAGTATTAAGCAAGATATTGACGACACGATCTCATTCCTTAACCGCTACTACAAAGATCATGGTCCATACGGTGGATACTATTCACACGTTGATCCTGTCACTTTTGATGCCAAGGCTGATTCTCTTGGTGTCAACAAGGCCAAGAAAAATTGGAACTCCGTTGGCGACCACGCTCCGGCTTATCTCATCAACTTGTATTTAGCCACTGGTGATGAGAACTATGGAACGTTCCTTGAAGATACTTTCGACACGATTTGTGAGCATTTCCCTGATTATGGCTACAGCCCCTTCATGAACGAGAAGTTCTACGAAGACTGGACCCATGACCTGAAGTGGGGGATTCACCAAGCAAGGTGCGTGGTCGGTCACAATCTAAAAGTTGCCTGGAACCTCACCAGGATGCATAGCTTGATGCCCAAGGAGAGCTACAAGACGTTCGCTCATCAGATTGCTGATGCGATTCCAGGCGCAGGTTGTGATAACCAGCGCGGTGGCTGGTACGACATGATGGAGCGTACCCTGAAGGATGGGGAAGAGCATTACCGTCGCGTCTGGCACGATAGAAAAGCCTGGTGGCAGCAGGAACAGGGGATTCTTGCTTACTACATCATGGCTGGTGTTTACAACGACAAACCTGAATACCTCCGCTACGCAAGGGAAGGTTCTGCCTTCTACAACGGCTGGTTCCTCGATTACGACGCTGGTGGAATCTATTTCAACGTTCTTTCGAATGGTCAACCCTATTCATTGGGTGGAGAGCGTGGAAAGGGCAGTCACTCGATGGCTGGCTATCACTCCTTCGAACTCTGCTTCCTTGCAGCAATCTACTCAAACTTATTGGTGAACAAGGAACCGATGGATTTCTACTTCAAGCCGGATCCTCAGGCTTGGCCCGAAAACAAACTCCGTGTTGCTCCTGATCTACTACCTGCTGGTAGCGTAGAACTATCGGAAGTTTGGATTGATGACAAGTCTTACACAGATTTCGATCGAGCCAACTTGATTGTCAATCTGCCTGAATCGGATATGCCCTTAAAGGTTCGTGTCAGGATTGAACCTGCAGGCTTGGGCTTTAGTGCTGATCTGATGACCTATGAAAATAGCATTGCTAACTTTGCATTGGACGGAGATCTGACCCGCTGCAAATTGCCACTTCTTAAGAAGGAAGTGGAGAAACTGAGCTGCCTGAAGGGCATGGTCCTCGATATGACCAATCTCAAGACTGTTGACGACACAGGCTGGAATTACCTGTTATTCACAAAGCAACAAAGAGGTGCTGATTTCAGCCTCTCACTCAAGGGTTTGAACGCAGAAATCGCACAGTCCCTAAAAGATGCAGAACTAGACGAAGAGTTTACAACTCTCTAACATTCTGAAAAAGGCTGACTTCAATCGTTAAATTAAGAGGGCATGTTTATCATGCCCTCTTTTTTGTAACAAGACCATGACAGCAAGCAATATCTCCAACAATAGAAAGGGTGTTGAGGCTGCCATGGCAGGTAACCATATTGAAGCAGAAAAATTTTTTCGGCAGGCAATAAAAGAGAATGAAACCGCTATTGAAGGGTGTATGAACCTTATCAGACTTCTACATATGCAAGGAAGACACGCTGAGACAATTAGTGCATTCAAAGAGCTTCAAATAAATGTTCAAATAGAAAAGATCCATCCACAAATTTTGTATATGGTCACTCAAAGTGCTTTGGATATTGGCGACCAGAAAATAGCAATCCAGAACCTCAGCGTACTATCCCCACAGCATCCTGGAAATAGTGAGATCCAGTGCATGCTTTCTGAGGCATTCATCAAAAGTGGAAGACTAGTAGATTCCCAAAAATTACTAGAGAGAGTAATACAACTCAACCCAGAGGATCCCAGTATTGCCACACAACTAGCTATTACGGAAAGTGAGCTTGGGAATTACAACAAGGCGGAGAAAATACACAAGCAACTTGTAGGCAAATTTGAGAATGCATTTTTAAGTCACTTTAACTATGGTCTTTTTTTGGCAAACATAGGCGAAACAAAAAGGGCATTAAGATGTTTCGAACGGTGTAAGCAAATCGTTCCAAATGCACCAGAGGCACAAGAGCAAATCGAGAAGTTAATCCAAAATGAAAGCAACGGATTGACAGAGATCTATCAAGATATCGAGAAAAAATATTGGGTTGAAGCTGAAAAAAAGCTTAGAAAAAATAAAGAGGTAATAGAGCCAATTCAGTTTTGGGCTGCAGTTAATGAGTTACCAAAAGAAAATCAGCAAAAACTAGGAAGTATTCAGGCTTTTGACGCAGAAATACAGATCAGAATAGTTGAACTCTATTCCGTCTCGGAAAAAGAAAAGTTTTTGGCTGAACTTGTCGATAACGTGAAGAATGCAGAAAGCTTGATTTGGAATCGAGCTGGCAAACCAACACGGCATGGACTACAAAGCCATGAAATATTGAATGGTAGTCAATCAACCGCCATTCAGGATTTATGTAGGCGTCTCAAGGAAGCCTCACTTGACTACATCAAAAACAAACCACTTCTGCAAAAAATTAGAAATCAAAAAAAGGGAAATAAAGAATTGAGTGGCTGGAGTGTGGTGTTGAAGAAAGGGGGACATCAAAAACGTCATATCCATCCAGAATCCATTGTGAGTGGAGTCGTCTACATACAACTTCCAAAAGAGAGCGCTAACGAGGAAAAAAAAGAAGGGAACCTAGTGTTCCCTTCAAATAATATGAAAATGGTCACCCCGAAAGAAGGTATGGCGGTAATATTCCCGAGCTATCTAGCCCATGAAACGGTACCAATTAATAGCAACGAAGAGCGAATCTGTATCGCTTTTAATTGGACATAAGTTCAGCTATATGGTCGTACGGAATATCCACCATGCACGGCATCTACAAAGAAACGATAGTTACCTGTGTGAGTCGGTGTGAACTCCAGGGCAGGAGGATTGCCGTGAGATGTCAGCTGTCCAAAGCGCTTGAGAGAGCGTCTTGAAGGATCTGCCGCATCAGGGTTACTACCACTGAAATCAAATCCATAACAGTCGAGTTCATAATCAGCATAAACAAGTGCCCAGGGTGAGCGATTGGCGACGTATTTATAGTTGTAAGTTTTTCCAGCAGTTAAGGGAACGACACGATCAAAACAGCCGGGTTGAAGAGGATTCATCAAGTTCAAAGCTGACTCTGGATTCCAAGCTTCGAGAGTTTCTGTATCGTCAAACGATCCGACAAGAGACATCGAATCAAGAGAGGAAACAGGAAGAAGTTGACCAGGTCCGGCAACCACACGAATCGAGAGCCGATCTGTCTCAGGGTCAAAGACAAATTCGAGGTCACTATTAACATCAAGCTTGAAGCAGATATTTAATTCATGCGGCTTCCCATGCCAAGTCACACATTCGAGTGAAGAGGAAGGTATGCCGTCATTGATATCAATCCAACAGCCTAGCCCCATCGTGTCAAGAAAGAGCTCAGAACTGATCCCAACATTTACGACATGAAAGCCAGACTTAACAGACGTTTTGAGTGAAAACTTGTCAGAGTTTGCAATTGGCTTCATCAAGCGTTCAGGATCCGTTGGATCAAACTGGTTGGCTTCAAAGATACTCCCAAGAAGTTGAAAAGAAATTCGGTCGTTCAAAACATCCGGCGTTTTAAGTGAGGGATTGGCGGGAGATGGAATTACGCTGAAGTGAGGTGAATTTGAGGTCGGATCGTGAAGATTAAAACGATACTCGCCGTCTTCAAATACCTGAATCGTGCAACCTGAATGCATGGAAGAACCGTGACTGCTACCAAAACCAGTCCCTTGAACAAGCGACGATTTGCCATCATTTAAGGCAGAAAAACCATAATCTTCATCGTGGTTGGCAGAGATCAGAAACTGATAAATACCATCAGCACGAAAATCGATACCACCAGTCTTCAATAAGGGGACATCGATAGTCCATAGCTGATCAGACTGCTTGACAAACTCACGTCCTTTGAGACGAGGGTCAAATTTGTCAAACATATTGAGACTATCCCATGGAAAACCATTCAATTGGAAGGAATCAAATGAATCAACATGGTGAAAAGTATTATGCCCAGCATTGGGCTTACAAGTTAACTGCATTGACTCAGAGTCAAACTCAAAGACGATGAGCTGAGAGACATCAACGCGAAAATTGATGTTGTAGGTTGATCTCCCATCACGAGTTTCGATCAGATCGAAAACCCCAGACTGCTTCTTGGATAATGATGTTTTGAGTTGGCGTTTAGGAGAATGATTGATTACAAGACGGAGACTATAAAGGCCATTAACATCTGGAAGTTGTGGACCATCGACAGCATGACAAATACGCCAGGTGGTTTCCGACACCCTGACCATATCAAGAGCTGTTTCAAACGGATTCCATCGCCAACGACGTCGATGGATTGTGCCAAGCAGGCTGACTGATTCAATCGTCTCAGAGTCAATATGTTGTTGAGTGAAGCGTGGCAACAAAAACATCGAGACTGGTGTGAAGGCTCAAACCACTGATAGCCAGAAGCAGGACATAACGCAATCATTGAGGAATGAAGCGACCTTGAGTGAACCAGGGATAATAAAAGCCTAAAGAATCAAAGTACTGGTCAGCGAGTCAACACAATGGGGTCACGAAGCGTGAAAGCATCTTTGGCTTTAATGATGCCAAATGGAAAGCTTGTGACTATCGTTGATTTGAGTGAAAGCAACACTCTGACCTTATCTACCATTGGCTATGGCAAAAAGAATTCTGGTCGTCCTGTCTGAGTGGGGCTACTGGGGCGAAGAGCTGATTGGCCCCCTTGATGTGCTGACGAAAGCTGGTTATCAGCTTGATTTCATGACTTCGTTTGGCAGGAAGCCGCCGGCGTTGCCCCCTAGCATGGAAGAAGGATATCTTGATCCACCGCTAAACAAGGTTGTTACCGACGCACACTATGCGAAGCGGACAACCGAGGTACATGAATCAAATCTTCTCGATAATCCAATTAATTTGTCTGAGAAGATTTCGTTGATGCCTTATTTCAACGGACTAAATTTTGGATTAGAACTAGCAGCATTTCATGAAAGAAGAGAGGAATTCTGGAAAGAATTCGTTGATCCATACGATGCGCTGCTGCTCCCTGGAGGTAGCGGACCTATGGCAGACATGGTTAACAACGAAAGGCTGCATAACCTAATTCTTGGATATGTTGATCGTGACAAGCTGATTGCAGCTGAGTGCTATTGCGTCACGTGTCTGGCATTTGCCAGGGACTGGACTGATAGAAAGAGCATTATTTGGGGCAAGCATGTCACTGGACACGCCAGGGAGTACGACTACAAAGAAAACACTGGCTTTGCACAAATGTACGGCTTTGATGGTGAACCGATGAACACTACGGCTAACTTCGGGCCTCCGTTCTACCCATTGGAATATATCCTTCGTGATGCCACTGGCCCTCATGGCAAATATCACGGTGGTGTCGGGAAGAATCTTTCAACGATTTTGGATTACCCCTTCCTTACGGGTCGTTCCACACAGGACTCCGCGTTGGTTGGAGACCTGGTGCGGAAGGTGCTGGAAGACGGTCTTCGCCGCTACGGCTGGTAAAGCAAACAACTAAAAGGGCGCCTTAGTAGGCGCCTCGTTCTTTACTCACATCTCGAGAAATTATGAAAGGACATGAGGCGATCCTGAGGCAGTTTCTTGCCAACGACCTGGACCATATGTTCGGGAACCCAGGGACTGTGGAACAGGGTTTTCTGGATGCTTTGGCAGATGTGCCAGAGATGAAGTACATCCTTACCCTTCAAGAATCAATTGCAGTGCTGTGTGCAGACGGCTACGCGAGGGCACGGTTGAAGCCAGCATTGGTACAGATCCACAGTTCACCGGGACTCGGCAATGCAATCGGTAATCTTTATCAAGCGATGCGAGGACAGGCTCCACTGGTTGTCATCGGCGGAGATGCGGGAATCAAGTATCAGGCCATGGATGCACAGATGGCAGCTGATCTTGTCGCCATGGCAGAGCCAGTAACCAAATGGTCTGCCATGGTTCAACATCCGTCAAGCTTGCTGCGGATGGTGAGACGAGCTATCAAAATCGCCTCAACTCCTCCCTGTGGCCCTGTTTATCTCTGTCTACCTGAAGACATTCTGGATGCTGAGGTCACGGAAGAAATCTTCCCCGCCCATGTACCAAGCTTGGCGACGACGCCACGGGGTGATGATCTGGAGAAGTTGGCCTCAGCGATTGAGCAGGCCAGCAACCCAATCATCCTGGTAGGCGATGGAGTTGCTTGGACCGGCGGGGTCGACCGGGTGGTTGAGTTGGCGGAAACCATGGGGGCAAAAGTCTATTCAGCCGACGGTGGTGAGATTAACTTTCCCGATGATCACCTACTTAACTACGGAAGTACAGGACACATGTTCGGAGATGCAAGTCTTCCGATCATGAGAGGTTGTGATTTCTGTATCACTCTCGGAGCCTACTTACTACCAGAAGTATTTCCCCATCTAGGTGATATCTTTGACCCGAAGGCAACGGTCATTCATGTGGATACCGATGTCAATAATATCGCCAAAAATCATCGGGTCGACATCTCCTACGTTGCCCATCCACATACAGTGATCGAGGGATTGATACCCCTAGTAAAGCAGTTGCCACAGAGTTGGCACAATGCCGCTCAGGAGAGAAGAAAAAAGCTGGAAAGCGAGTCACCTGTGGTCAATAATGACGTCGATATCAATTATGAAGTTGTACCGAAACATGCAAGTGGAGAATATGACGGCAAAAAGTTATCAATGCGGTCGGGGTATTTCATCAAAACGCTCTCTGAAATGATTCCCGAAAATAGAATTATTTTTGACGAGGCATTGACCAATTCACCACCTGTCAACAAATACCTGCCAGGGCGTGCACCCGGTGAACGAATGTTGACACGAGGTGGGTCATTGGGTACTGGATTCCCCGGAGCCATTGGTGCCAAGATTGCTCATCCTGATCGATGCGTTGTTGGCTTCTCTGGTGATGGAGGAAGCATGTACACCATCCAGTGCCTGTGGACAGCAGCACGTCACAACGTTGCAGCAAAATTTGTGGTCTGTCAAAACAGATCGTACAAACTTCTGCAGGCAAACATTAGCCAATTCTGGAAGGAGAGAGGCATTGAAGGTAGGGAGTTCCCCATTCCTTTTGATCTATCCAAGCCTGAAATCTGCTTCAACGAAATTGCAAATAGCTTTGGTGTTGCAGGAGAGCAAGTTGTTCGACCTGATCAAGTTAAAGATGCAATTACAAGAATGTTGTCTCATGATGGGCCGTATCTTATCAATCTTGTACTTGATGGCACCATTAGACCCGACTTAATTGGAGTTAAGTGCGGCCAATAACCATGCATATTTCATTATTGCTTCTTAATTATTTCCCTTCCGGATAAGTTTATCCAATTTTACTTTCAAACACTCATTCTGGTTTTCAAAATGTTCACTCATCCCGAAATTTGGTCCTTTGCATCGAATTGGTATCGTTATCTGGATGTTCATGCTCCCCTCGATAGTTTTAGGCCTCTTTTGACTGAGGACGTTCAGCTTGTTTTTCCAGAGGCTACAGTAACTGGCTTTGAAGGATACTCTACCTGGTACAACAAGGTTATTGATATATTTTTTGACGAACAACATACCCTAAAGATTGCAGACATAACCAGTCAATCTGACCAGGCTGCTGAGGTTCATGTTGTTGTTAATTGGCACGCAAGTATCTGGAATGCACCTGATGCCCGTAGTACCCGTTTGATGATGGATGCTGATCAAACTTGGGAAGTAATGCGAAATTCTGTAGGTCAACCTGTCGTTTCTAAATACATTGTTAACTATATGACATACGAGCCTGGCTCTTGTAAACTTTAATCAGTCACTTATTTTTTCACTTAGTTTGTATTTTTGCCATGAAAAATGTCCCTCAAACCAAGCTTGGTAATCTTTACCGAGAGCACATCAGCTTGATTCTTAAAAAGGATATTGATGGTCTTCTTGCTCAGTATGCAGACGATGCATTGTTGATTTCAAGTTTTGAAAAATCACCTAAATATTTCCGTGGTAGTAAAGAACTTGAGATCCATTTTCAGGGAATTCTTGGTATTCAAGGCCTTGATACTGAAATCGCATTCTGGGGTGAAACAGAAAATCCAACGACACTTATGATCGTTGAGGCTATAACGATGCAAACTCCAGGTGGTGAAGCAAAAATGCGCTTTGCCGACAGCTGGGTTCTTAATGAAGAGGGTCGGATACAGATCCATTTCGCTGGTATGACTCAGTATCCTGATGGTTCAGTTGCTTGAGGATAATATGCTTCAAATTATTTCCCAATTAGCTCTCACTTGTAGAGACCAGAAAGTTACAGAGGATTGGTACGTCAGAAATTTTGGTTTTCGTCGTGCTCGCGTCGCTACATTACCTGATGGTTCTCAAATTATATTTATCAAAATGGCTGATTCAAGTTTTTATCTAGAATTATTCGCCGCAGATAGCGAGAATCCGTTGCCTGATCCCATCAATGATGGTCCAACATATCCGGCATTTAGGCATTTAGCTTTTAAGGTTGATGACGTTGACAAAAAACTCTCACAGATTAGTCCTTTGGACATCACACTTGGACCACTAGACTTCGATGCCTTTATCCCAGGGTGGAGAACAGCTTGGTTGAAAGACCCTGATGGTCGAATTATTGAAGTTAGTCAAGGCTTCGTGGATGAATATTGAGATCGTTCTTTTTAATTAAAACACCTCACTATCTATTTCATGTCAGTTTATTCATCACCACAAGAAGAAGCTCAATTCAAATCTAGAACCGTTGAGCAACTCTGGAACCATCATAATAAATCTTTGGCTGCTCGAGATATCGATGAGTTCATAAAAGATTTTAGTCCATCTTGCATTTTTATCAACAATCCCAAGAGTGGTCATGCTCAAGGTACTTTTCTTGGTGCTGAAGGTGTCGCTAAATGGTGCAAAGAATTTTTTGACTTATTCCAAGATATTTCAGAGTTTAAAGTTCCTTTTGGTGCTCACATCGATTCCCCCCATGAATCCGACGGTGTTGTGATGATTAGCTGGGAGATTTTCAATTCTTCTTTCAATGTCAGGAACGGGGTTGATACATTTATTGTTAAACAAGGTAGGTTTGAAATTGTAACTGTTGTATACGATGTTCAATCTGCTCTGAATTGAATTTGTACATCTAACAACCTTTTCTTTTTATCATGTCTGCTTTTCCTGTGTTTAATGATGTCAAGCTTGATTCCAATAATCAGCAAACTCAAGCTTCATACTACAAATCAGCTGCCACGGGTGATTTTGAGGGTACTTTAGATACTCTTGCTGATGATGTGTTTTTTGAGATTTCAGGTGATCGTTCTACCCTTCCTTTTGCTGGTAGGTGGGAGGGTAAAGAAAATGTCAAAACATTATTTTCTACTTTTGGTTCCGCGTTTAGGCTCTTAAATCTTACCGAAACTGACATTGTTGAATCTGCTTCGGTTTCTTATTCTTTCAATGATGAGTCTTTTTTTGTTTATCAAACTGGCATCTATTACCGTGTTCCTGTACTTCATATCATGTCTTTCAACTCAGATAACAAAATATCTTCGTTAGTTAATATCCATGATACAAGTTCAGCTTATCAAGCCTTTACATCTTCACCTTCATCTCTTATCCCAATATCCCCAAAAATTGCTCCACCATCTGACTCATCTGTCCTGGATGATGCGTATTTGGAGGATATTTCTACTTCTTTGGTTAAGGCCATTTTTTCCGGTGAGACCGCTTCTTCTCTCTTTGCTGAGAATCTCACTTTTTATATTCCTGGTTTGCAAGATAGGGACAAGATCGCTGGTGTCTGGACTCTTGATGAACTTAAATTAGTTTACCCAGATCGCATTAAAAAGTTAAACAAGTTTAGTTCAAGTTCTTCAATTCACTCTATTACTAAGTCTGAAAATCGTATTGCTATTCATGGTTCTGGGGGCTTCTCCAGTCAAAATCCCTGGGTAATTTTGGCTTCTGTCGATTCTAATAAATTGTGCAGTCAGTCTTCTTTATATTTTGATTTTCAGTTTTCACTTTGACCCTTTTTTTCTAAGTCATGTCTGTTTCAACACAACGTTTCGTTGATCCTTTTCTTGTTATTCACCGATTTGAATCTCCTCATATTGATGGTGGTGAGGGCGTTAATAGCTATATTATCGAAACAAGTAATTGTTTAATTATTCTTGATTTACCTCTCCTTGATTCTGTTGCTAAAAATATAAGGGAATATGCTGATCAACTCCAGAAGCCTATCAAAAAAGTATTTATTACTCATGCTCATCCGGATCATTGGTTTGGT
The DNA here is from genome assembly GCF_014280075.1 of Synechococcus sp. A15-62. NCBI lineage: Bacteria > Bacillati > Cyanobacteriota > Cyanophyceae > Synechococcales > Synechococcaceae > Synechococcus > Synechococcus sp. A15-62. The sequence continues at coordinate 756,329 of NZ_CP047950.1, forward strand.
CTTTATCGATTTAAAGATTTTGAAAGCTTTTCTACCCCGAAGACTATTGATGAAATAAAAAATTTAGGATCCCAATACCTTGATTTTAAAAGATCTTCTCTTGGTGGCGATGATGCTGACTTGCCTCCTGAAGTGATTGTGCCGAATAACTCTGTTGAGACTTTTGATGAAACTATTGATGGAGTTAGGTTTTCGTGGAAACTTATTTCTAATGTTGAATTCCTCGAAGGTCTCTATTTGATTTTTGATCAACATAAAATATTTATGGCTGGTGATTTAGTCTATAATGGAGTACACCACTATGTCGGACAACGTGACGAATCGGGTTCTCTATGTGTCACCAACTGGATAGATTTTCTATCATCACTTGAAGCTTCCTCTTTTAACTATGTTTACGCTGGACACGGTCCTAATGCTGGGTTTGAGCTAATAGGATTCTCTGTTGATTACCTTAAATGTGTTCGAGATATTATTACTGACCCGAAAAAATCACGTGTGGATTATCGAGATTTTGTCAACACACGATTTCCCGATCATAAAGTTTCTGAAATGATAGACATATCTGACTTTTTTGTTTATGGTCCTCCCGACTCAAATTCCTGATTCATAACTAATTTCTTTCATAGCATTGAATCATCGCTTTGAGGTGCTGCTTTTTTGTATCGCATACTTCTTGTAGTATTTATTTATTTTAAATTTGACTTTATTTAATGCTCCTTTCCTGACTTTAGGCTTTGTACTGCTCTTGTTGCATTATAATTTTTTCAACTAATTCTCTATTATGTACAAACTGCCTATCCTTTGTTCGCTTCTGTTGTTACCACCTGCTGCCATGGCAGAGGATCGAACCTTAGATATTTCTCCCTCTATAAGTTCTTACGTCCAGCAAGATCAAATTTCCTCAGTATCACAATTCTCTGATGTATTGCCTTCCGACTGGGCATATCAGGCATTGTCCAATTTGGTTGAACAGTATGGATGTGTTGCTGGCTACCCCAATGGAATATTTCGTTCTTCTCGTGCAATTACTCGCTACGAGGCGGCGGCCCTCTTGAATGCTTGTCTCGATAGAGTTTCTGAATTAACAGATGAATTGCGTCGTCTTCTGAAGGAATTTGAAGTAGAGTTATCTACCTTGAAGGGTCGTGTTGATGGTTTAGAGGCTCGAGTTGGTGAGCTTGAAGCTACCCAATTTTCAACAACTACTAAACTTTCCGGTACAGCTGCATTTTTATTTGGAGGAACAAAATACCTTGGTTCTGGTGCTCATAATGTAAGTTCAGGAAAGAGAAATTCTCAGCTTCCTAATTATGGTGCTGGGCCGACAGATGGTTTACATTTTGTTTACGATCTTCGTCTCGACTTGAATACAAGTTTTACAGGCAAGGATCTTTTGAAAACACGTCTTGAAGCTGGAAATATGAATAGCAGCAGTTTTGGATTGGGTACAGCTACTCCTTTGTCCTATTATTCATGGATTGCGCCCTTAGGCGGAAATGATAATGAAGTCTCTATTTCTCGGTTGTGGTACAACTTTCCTTTAGGTGACTCTTTCCGTTTTACCATTGGTCCTCGTGTCCGCCAGGATGAACTTCTTGCAACATGGCCTGTTCGTTATCCTTCAGAAATACCTCTTTTCGGTATACCTTGGTATGCTGGGAATCCTGGAGTCTATAATTTAAATACCGGTCCGGGTGCTGGTATTACTTATAATGCCAAATTAAATGATACAAAGTTTAGTGCCGCAGCTATCTATGTTGCAGGTTCTGGTCAATCTAGTTCTCCTACCACCGGTGGTTTGGGCACTGAATCTTCGAAGGCCACATCTACTTTTCAGGCATCTTTCTTCGATGATGAGTGGAACTTTACCCTTGCGTATAACTATACTCAGGCTGGGGTATATCCAGGAATGGGTACTCCCTATTTTACGCAGAACCTAAATAATCCAATGCACTCCTGGGCCGTTTCTGGTTTCTATGATTTCAATATTAATAATAAATATCTTCCAACATTCAATCTTGGTGCTGGTATGAACCATTTTGAAGATGATGATTATGGTCGCCTATCATCAGCTTCATGGTACTCAGCTTTCATGTGGAAAGATTTGATTTCTGATGGTCAAGATTTTGGTATATCTTTTGGTCAGCCCACTTTTGTGACTGACGTCAAGAATGGTACGCCCCGCGATGGTGGCTTTTTTGTCGAGACATATTATCGTTTTTCTGTAACCGACAATATCTCCGTTACACCTACGCTTCTTTGGCTTTCTAGGCCTTATGGTGAGCAAACTAAAGCAATTACTGGCAAGGATACCTTCCGAACTCTCGCTTTTATGCTCAAGACAAACTTCTATTTTTGATCAACAGATATTTCTATAGAGACTTCCTTCGTTTCCTTGTACCCTTTTAAGCATTATTGATATTCAATAATGCTTTTTTATTTTTGGTTATCTAAATTCTTTTGTATTGAGAGGAGGTTGATACCTTTTGTTGCCGTGCTCTCTTTGATAACTTGTGATTCCGTCAGGGTGCCATACGCCAGGGGAGTTAATTTCTTGGTCTTTGCTTACAATTCTAAGTTCTGATCTCACATCGGCAATCTGTATGTTTTTATATTCAAAGTAATCGACCCCATACATCACATCTCGATTACATATTCTCCCTCGACGTATTGCATCAGCCACTCTTTCTGGCATTCCAGGTATCTCAAGGTGTCCTTTATCTACATTTAGAACTCCTCCACCCCAGGACTCAAGTCGGCCTGTTTCGAACAAACTCACAATGGCAACCAGGAAGGAAAATCCTTTGATATCAGGGATTGCTGAGCCAATGAAGGAGAACACTTCCAGTTCTCCCTCAATAGTGGTGTTGTAATCACAAAGTAAGTGAATCCAATCGTGTTGGGCAATTGATGGGTTGACACTCCCTTGTTGCCCTGTGAAAACGAATCCACGGCCTTGGTAGTACTCCCAAATGTTTCGACCTAATGATCCTTTCGGGCAATGCTCAAGCGCTAACCACTGATTTAATAATTCTGGATCATCCTCATCAAGCTCAAAAGGATCGGTCAATGGTTTGTGCACATGCATCAGTTTTCCGCCCTGCTTCACTAAATCTGGATTGCCCATGTATCCCTTGCGTGCCAGGTCTGAAGCTGCTATCCCGTAAGCACCTTGACTGTATTCGCGCGCAATTTCAATAAATTCGTCCTCAACACCCAGTGCATCTGCGGCATGTTCTAGGGTTTCTGTTGCTTTTAAAGGCAATGGGTCAAGAATTAGCTCGGCAAGTGTGAACAGTTGAAACAGCCTGTGGCGAATGGGTTCGCTGACGTCTTTGAACTCTTCTCGTAGACCATCTAGGGAATTGTGATCAACTGCTGCTTCTTTTACATCCAGATCCAAGCCCAATAAGGCTGTTCCGATGGCATGCACAAGATGAATTTGCGTCAGGCCTGAGGTGCGTTGTTCGTTTGCATGCTGCGTAAGGCTATAAAGACACCGCAAAGCAATGTCACGCTGACACGTACTCAGGGTTTTGAAATCTGGATCGAGATGAATCACTTTGACGCCAGAAAATGTTAAGGAGTCTATTAAGAACCTTTGCTAAATCACTTGGGTTGGCTCTCTGAGATGAAGCTTCCCAAGCCATTTAGGTGTCTCTCCACGCAAGCTAGCCAAGTTGATGGGGAGTGTCAGCAGCGATTGTTTGACCCGTTTCCCTTCTCTTTTACATCTGTTTCTTTCTTATGAATGGAACAACAGCACCAGTCCCTGTTCCACTTGATGGAACTCCCGTTCCTCTCGGCTGAGGTCGAGCCCCACATTGAGCCCCTCTTTGAGCGCATCCTCAAAGGGAGGTATCGACGGGGGTGCATTGTCAATCCACAGTGCGGCGATGCCTACTGCCGTGGCATGCCAACGGAATCGGCTCGTTGTGCCGATGTCCGGTTCGTTCAACGCCTCCTCCAGGAGGATGTTGATCGTGAGGTTCGTGCTTGACATGTGCACCAGCATCGTGATCCTGGCCTGCTCCTGCAATGAGCTGAGAGACTTTGTATCGTTCGCTCCACACAAGCTGGATGCCGCCGTCTTCGGACCACTTACCGCAACGCATCGCTCTTGTTCATGAATGGTTTTCGCCCCGCTCAGTCGGCGGAGCTGAACAGGTTGTTCAAGAGGTTGATGCTCTTCTTCAGCGTCTTGGTTGTGAGCCTCAGCTCGCCGCTCTGATCGATGCTGAATCCCGGCGGTCAGGTAGTTGGTTGCATGGCCGATCCGTTTTCACCAGTCCGATTCAGAACCTCCCATGGGGAAGCAGCCACGTTCAGCAGTATCTGCCGCTGTTGCCCTTTGCAATTGAACAGATCGATCTCGGTTCATTTGAGTTGGTGATCAGCAGCAGTCATCTTGTGGCCAAGGGTGTGCTCACTTCTCCAGAGCAATTGCATGTCAGCTACGTGCACACCCCCGTGCGTTACGCCTGGGACCAGATGCACGCTTATTTGCAGCGTTCTTCGCTGGCTCGGCGTGGTCTGGGCCCTTTGATTCGCTGGCAGTTGCATGCTTTGCGGCAATGGGACCAACTCAGTGCAAAGCGGGTGGATCATCTCATTGCCAACTCCCGTTTCACGGCGCGTCGAATCCGCAAGTACTGGGGGCGCGAGGCCAGCGTGATCCATCCCCCCGTGGAGGTGGAACGCTTTCGCTGGAACGCTGATCGAGACGACGTCTACCTCTGCCTGTGCCGTTTGGTTCCTTACAAGCGGGTGAATCTGGTGGTGGAAGCCTTCAACCGCTTGGGTCTACCTCTTCTTGTGGTTGGGGATGGTCCAGAGCGGGCGCGATTGGAGGCTTTGGCAGGTCCAACGGTCACCTTGCTCGGCCGTCAGTCCCAGCAGCAGGTGGAAGAGCTCATGGCCCGTTGTCGGGCCTTTGTGTATGCCGGTCTTGAAGACTTCGGCATCGCTCCGGTGGAAGCGATGGCGTCCGGAGCGCCGGTGATCGGTTTGGGCCGGGGTGGTCTGTTGGACACGGTTCGTTGTGCAGCTGCCGGGATTCCTGAGCCCACTGGGGTGTTGTTTCCGGAACAAACCGTGCAGTCGTTGGTTGAGGCCGTGGAGTGGTTTGAGCAAGATCGACTTTGGCGCTCTCTGGATGCGGAAGCCATTCGTGCCTGGGCTGAGCGCTTTCGGCCGGAAGCCTTCGCGACGCGCTTTGAATCCGCTCTGCGAACAGCCTGGAGCGCCCATCAACGGGGCTGTGCCGTTGCAGCGAGTGACCCTGCGGAGATGCCAGGGCTCCGCTGGTGACGTTGAGTGTGGTGAGTCCCAGGTTGAGCCTTTGACCTCGGCCTCCCGGCCTTCCTTGATTCAGACCGCAGGGCGTGCGCCTCGCCGCGGCAAGTACAAGCCTCATCTTGCCCTGATCTCAGCGCCGCCCTCGGTTCTCTCGACCGGCACGCTGATCCGCCATCAGAACCGTTGGGGCCGCGTCTTCAAGCGCACCGGCGACATTTTGTTTTCTCTGGCCGTACTCAGCATCGGTTCACCGGTGTTGCTGCTTTTGGCGGGTTTGGTGAAGCTCAGTTCGCCAGGGCCTGTGTTTTACGTCCAGCGACGGGTGGGCCGGAGCTACCAGCGTTTTGGCTGCATCAAGTTCCGCACCATGCGGGCGGATGCGGATGCCGTTCTTGCGCGTGTTCTGGAGGCAGATTCCTCGTTGCGCGCTGAGTTCGAGCGTGACTTCAAGCTGAAGCGTGATCCAAGGATCACCCCCTTCGGTCGTTTCCTTCGCCGTTCCAGCCTCGATGAGCTGCCGCAGTTCCTGAACGTTTTGCGTGGGGAAATGAGCGTTGTGGGGCCGCGCCCGATTGTTGATAAGGAGCTTGTTCGTTATGGCCCCTACATGGACGAAGTTGCCTCAGTTCGTCCTGGGTTGACCGGGCTCTGGCAGGTGAGTGGCAGGAACAACTTGAGCTACAAGAAGCGCGTCAAGCTAGACCTGGCCTACGCCCGCGGTCGTTCCTTCGGCCTCGACTTCGCGATCATCCTGCGCACCTTTGGTGTGTTGCTTTTGCCGATGGATCGCGGTGCTTACTGAGTCGTGTTCAGCGGCTGATCGCCCATTGGATGATCACAAGAGCACTGAGCCAAACAACCTCTAGCCGGCTGGATGCCTTCAGAACACTTTTGACGAGGGTCACGTTGGGGTTGGCTTGGCCTGCCCCCAGCAGCGGTTTCTGAACCAGGCGCTCTCCGTAACGGTTTTCTCCGCCGAGTTGGATTCCGATGCAGTGGGCGTAGATCGCTTCTGAACGTCCTGCATTGGGTGATGGATCTGCAGATCCATCCCGTTCTGCAGCTCGCACCCGTTGTGCCCAGTGCCTCCAGGGAGGGCAGACCAGAGGCAGCGTCAGCATGACCAGACGGCAGGGCAGCCAGGTGAGCAGATCATCGAGGCGTGCGCCCGCTGTCCCCAACCAGCGCAGCCGACCGCTGCGGTACCCGAGCATGGAATCCAGCGTGCTGCTGGCCTTGAAGCCCCAGGCCAGCGCCAGCGGACCAGGCCCAGTGGGCATGACCATCCAAAGCAGCGCACCGATCCCCATCCAGAACAGCGGTGCGAACACACCATCCACAGCATTTTCTGAGGCTGTTTCGGCTGCTGCCCTTAGCAGTCCCTCTCGATTCAAGTTTTGAACGTCTCGTCCGACGATCCAGCTCAAGTTCCGGCGGGCTGGCTCGAGATCCACCTCCGCCGCTGATGGCAGCGCATTCAGCACCGCGAGCACGCTGTCTCTGAGGCTTCGAGCCGCCAGGGCGCTGGCAAGGCTCAGGGTCAGTACCGGAATACTGAGCCATCCCCATGGGGAGGGAAGCCACAGCAGCCGCTCCAGACACCAGCCCGTCAGGACGCTGCCAAGCACCAGGATCAGGCTGATCAAGCCTCCCCCGATCCGCAGCTTGATCGGATGGTCCCCCGCCCATGGTTCGGCCCAATGGCGCAACTGCTTAATGCTCCACCCCATCACCACCACGGGGTGGAGCAACCGGCGCGGGTCACCGATCAGCTGATCCAGCAGTGCTGCCCCAAGCACCAGCAGGCCTCCCACCGCTTCTGAGCTCATGGGAGGGGCGTGGCCAGAAACCAACAAAAATCCCCGCTCTGCTGCCCGAACGGTGCAGAGCGGGGGGTGATGTGAGTGATGGTGTTTGATGCCACCTGCTATTCAGGGCTTGCGCTGGATCAGGCGTCCTTCAGCCAGCTGAACATCGAGCGCAGGCCTTTGCCCACCTTCTCGATCGGGTGCTGGGAATCACGGTCGCGCACCTTCTTCATTTCAGGCTTGCCGGCTTCGCATTCGGCCACGAAGTTCCTAGCGAAGGTGCCGTCCTGGATGTCTGCCAGAACGCGCTTCATCTCGGCCTTGGTGTCGGCGGTGATCAGACGGGGGCCGCTGACGTAATCGCCGTACTCAGCGGTGTTGGAGATCGAATCGCGCATGGAGGTCAGTCCTCCCTTCACCATCAGATCCACAATCAGCTTCACTTCGTGCAGGCACTCGAAGTAAGCCAGTTCGGGCTGATAGCCCGCTTCCACCAGGGTCTCGAAACCAGCCTTTACCAGTTCGGACAGACCGCCACACAGCACAGCCTGTTCCCCGAACAGATCGGTTTCGGTCTCTTCCTTGAAGTTGGTCTCCAAGATGCCGGCACGGGTGCCGCCGATTCCCTTGGCGTAGGCCATGGCCATGCCGCGGGCGTTGCCGGAGGCGTCCTGTTCGATGGCGAACAAGGCGGGCACGCCCTGGCCGTTCTGGTACTCCCAACGCACGGTGTGGCCAGGGCCCTTGGGGGCGATCATCACCACATCCACATCGGCGGGAGGCTTGATCAGCTCGAAACGGATGTTGAAGCCGTGAGCAAAGCTAAGCACCTTGCCTGCACTGAGGTGAGGTGCGATTTCCTTCTCGTAGACCTCCTTCTGGAATTCGTCCGGCAGCAAGACCATGATCCAGTCAGCCTTGGCTGAGGCATCAGCCACGCTCAGCACTTCAAGACCGTCTGCCTTGGCTTTCTCGGCGGAGCGGCTGCCGTCATAGAGGCCCACCACCACGTTCACGCCCGAATCCTTCAGGTTCAGAGCGTGGGCATGACCCTGGGAGCCATAACCAATGATGGCCACGGTCTTGCCGTTCAGCAGACCGAGATCGGCGTCGGAGTCGTAAAAGAGCTGGGCCATCCGGGGCGGGCTTGCGGAACACTGCAGTGGACGAGCTTACGCAGCGGCCTGCCCCATTCGGTTCAGGCCTCGTTCGGATGGGAGATGACGCGGTCGATCAGGCCGTATTCCTTGGCTTCTTCGGCACTGAGGAAGTAGTCCCGGTCGGTGTCCTTCTCGATCTTCTCGAAGCTCTGGCCACTCATGTCGGATAGGGAGCGGTTGAGCATCTCCTTCATCCGCAGGATCTCCCGTGCCTCGATTTCGATGTCACTGGCCTGGCGACGGCTGGTGCCACCAAGGGGCTGGTGGATCATGATCCGGCTGTGGGGCAGGGCAACCCGCTTGCCCTTGGTGCCAGCGGCAAGAAGAAATGCGCCCATGGATGCCGCAAGGCCAACGCAGATGGTCACCACCTCGCTCTTGACGTACTGGATGGTGTCGTAGATCGCCAGGCCGGCCGTGACGGAGCCCCCCGGGGAGTTGATATACAGGTAGATCGGCTTGCTGCTGTCTTCCGAATCCAGATAGAGCATCTGGGCCACCAGGCTGTTGGCGATGCCGTCATTCACTTCAGAGCCGAGGAAGAGGATGCGCTCCACCCCGAGACGGGTGTAGATGTCGACCCAGCGCTCCATCTGGCTGCCGGGCAGGCGGTAGGGAACGCTGGGGGTACCGATCGGCATGGTTCAGAACGTTGAAGAAAGAAGTGCAGGAGGGTTGGGTCTGATGCCGTCGGTCAGACGGGGGGATTGCCAGGCAGATCCTTGCGGCTGCTGAGCACGCGGTCGATGAGTCCGTACTCAACGGCTTGTTGCGGGGTCAGGTAGCTCATTCGGTCGGAGTCCTTGCTCAGTTCCTCCACAGAACGACCTGTGTTGGTGGAGAGAATTTCAAGCATCGCCTGCTTGTTGTGCAGCACTTCTTTGGCACGGATTTGGATGTCCGTCGCCTGGCCGCGGGCACCGCTGCGCGGCTGGTGCAGGACGATGGAAGAGTTCGGGAGAGCGGCCCGTTGACCTTTCGTACCTGCCGAGAGGATCACCGCGGCTGTACCCATTGCCTGGCCGATGCAGATGGTGTGCACCGGAGGCTTCACATAGCGAAGGGTGTCGCAGATGGCGAAGGCTTCGGTCTCGAAGCCGATCGCTTCACCTGAGTACCAGCTGGTTCCAGTGGAGTTGATGTAGAAGTAAATCGGCTTCTCTGGGTTGTCGAATTCCAGATAAAGCAGCTGAGCAATGATCAGCTCAGTTACGTCGATGCCCATCTGACGCTTGGCGTCGTCGTCAGAGAACAGGGGCAAGCCCAAATAAACGATTCGCTCCTTCAGCAGGAGTGAGGGAAGGTCAGGAGGTGGTGTGCGCATCACGGCGCTGTCGCCGTAGTACGGGGCCGAAGTTGTCATCTCCACCATCGCGGTGGGGCGAGCCTAGCCGGGGTCAGCGGGCTTGCGGTTGCTGGTTTTGGCCGGTTTTCCCTGACTTTTCGATTTGGATGAAGGCTTGGTGTCGGTTGATGCATCGTTCTCGTCCAAGCGTGCGAACACCATGCGGCCGGTTGGGGTTTGCAGGGCACCGGTCACCACCACTGGCTTGCGTTGGCCGATCAGCGATTTCGCCTCGTTGACCACAACCATCGTTCCGTCATCGAGGTAGCCGACCCCCTGGCTGTCCTCCTTGCCCTCACGCACGATTTTGAGTTTGAGCTCGTCTCCGGGTTGCACTTCAGGCCGCAACGCGATCACCAGCTCACTCAGGTTCATCACCTTCAGGTCTTTGACCTGGGCCACCTGCGCCAGGTTGAAGTCTGCGGTCACCAGCGTGCCGCCGGTGTCAGAGGCCAACTGCAGCAGTCGGTCGTCCGTTCCCTTGCCGTCGTATCGGGTGCTGTTGATCACCAACCGCCGCCCGTAGGTTTCCCGCAGATCTTTCAGAAGCTTCAGGCCACGTCGGCCCTTGGCTCGCTTTTCGATGTTGGTGGAATCCGACAGCTGTTGCATCTCATCGATCACCGATTCGGCAACGATCACCTGCCCTTCCAGCAATCCGCAGGCGAGCATTCCGCGGATCCGGCCATCGATGATCACGCTGGTGTCCAGGATCTTGGCCGTGGCGGGGGTCAGCACCCCATCAGCCACCAGCAGCGCCTCCGTGCTGGCGGGATTGAACAGGCGCAGCAGCGTGCGGCCGTGAACTTCCGCCAGGTTGCTTCCCAGAATTCCGAAAAAGACGTTGCTCACCACCGCCAGAAGGGGTTTGAGCAGAACAATTCCCCCGGAAAACGGAAGCAGCAGAACAGGCAGCAGCAGCAGGTTGGCCACCAGCAGCCCCAGGATCAGTCCGACAGCCCGGCTCACCAGCAGATCGGTTGGCATGGTGCGCACCTGTTGCATCAGGCGCACCCGCAGCCTTTTGAACACCAGGCCTGCGATTAAGCCAATGCCACCGCTAGCTCCGCTGAGCTGGAGACGCAGCTGTTCAGCATTGGTGGTTGCACTAACCAGCCCGTCGGGCAGCAAGTGAATCCCCATCCAGCCAGCAGCTGCACCGGAAACCACAAACAGAAGCAGGATGAGCGGATCCACCATGGGTTCAGGTCGTGGCAGCTCGATCCGGATGCCAGAAGCATGCCTTATCCCATCCCGCCCCGCAGCGCCTATCTCCACATTCCCTTCTGCCATCGGCGCTGTTACTACTGCGATTTCGCTGTGGTTCCCCTGGGAGACCAGGCCCGTGCTGACCACGGGCCTGGCAGCCGCTCGATCCGTGAGTACCTGAACCTGCTGCATCGTGAAATCGCCTCTGCCCCAAGCGGTCCGCCCCTATCGACGGTGTACATCGGTGGGGGAACACCATCACTTTTGTGCCCCGATCAGATCGGAACACTGATCGATGCCTTGACCAACAAATTTGGTCTTCAACCGGGTGCGGAAATCACCCTTGAGATGGATCCGGCCACCTTTGATGCCGCGCAGTTGGCCTCCGTTCTGGCCCATGGCGTGAACCGCGTCAGCCTGGGGGGCCAGAGCTTTGATGATGCGGTGCTCGAGCAGCTGGGGCGTCGGCACCGCCTGAGCGACCTCCATGCAGCGATCGACTGGCTGGTTCAGGCCTGGCGCGATGGGGCACTGCGGTCCTGGAGTCTCGATCTCATCCAGAACCTCCCAGGCCAGACCCTGGCCGGGTGGGATACGCAGTTGGATCAGGCCATTGCCAGTCAGGCCCCCCATCTCTCGATCTACGACCTTTCGGTGGAACCGGGCACGGTGTTTGATCGCCAACGCTCGCTTGGCCTGTTGAAGCTGCCGGAGGACGACCTTGCCGTTGCCTTGATGGAGCGAACCACACAACGGCTTTCGGCTGCTGGCCTCAGCCGCTACGAGATTTCCAACCACGCCCGTCCAGGCCATGCCTCCCGTCACAACCGGGTGTACTGGAGTGGTGCCGGTTGGTGGGGATTTGGCATGGGAGCGACATCCGCACCCTGGGGGGTGCGCTTGGCACGACCCCGAACCCGCGCTGCCTATGCGGCGTGGCTGGATCACCCTCCCGTGGAATCAATCGCCGAGGCTGGTCTTCCCCTGGATGATCAATTTCTGGTGGGTCTGCGGCGCCGCGAAGGGGTGACCCTTCAAGGACTTGATGCTGATGCGCTGGTGCGCCGTTGGACACCGTTCGTTGAGCGTGGATGGCTGCAGCAGCGGGCAGGCCGTTGGTGTCTCACCGACCCCGAGGGCATGGCCCTCAGCAATCAGGTGTTGATCGAGGTGATTCTGTGGTGGGAAGAGACTTTAGAAGAACAAAGCCAGTCACAGCAAGCGATCTGATTGATCAGCGGCTGCTCTTGCGTTTGGCTCGTAGTGCAACGACCTTGCGATCGTTAGGGCTGATTGGGTCAGAAGTGTGAATGAATTCGCCCGAAATCTCAAAAAAAAGAGGTAGGCCCCTCAGCCCACCCCCAAACGACGCATTGAAGGCACCACTGCCTTCTGATCCATCATCACTGACGGATGGGCCCTTGCCCGGTATCAGTTGCATCTAATTAGGCATTAATGCTTAGCCAGATCTTCTCAAGTTGACTGTGAGGATGGCTAAGGCGCTAGCACCACTGCAAACGCTTGGGAGACGGAATGTTCGCGGGTTCCCTCGCCCGCGTCTCCCTAAACGCTTGAGACAGTCGAGCCAAGGCTCGATGGCCGACCCCATCCCTGTTGTCGAGCAGATCAAGCAGGGTCAGCCAGTAACTCTGAGATGTTGGGCATGGGATCAGGCTTCCCATCAGCAATTGCCCGGGCACGAAGGTAAAACCAGCTCTCGGTATCGCCCTTGGCTTCCATGCTTTCGGCGATCGATTTCCAGTTGTTGATCTCAGCTTGATCCATAGGGAAGCAAAAAAAATCTCCGGAACCCCTCAGAACCGGAGATCGTCCAACGGTCTGGTTGCAGCTCTGCATTCAGACGAGCTGACCCTAAAAATCGAGAGCAGACGACTGAGGTACGGATGACCGTTGTCGTCTCTCGAAACCCAGCTATTTCTTTCCAGGCTTCGCTTCACACACAGCCCTGTGGCGCTTTTAGGGCTGTGATTCAAGTTTTATCGGCTTGGGTGATCTCCCCTTTGCTGGGAGGAGTGTGATTCCGGGTCTGGTTGACCCAACCCTTCAACGCGTCGATGAACAGGCGGCGGCCATCCACGAGTGCTGGGCTGAAGGGAGGTTGTTTGGCGGTGAGCCCCAGTAGATCTGCCGTCACGCGCACTTGGCCGTCGCAGCCATCACCTGCCCCGATGCCGATCACAGGGATGGTCAGGGCCTGCTGCACCCGGCACGCCAGCTCGGCTGGAACATGTTCCAGCACCAAGGAGAAGCAGCCCTTCTGCTCGAGGGTGCATGCTTGCTCGAGCAGGCGTTCCTGGCTGATGGCGTCCGTGGCCTGACGGCGGTACCCCAGACGATGCACGGCCTGAGGCGTGAGGCCCAGGTGCCCCATCACGGGAATGCCCATGCGCACCAGACGGTCGATCACAGCGACAACCTCGGGTTCCGCTCCCTCCAACTTCACCGCCGCAGCGCTGGACTCCTTCAGCAGACGTCCTGCGGCCGCCACAGCACGGTCTTCGCCGCACTGGTAGCTGAGAAAGGGCAGGTCGCAGACCAACAGCGGCTGATCGGCGGGCATGGTCGTCAATCCCCGGGCCACCGCCTGGGTGTGATGGAGCATCTGGTCCAGGCTCACCGGGAGGGTTGTGGCATGGCCCAGCGCCACCATCGCCAGTGAATCACCGATCAGCAGCACATCTGCACCGGCGGCTTCGGCCAGAGCCGCAGAGAGGCTGTCCCAAGCGGTGAGCACGGCGATGGGTTGGCCCTTCTGCTTGAAGCGGGTCAGATCAGAAGGACGCATGCAGCTTCGGAACCCCTGGTCGGCTCATTGCTAGCATTCGACCGATTCGGGCCCATGCGGCTCTGACGCCCAAATCTGGTCAGGACCGGAAGGGAGCAGCCACACGGGATGCTCAGGGCAGGCGTGGGTTCCGGGTCACCACATTGAGATAGCCCGTCAAATAGAAAGTTCTGACGGGGTACTCACACCGCGCCATTGTCCTGTTGCTGACGACGACGCAGGAATTCAGGAATGCGGGCGCCGTTTTCTTCAGGTTCCGCACGGTTCACCATGGATGGCATGGAGCGGCTGCGCTCGCTGCGGTAAGGCTGCTTGTTTTCGAATCCTGTGGCGATCACTGTGACGTGAATTTCGCCTTCGAGGGCTTCATCCACCACAGCGCCCACGATGATGTTCGCTTCGGGGTCAACGACGTCGTAGATGACCTCAGAAGCAGTGGTCATGTCCTCCAGGGTCATGTCCTTACCGCCGCTGATGTTGATCACACAGCCCTTCGCACCATCGATGCGCTCGGTTTCCAGCAGTGGACTTGCAATAGCGGCTTGGGCTGCTTCCACGGCTCTGGAGCGGCCGGAACCGATGCCAATGCCCAGGAGTGCCGTGCCAGCTTCAGTCATAACGGAGCGAACGTCCGCAAAGTCAACGTTCACCAGTCCAGGGCAGGTGATGATGTCACTGATGCCCTTGACGCCCATGCGCAGGACGTCGTCCGCACTGCGGAAGGCCTCCTGAAGGGGGGCTCCGCCGATGGCATCACGCAGGCGGTCGTTGGGGATCACGATCAGGGTGTCCACGTGTTCTGCCAAACGAGCGATGCCTTCGTCGGCCTGACGCATGCGACGACGGCCCTCGAAGCTGAACGGCTTGGTCACGATGCCGACGGTGAGAGCACCGACTTCACGGGCGACTTCGGCGACCACTGGTGCGGCACCAGTGCCCGTTCCACCGCCCATGCCCGCGGCAATGAACACAAGATCGGAGCCCTGCAGTGCCTCGTGGAGATCAGTGCGGGATTCCTCGGCTGCTTTCTGGCCGATTGTGGGATTGCCGCCGGCGCCAAGCCCGCGCGTCAGGGTCTGCCCCAACTGCAGACGTTGCTGGGCTTGCGATTGGATCAGGGCCTGCGCGTCGGTGTTGAGAACGCGGTAGCCAACCCCCTCAAGGTCACTGAGGATCATGCGGTTGACGGCATTGCTGCCACCTCCGCCAACGCCGATGACCTCGATGCGGGCGGACTGGCTGGGCTGGATTCCCGCTGCCGTGTAAGACCCTGAGCCGCTCACCATCTCCATCGTCGAGGCAGAACCGTGTGGTTGCGTTGCATTATGTCCCTGAAGCCTGGTCTCGGCTTCAACTGATCACAAACCAGGCCCTGAGGTTGTGGTCTCCAGATTTTCCACCCTCTTGTTTCAGGGTTGGGTTTGGACTTTCTTGGGCGCTGGTGGCGATGGCAGTTGCAGCTCCGGTCGCTCCGGATTGCTGAGATCAAGGTTGCTTTGATGGGCCTGGCGCATGTGCTTCGGCAACGTATTGTTGAGGTGGACGATCGTGTCGATCTGGGTGTTCAGAAGGGCTGGTTCGCCTCCGAGGTCGATTCGGCCCAATCCCGTGGTGATCAGACTGACGCTGCCGTCGGGGTGAAGCACGATCGCTTTTAGTCGCCCCTCGAAGCGATCCCGTTGTTGCAGCAATGCGGCGATCTGGCCGCTTTTCCGATCGTTCCAACCTCGAACCATGATGTTGGTGAGCGGTTCTGGTGATGCTTCGCTGAGGGGAATCCATTGCCCGTCGGCGTTCAGCAGTCCCCTCTCCCGTCCGTCGGGACCCTGACGCATCGCCTTGGCAACGGGAATCTCGGGTTTCAGGCTGATGATGAGGCGAGCGGGCAGCATTCGGCGCTCCACCTGAGCAGTTCGCACGGGCAGCTCCCTGACCAGCTGGTTTTCAAGTGCCCTGGGACTGATCTCCAGCAGCGGTTGGGGAAAGCGCAGCTTGGCGGCCTCAATGACTTGACTGGTCTCGAGGGCAGCGCCGCCGGTTAGTACCACCACATCGGAGCTTCGCAGCGTCCAGCCATGGCGCAAGAGGATCCATGTGCATCCTCCACCGAGGAGCAGCAAGGCCACCAAGCGCCAGAGCTGGAGCAAAAGAATCTGCCGACGCTGCCGGCGCAGCTCCCTGCGACGGGCCACCTGAGCGGAAACCGGCCGTTGGGAGGATTGGGTTTTGGTCGATGCCCGACTCAAAGGTCGCACCGGGCCCGCGCCATCAGTTGCTCACCCCAGCTGCGCGCGCGGTCCGCATCAGAGAAGGGCACATCCATCTGCAGATCCTTGCCAACGAGGCGCAGCCGACAACGCCCCTGGGATTCATCGGTGAGTGGCGCATCACCGGAGGCCAGCGACATCAGTTCCACCAGTTCGAGTTTGCAGATATCAAACGAGCCTTGTTCCTGAAAGCTGCCTGCTTCGAAGCTGCTCCAGTGCAGTGCACCGTCTTTCAGACGCGCACCACCACAACCGTCGAGCTTGGCGAGTTCGGAGCCTTCAGCCCAGGCGCGAAACAGGGTTTGGCGCCGGCGTTCCAACCATCCGAGCGACGCCAGCAGCACAAAGGCCAGTAGCAATGGAAACCAGAGCAGTCCGTGGCTCATGGGTCAGGCGAAGGACGCTGCGCTCATTCTCCTGCTGTTTGGATCAGTTTGTGCACCAACTGTTCGAGTGTTACGCCGCTGGCGGCCCACAGCATCGGGAACATGCTCTGGGCCGTGAAACCAGGCAGGGTGTTGATTTCGTTGATCCACAGCTGATCGTTGGCGTCGTCGTAGAAGAAGTCCACCCGACCCATGCCCTTAACGCCAACAGCTGCGCAAGCCTGCAAGGCCTGCTCACGGATGCGGTCACGTACCGGATCTGGCAAGGGAGCTGGAATCAACGTGGTGCTGCGGCCTGCGGTGTATTTCGTCTCATAGTCGTACCAGTCCGCATCAAAACGAACCTCCCCGATCACCGATGCTTCGAGCGTCCGTCCTCCCAGAACGGCGCATTCCACTTCTCTGGCGTTGACGCCCTGCTCCACCACCAGCCTTGGATCGAGTGCTGCTGCCTGCTCGAGTCCCGCTTCCAGTTCTTGGCGGGAACGCACTTTGCTGATGCCCACTGATGAGCCGAGATTGGCGGGCTTCACAAAACAGGGGTAGTTCAGTTCGCGTTCAATCCGGTCCAAGAGAGCCGATCGGCTCTTGGCGTCCTCGAGTTCCGACGCGTGAAGAGCCACATAGGGCACCTGGGACAGCCCGGCGCTGGAGAAAGCAGATTTCATCGCCTGTTTGTCCATACTGACGGCTGAGCCGAGCACGCCGGCGCCCACGAAGGGTTTGCCGGTCAGCTGAAACAACCCCTGAATCGTTCCGTCCTCGCCGTTGGGACCATGCAGCACCGGGTACCAGAGGTCGATCGCATCGCAGCCCTCCGGGAACCCCTGGAATCCTGAGGGTGGCCTAGGTGTTGTGAGCTCCGGTGCGACTTCAGAGGCCAGGGTTGCCTCGGCCAGATCCGTTCCCCACCAGCGACCATCACGGTCGATGTAGATCGGCTGCACCGTGTACCGCTCGTTGTTTTTACCGCTGCGCAGGCCGCGAATGACAGTCGCTGCAGATCGGATCGAAACGTCGTGCTCTCCAGAGCGGCCTCCAAAGACGAGGCCGACCGTGATGGGACTGGACGGCATGAATGCTGCGACCCCTGAGCGCTGGGAGCGCCAAACGTATCAGCGTTGTGCTCAGTGGGGCAGGGGGCTGCCGCTGAGTGAAAAGGAGCGCACCGCATCGATGCGCACCTGAACAAGATCGCCAGCTTTGTAGGCATGACCATCTGCGCCGGCGGCACTGAAGAAGGTCAGGCGATTGGTGCGGGTACGCCCCATCAGCTGTGATGGGTCCTTGGGATTGATGCCCTCCGCAAGCACTTCTTCCGTGCGCCCCTCGTAGCGGGCATTGGCTTTGCGAGCGCAGCGTTCCACCAGGGCATTGATTTCGCGCAGGCGTTCCACCTTCACCTCTTCTGGCAGCTGGTTGTCCCAATTGGCTGCAGGGGTATTGGGCCGGGGTGAATAGGCCGCTGTGTTTACCTGATCGAAGCCAATCTCTTCGATCAGGTCGAGGGTGCGGCGGTACTGCGCATCAGTCTCTCCGGGGAAGGCAACGATCACATCGGCACTGAGGGAGGCATCGGGCATGCGCTCACGGATGCGGTCGATGATCCGCCGGTAGCGCTCAACGGTGTAGCCCCGGGCCATGGCCTGCAATACGTCGTTGTCTCCGCTCTGAAACGGAATGTGGAAGTGTTCACAGAGCTTGGGCAGGTCGGCACAGGCATCGATCAGCCGCTCGGTGAAGTAGCGCGGATGACTGGTGGCAAAACGGATCCGTTCAATGCCCTCCACGTCGTGGACGTGATGGAGCAGATCGGTGAGGGTGTGTTGGCGGCGACCCTCCGGCGTGATGCCTGGCAGATCCCGGCCATAGGCATCAATGTTCTGGCCGAGCAGGGTGATTTCCTTGTAGCCCTGGGCGGCGAGACCCTCCATTTCCAGCTTGATCGCCTGGGGCAGCCGTGATTGTTCCTTGCCGCGCACGGAGGGCACCACGCAGTAGGTGCAACGTTCGTTGCAGCCATAGATCACGTTCACCCAGCCGCAGATGCTGCTGTCTCGGCGGGCTGTGGTGATGTCTTCAAGGATGTGGTGGTCTTCAGTGGCGACCACTTGCTGACCGCTGTCCACCTGCAGCAGCAGGGTTTCCAGGCGATTGGCGTGTTGCGGTCCCATCACCAGATCCAGCTCCGGCACCCGCCGCAGCAGGGATTCGCCCTCCTGCTGGGCAACACAGCCCGCCACCACCAGGGTGAGATTGGGGTTGCTGCGTTTCCTCTGGGCCTGTCTGCCGAGGTAGCTGTAAACCTTCTGCTCGGCGTTGTCCCGGATGGTGCAGGTGTTGTAGAGCACCAGATCGGCATCCAGTTCGGCTGACGCCTCCCGGTAGCCCATGGCCTCAAGGATTCCCGCCATCCGTTCGGAATCCGCCTTGTTCATCTGGCAGCCGAACGTGGTGATCCAATAGCTGCCCCGCTGGGGGTTGGTGGTGGCGTCAGTGGCGAGGGGGGCGGAGGCGACCAAATCTCTGGCTCAAGCCTTCTCAGTGTGAGTCACAGCGGTGTTGTGTCAGTTTGGAGATTGACAGCCGGATGGCGATGGGCTGGGCCCTCACACGGTTTTCGCTCACCAAGGCCGTGCCCCTCACGATCAGCCGGGGCACCACCGCTGCCGTGGTGCGGTTGCAGCTCAGGTTGGAAGGTGATGGGCTGGTGGGTTGCGGCGAGACCGGTGGATTTGAGACCGGCCACCGTGCCTTTGCCCTTGAGGCTGTGGAGCAGGAGCTGCTGGCGCTGTTGCCGCAACTGGAAGCTCTGGATCACCACCGTCCGCAACGGTTCGAGCCCCTGCTTGCATCCCTGAGTCCCCCGGCCCGTTGTGCCATTGACCTGGCCTTGTGGGACTGGCATGGCCAACGGCTCGGCCATCCGCTGTGGCGGCTCTGGGGATTGGACCCAGCCGAGGGTGTGGCCACCAGCGTCACCCTGGGACTTGCTTCTGTAGATGCCGTGTTGGATCGTCTCCAACGCTGGTGGACGCAGCTGCCGGCGACGCGGGTGAAGCTCAAGCTGGGCAGCCCTGATGGATTGGACCACGACCTCAGCCTGTTAGAGGCGGTGGCCCAAGCCATCACGGATCGATCCCAGCGGCAGGGTGTGGCCATCGAACTGCAGGTGGATGCCAACGGCGGATGGACCGTGGATCAGGCCAGGCAAATGCTGGAGCCCTTGGCCGCACACCGGGTGGTGCTGCTGGAGCAACCCCTGGCTCCCGATCTGGATCCCACGCAGGACACAGCGGGATTCGCGGCGCTTCACCCGCAATGTCCGATGGCCCTGGTGGCGGATGAAAGTTGTTGGGATCTGGACGATCTGCTGCGCCTGGCTCCCGTGGTGGATGGTGTGAATCTCAAGCTGCTGAAGACCGGCGGGCTCAGTCAGGCCCTGCTGATGGCCCAGGTGGCGCAGACGAAGGGGCTGAACCTGATGGTGGGGTGTTATTCCGACAGCTCGTTGTTGAACGGCGCAGCGGCCCAGATGTTGCCTCTGATTCGTTGGCCGGATCTCGACAGCCACCTCAACTTGGTGGATGACCCCTTTGTGGGCCTTGAGTTGCAGAACGATCGTTTGCGACCTTCGGCGATGGCTGGATTGGGGATCCGTCCTGCAGGAGGCACAGAAGCGTGATGAGCGGGATTCAGGCGCCGCCGGGATTTCGGGACATGCGGTTGGTGCTGCTCCAACATGGCGGATTGGCCAGCCTCACCGGCAAGACCGGTCTGGCCATGCTCCGCCACCGTGCCGGACCGATCGTCGCTGTGATCGATCCCGACCATGCGGGTCAGTCTCTGCAACGCGTCACCGGTATCGAGCGGGACGTGCCGGTGGTGGCGGATTTGGCTGCGGCGCTGCCCTACGAGCCTGAGGTTGCTGTGGTCGGCCTGGCTCCCTCGGGGGGGCGGCTACCTGATCCTGTCCGCCACGACGCCTTGGCGGCGTTGCGCGCCGGCCTTCACCTCGCCAGCGGACTCCACACCCGGCTGGCCGATAATCCTGAGCTGGCAGAAGCCTGCTGGCCTGACCGTTGGATCTGGGATCTTCGCCGGGAGCCGGAAGGTCTCAACGTTGGCCAGGCACGCGCCGCAGCACTCCCTTGTCGGCGGTTTCTGGCGGTTGGCACCGATATGGCTGTCGGCAAGATGAGCGCATGCCTGTCTTTGTTGGAGGCGGCCCAACGCTCCGGGATTCCCGCGCGCTTTGTGGGGACAGGTCAGGCGGGAATCCTGATCAGCGGGGAAGGGGTCGCCCTGGATGCTGTGCGCATTGATTACGCCGCCGGTGCGGTGGAGGCGGCGGTGCTTCGGGCCGCGGATGCTCTACCGAAGCAGGGCCTTGTGCTGGTGGAGGGGCAGGGGTCGCTCTGCCATCCGGCCTCAACAGCCACCCTGCCCCTGTTGCGCGGCACCCAGCCGACGGCTCTGTTGCTCGTGCATCGGGCAGCACAGCAGACCATCGACCGGCTTCCTCAGATTCCTCTCCCCAGCCTGGAGGCTTTGGTGGCCACCACCGAAACCCTGGCAAGTTGGGCTCGGCCTGATGGGGCCGGTGAGCCAGCCAAGGTGGCCGCTGTCGCCCTCAACACAGCACGCCTTGATGAGGCTCAGGCTCGAGAGGAGGTGGAGCGCATTCGCCTAACCCTGGGTCTGCCCTGCACGGATCCAATCCGCTGGGGTGCAGAACCTCTCCTGGACGCTTTGTTGAATTGTTAGAAGGGCGAGCGAGGGGATTCGAACCCCCGAATAGCGGCGCCACAAGCCGCTGCCTTAACCACTTGGCGACGCCCGCCGCGTCCGTGAGAATCTACCAACACGAGCTGCAGCCTGCCTGGTGTCACGTTCATCGCGTCCGCAAGGTCGTTCTGCTCTGGCGATGTTGGCGGGGGGGATTGCGGCGGCCGGGGTGCTGTCGCTGGTGGTATCCAACCCATCGTTGGAGGACTATCAGGCCCATGCCGGAGACCAGCTGGTCCGGTTGGGCACCAAGGAACTGTGCGACGAACCAACCCTGCCGATGGTCCTGCGTCTCTGGATTCGCAATTGCCCTGAACTGATTGCCTCCCAGCGGGATGCACTGGGGGCATTGGCAGGCCAGTTCACCACCCGCCGCAACCTGTTTGTGGCCAGTCTTTATTCCACGCGGATGGAACGGAAGGAGATGTTGCCGGGTCTGCGCCTGCCTGGTTTTGAAGTGCTCAGCCTTGGTGTGGCCGGTCGTTTCGTCGTCCTCCGCACCGATGCCAGCAATGGTGCTGAGCGGTGATGGACACCCCGTCGCTTGAGACCCAGCCGGGGAGTGGTTCCCTTGAGGCCTGGGCACCCCTGGGACTGCTGGATTTCGCCCCTTCAGCGCCCCTGCCTGATGGCGAGAAGCAAGGGCTGACGCCTGTGCGGCTTGCCTGGCATCAAGGGCGCTTGAGGGAGCCCATGCCCCTGGCCGCCGAACACGTGTCTCCTTCTCGGATGGTGCTGCCGCGCTTGGTCGACTGCCATGTCCATTTGGACAAGGCCTACACCTGGCAGGAGCATCCAAACCTCAGCGGCAGCTATGGCGGTGCCCTGGAGGCCAACCTGCGGGAGCACAGCAGCCGAACCGTGGCCTGTGTGCTTCAACGCGGAGAGCGCGCGATGGAGAGGGCATTCGCCAATGGTCTGCGGGCCATGCGTAGCCATGTGGACAGTGGAGGCCCCGGTGCTGAGCCCAGTTGGGAGGCCTTGCTCACCCTGCAGCAGCGCTGGCGCACCCGCATTGATCTCCAGCTGGTGGCGCTGGTGCCCTTGGAATTCTGGTGTTCAGCTGAAGCGGATGCTCTGGCGCGTCGTGTGGCCGCCAGTGGCGGCTGTCTTGGTGGTGTGCTGACCCCTCCTTGTGGATCGGCTCTGGTCACCGAGCAGTTGGAGGCGTTGTTGCGCCTGGCAGATCGCCACAACTGCGGTGTCGATCTGCACATCGATGAGGCGGATCACGGCCCGGCGGAGGGAATGGTTCAGCTGCTGAAGGCTCTGCAGCGCGTGCCGGTGCAGGTTCCCGTTACTTGCAGCCATGCCAGCAGTCTTTCCCTGCTGCCGGCGTCACGCCTGATGCGATTGGCAGAGCGCATGGCAGCAGCGCAGCTCAGTGTGATTGCGCTTCCCCTCACCAATGCCTGGTTGCTGGCGCGGGCGGATCACGCCACACCACTTCAGCGTCCGCAGGCTCCGATCCGTCAGTTGCAACGTTGTGGTGTTCCGGTGGCGGTGGCGGGTGACAACGTGGCCGACCCCTGGTTCCCGGGAGGTGACTTCGATCCCTTGGCCCTGCTGGCCGCATCGATGCCTTTGACCCAGTTGCTCCCCTGGCAGCGCCTGGGCTTGGCCCCCTTCACCACGGCACCGCCCGCCATTCTTCAGTTGGAGTGGGATGGAGTGCTGCGGGCTGGTGCTCCAGCCGATCTGATCTGCATGGAGGGCCAGGGATGGTCGGACCTGATCCGCTCTGCTCCCCAGCGTCAGGTTCTTGTGGACGGCCACTGGCAGTCGTCACCGGGCGCTAGACCCTGACCAGTGTTCCGCCACGCCATGGGTCGCGCCGAAGCCTTGATTGCCCTGCGGCAAGCCCTCAGTGCTGTTCCGGAACTGGAGCTGTTGGAGGAACCGGGGGAGCTGCAGCGCCATTCCCGGGACGCCTTTGAGTACTCACCCGTTCTGACGCCGCGGCTGGAGGCCTGCCGTGCTGAGTTGGTGGTCCGCCCGCGCACGGTGGATGCCGTTGAACGGCTGGCTTCGGCCTGCGCTGAGCACCAGGTTCCCTTAACCCTGCGCGGCTCCGGGACAGGGAACTACGGCCAGTGTGTGCCTCTGCAGGGCGGTGTGGTGATGCTCACCACGGCCCTGCGGCAGATCCGCTCGATTGATCCGATCACCGGGGTGGTGACCGTGGAACCGGGCTGTGTGATGCGCGATCTGGATCAGGAGTTGCGCCGGCATGGACGCCAGCTGCGCTTGATGCCCAGCACCTGGCGCAGCGCCACCATCGGTGGCTTTGTGGCAGGGGGCTCCGGGGGCATCGGTTCGCTGCGCTGGGGCTTTCTGCGGGATCCAGGCCATCTGCTCGGGTTGGAGATCGTGCCGCTACGTGCCGATGCCCAGCGCCATCAACTCGGCGAGATGGATGCTGAGGCCTTGAATCACGCCTATGGCACCAACGGCATCATCACGGCCCTCAGCCTGGCCACAGCTCCAGCGGTCAACTGGCACCAGGTGAGTGTCGACTGCGAGCACTGGGAGCAGGCGATTGAGCTGATGCAACGGATCGCTGCCTCGGCCTTGGATCTCCATCTGGCGAGCCTGCTGGAACAGCCGCTGCTGTCGCGTTTGCCCAGCTGGGGTGGACCTGCCGTCTCGGCGCACCGTCTTCTGTTGCTCGTCGCCCCCGATGGGCTTAACAGCCTGCATCGGATGGCGCAGTCAGCCGGCGCCATCCTGCGGGATCTCGGCCCTGAGGATCTCTCCGGGGGCAATGGCTTGCGCGAGCTGAGCTGGAACCACACCACCCTGCATGTAAGGGCTTCAGAGCCGGGATGGACCTACCTGCAGATGCTGTTGCCGCAACCGGAGGCCCCAGCGATGGGGGCACTGAAGCAGCGCTGGGGTGATGCCCTGCTCTGGCATCTTGAGCTTGTGCGTCAGCAGGGCAGTCCCCGTCTGGCGGCGCTGCCGTTGGTGCGTTGGCAGGGGGCGGATCAGCTGAACCGGTTGATGGACGACTGCAGGGCCGCGGGTGCGGTGTTGTTCAACCCCCACGTGATCACCGTGGAAGACGGCGGCCTTGGTGTGATCGATGCCGATCAGGTGGCGGCCAAGATGCGATTTGACCATGCCGGCCTGCTTAATCCTGGCAAGCTTCGGGGATGGGAGGAGCGCACCTGAGGATCAGCAGCCCAAGCTGTCGAATGTGGCAACTCCGGTGCTGGGATTGATGCCATCTGCCTCGCCGCACAGTCGGCGTTGATCATCTCGATCGAGCAGGGCGTCAGTGAAATCGGCCCCCTCGATCTGAGCGTTGCTGAAGCTGCTGCCCGACGCAATGATCCCGGTCAGGACGGCATTGCGGAGATCGGTGGCGACGAAGTCGGCGCGGTCCATCAGGGCATCGGAGAGGTCAGCACCCTGGAAATCAGCCTCGGCGAAGGCCCCTTGGGTGAGGATTGCTCCATGCAGGTTGGCGCCCCGGAAATTCGCACCGCGGCCCACGGCTCCGGCGAAGGATGTATTGGCCAGGTTCTGTCCTTCGAAATCGCCATTGCTCTGGTTGGTGAGCGTGTAATCCACCTTTTCCTGGAACAGGGCGCGGTCCTGCAGACCCACTCCAGCTGAGGTGTCCAGGGCCTGGGCAGGTGATGCCATGAGCAGGAGGGGCAGGAGAAGGCCCAGCAACCAGGAGATTCGCAGCACAGTTCACGCGCAAGCTGTGCTCACTCTGCCGTTACAACGCCGCGAGCGAACAGGTCACCGATCAGATACAGCGATCCGGCAACAATTGGCACCGGTGTCGGCCATCCATTGCTGCTGAGCTGGTGCAGCACGGTTTCGAGGTTGTCGGCCTCCTGCATCTGGTGCTCGAGCTGAGGCAGTTCCTGGAGGAGGGCCGACCGGTTCCAGCTCCTGTGGCTTGGCACCGGAATGATCCAGGCCTGGTCCTGCGGCTGTAGCAGCGTCCGGAGCATGGCGACAGCGTCCTTGTGGGCCTGGATTGCCAGGATCCACACCACACCATTGGCGGCATGGCTCCAGAGGCTGCGTTCTTCGGCCAGTTGCACTGCGGCCGGTGGATTGTGGGCTCCATCAAGGCGAAGCCTGTGGTCACCCCAACGCACGCTTTGCAGCCGACCGGGCCAGTGGGCTGTGGCGAAGCCCTCCTGAATCACAGCCTCAGGCAACGTCCAGCTCAAGCCCGAGAGGGCTTGCAGGGCACCAAGGGCCACAGCGGCGTTGCTGCGCTGAATGGCGCCGGGCAAGCCCAGTTGCCAGATTGGATCCAGGGGCTTCACCCAGTGGAGCCTGGCCTGCTGGGTCCGGCAGGTTGTCTCCAGGACGTCCCGCACTTCAGGGGCTTGGGCGCCACTGATCACGGTAGCCTGAGGCGGGATTGCTGCCGCTTTTTCAGTTGCGATGGCGGTGAGGCTGTGGCCCAGGTGCTCGCAGTGGTCCAGGCCAATGCTGGCGACGGCCACGACAGGACGGCAGGGATGGGCCGTGGTGGCATCAAGCCGTCCCCCCAGCCCAACCTCCAGCACCAGCAGCTCGCAGGCGTGCTGTTGGAACTCCAACAAGGCGGCGGTCACCAGCAGTTCAAACGGAGTGAGCCGATGCCGTTCGTTCAGCGGCTGGAGTTCCTGCAACCGGCTGCGCAGGGTTTCAATCGCAATGGGTTTCCCCTGGATCCGGATGCGTTCGCACCAGCTCACCAGGTGGGGGGAGGTGGTGACACCGCAGCGGAGGCCAGCGGCACAAAGGGCTGATTCCAGAAAGCTGACGATGGAACCCTTCCCGTTGGTGCCCAGCACCTGGATCGCTGGAATCGTCCGACAGGGATGGTCGAGCTCGCGCAGGGCCGCATCCATGCGATCCAACTGCAGATCCATGCCACGCAGATCGAAGCGCGGGATCAGATCAGACAGATCGTCCACTCAGCTGAGGCTGGAGAGGGTTGTCGCCAGACGGCGCAGCAGTTCGCGCACCTCGCGCTTGTTGATGGTCAGTGGGGGCACCATGCGCAGCACTGAGGGGCCGGCCGCCACGAGCAGCAGGCCGTGATCGATGGCGGCTTTCGCCAGCGCGGGTGCCGTCCAACTGCTGCCTTCCCGGATCACGATGCCCTGCAGCAGGCCCCAGCCGCGCACGCCTTGCAGGTGCTCCGGGAAGCAGTTCACGAGCTCTTGGAGTCCATTGCGCAGTTGTTCGCCACGGGCTGTGACGTTGGTCAGCAGATCGCGGCGTTCGATTTCGGTGGCCACTGTCAACCCCGCTCTGCAGGCGAAAGGATTGCCTCCGAAGGTGCTGGCGTGGTCGCCGGGTTCGAACACATCAGCTGATGCATTCACCAACAAGGCACCAATGGCATGGCCACCGCCCAGGCCCTTGGCCAGGGTGAAGGCGTCAGGGGTGATGCCCAGCTGCTCATAGCCCCAGAGGCGTCCACTCCGCCCCATGCCCACCTGAACTTCATCAAGGATCAGCAGGATGTTTCGCTCCGTGCAGATCTCGCGCAGGCGTGAAAAGAAAACGCGATCTCCAGGGTTGACGCCACCCTCCCCCTGCAGGGGTTCAACCAGAACGGCCGCGATCGAGGGGCCGGCCTGTTCGTAGCGGTTGATCAGGGCTTCGAGGGCCTTCAGATCGTTGTAAGGGAAATAATCAAACCCGGTCACCATGGGTTCAAAACCCTTGTGGTACTTGGGTTGACCCGTGGCGGTGACCGCCGCAAGCGTGCGGCCATGGAAGCTGGCTGCTGCCGTGAGAATCACGGGCTGTTCGATACCGCGCCGTTGATGGCCGTGTTTGCGGGCCAGCTTGATCGCGGCTTCATTGGCCTCGGCGCCGGAATTGCAGAAGAAGACGCTGTCGGCACAGCTGTTGTTCACCAGCCAGCTGGCCAGCTCTTCCTGTTCCGGAATCCGATAGAGGTTGGACACGTGCTGGAGCCGTCCCAGCTGCTTTCGCAGAGCCCGCTGCATAGCCCTGTCGCTGTGGCCCAGGGTGCAGGTGGCAATGCCGGCGACGGCATCCAGGTAGCGCCTGCCTTGAGTGTCCTTGACCCAGCAGCCGTTCCCTTGGGCCAGAGCCAAAGGGAACCGGCCGTAGGTGTTCATCACAGCGGAGGGATGGGAGCCGGGGGACTTGAACCCCCAAGACCAGTGGCCGGCTGATTTTGAGTCAGCTGCGTCTACCAATTCCGCCAGGCTCCCGCACAGGGATTGTATTGATTGAAGGGCCCCACTTCAGGGGATGTTGCGCTTCACCTCAGCGCCAGCAGTGCTGAGCTTGGCTTCGAGGTCGTCGTAGCCCCGGTCCAGGTGCTTCAGACCAGCCACTTCGGTGATTCCTTTGGCGGAGAGGCCAGCCAGCACCATGGCTGCGGCTGCACGGAGGTCGGTGCCGGTGACGGGAGCTGCGCTCAGCTGAGCCACTCCTTCAACGATGGCGGTGCTGCCCTCGAGTCGAATCGATGCCCCCATGCGCTGCAGTTCGGCCACATGCTGCAGACGGTTTTCGTAGATCTTTTCGCTGATCACACTGGTGCCCTTCGCGGTGCACATCAGGGCCATGAACGGTGCCTGGAGATCGGTTGGAAACCCGGGGAACGGTTGGGTGGTGATGTCCACGGCCGTGATCTCGCCAGGGGTGATCGTCACGGCCCTCCCCTTGATCTCGATGGAGCAGCCGCAATCACGAAGTTTTTGGATCACAGCGCTGAGGTGTTCGGGAATGACGGGCTCCACCACCAGTGGTGAGCGCGTGATTGCCGCCGCCATCAGGAATGTTCCGGCTTCGATGCGATCCGGGATCACCGGGTAGTTGCTGCAACCACGGAGACGCTCTACGCCTTGAACGGTGATCATCGGGCCGCCAGCGCCGCTGACCTGGGCTCCCATGCTGTTGAGCAGGTTGGCCAGGTCCTGCACTTCAGGTTCCTGAGCAGCGTTTTCAATGGTGGAGACCCCATCGGCCAAAACCGCTGCCATCAGAATGGTTTCGGTGGCGCCAACGCTGGGGCAGTCGAGCACGATCTGAGCGCCCGTAAGGCGTTTTTTGCTGCCGGGCACTGAGGCCGTGACAATCCCGTGCTCGACATTGACGACGGCACCGAGGGCTTTGAGTCCGCGGATGTGCTCCACCACGGGACGAGCCCCGATACGGCACCCTCCAGGGAGAGGGACCCGAGCGTGTCCCAGGCGTCCAAGCAGCGGACCAATGCTGAAGAAACTGGCGCGCAGGCTGTTGACCAGTTCGTAGGGAGGGGCCGAGCCACTGAGCTCGGCTGCGGTGAGGCGAATGCAATCCGACTGCCTGTCGACTTGAACCCCCAGAGATTCGAGGATGGCACTCATGCCATCGATATCTGTGAGAGAGGGAATGTTGGTCAGCTCAATGGTCTCCTCGCTGAGGAGGCTGGCTGTCATCAGCACCAGAGCAGAGTTTTTCGCACCGCTGACGCGAAGTGTCCCCTTCAAGCCATTGCCACCGCTGACATTGAGGCGTTGCTTGAGACTCTCCTGAGACGCTTCTGCAACGGCCATCATCGGTGAGCTGATCCCCTATGTCCGGAGTTTGGCAACAGTTTTTGAGACCGTCTAGACGGCCGGCGTTCAAAGTGGACAGTTTGTTACGAGCGGCTGGGGCCGTCAGGGATCGGCGATGGCCTATGGTCTTGCGGTCGAAAACGACACGCCAGCGGATGTGGCGGAATTGGTAGACGCGCTAGTTTCAGGTACTAGTGGTGGCAACATCGTGGGAGTTCAAGTCTCCCCATCCGCACTAACTTTGTCGGGTAACGACACCCGACAACCATGATCGTTCTGAAAATTTCCAACGCTTCGGAAGTCGTTGCTTCGAAGGTGGGGAAATTTCTTGAGTTTCTCACCCCTGATTCCATCGACCATGCAACCGTCGAAGATCAGGTGATTAAAAAGATGATTGAAAATCTGGCAGCGGAAGGAATCAAAGGCGAAATCGCAGCCATCAATGGCCTCGAGCTCGACGGAGAAGATCTGAGCGTTCACAAGGGCCTGAACGTGCGCAAACACGCAGCGTTCTGAGTCGTTCTCTGGATTCCTCTTTCCCCCTGATCAGCAGCCGACGTAATCCCCTGGTCAAACGGCTGCGAACCCTGGCCACCCGTGCTGGGCGAGAGGCCGAGGGGCTGTTGCTTCTCGAGGGCACCCACCTGTTGCAGGAAGTTCTCAGGCAGGGCAACGCACCCGTTGAAATCATCTCGACTGAAGCCTGGTGGCAAGGTCATCCGGCCCTGGCTGAACGTTGTGTCCAGGCGCGATTGCGGATCGTCACAGATGAGGTGTTGCGGGCTGCTCTCACAACAGTCACACCTGATGGCGTTGCCTGCCTGAGCCCCCTGGATCGACTGCCCGCCGTCCCACCAGAGCTGGACTTCCTCCTGGTTCTGGATCGGATTCAGGATCCAGGGAATCTGGGCACGTTGCTGCGCACGGCCCTGGCCGCTGACCTCAACGCGGTTTGGATGGGGGCTGGCGTTGATCCCCTTGGCACGAAGGTGTTGCGGGCCTCTGCCGGTGCTCTGCTTCAACTGCCGCATCAACGCTTTGGACCCAGCGAAGCGATGGCGATTTCACAGCTTCGGCAGGAACTGAAGCAGCTGGCAGCTTTGGGTGTGCAAGTGGTGGCCACCCTGGTGCCCGATTCGACCCAAGCTTCTCCGATTCCCTATTGGGATCTCGACTGGACGCTGCCGACGGCGCTGGTGCTGGGAACCGAGGGCGCAGGTCTGCATCCGGATCTGCAGGCCTGCTGCACCCATGCCGTCACGCTCCCCCATAGCGCACGGGTGGAATCCCTGAATGTGGCGTCTGCCGCTGTTCCTCTCCTTCTGGAGCGGCGAAGAGCGACAATGACCGCCACATCGCAGCAGTTCGGGTGAGCGACGCCAGCTTCGACTTCGACGTCATTGTTATTGGAGCCGGCTACGGCGGCTTCGATGCTGCCAAACATGCCGCCGAGCACGGCTTGAAGACGGCGATCGTTGAATCCCGCGACATGGGTGGCACTTGTGTGAACCGGGGCTGCGTGCCCTCCAAGGCGCTGCTGGCCGCCAGTGGAAAGGTGCGGGAACTGGCAGACGACAAACACCTCTCGAGCTTCGGCATTCACGCTGCTCCCGTCCGGTTCGAGCGGCAGAAGATCGCTGATCACGCCAATCAGCTGGTTCAGACCATCCGCACCAACCTCACCAAAACCCTCGAACGGGCCGGGGTGACCATCCTTCGTGGGCACGGCCGTCTTGAGGGCAGCCAGAAGGTGGGACTGCGGGAACCCAGCGGGGTCGACAGGGTGCTGACCGCCAAGGACGTGATCATCGCCACCGGATCAGATCCCTTTGTTCCGCCAGGCATCGAAACCGATGGCCGCACGGTGTTCACCAGTGACGAGGCCATCAACCTGGAATGGCTGCCCCGCTGGATCGCCATCATCGGCAGCGGTTACATCGGCCTTGAATTCGCTGATGTGTACACCGCCCTCGGTTGCGAGGTGACGATGATCGAGGCCATGGACAAGGTGATGCCCACCTTTGATCCCGACATCGCCAAGATCGCTGGGCGTCATTTGATTGATGGTCGTGATATCGATGCGCGTTCCGGTCTGCTGGCCCGCAAGGTCACCCCGGGCTGTCCGGTGCAGATCGAACTGGCTGATTTCAACAGCCGTGAACTGGTGGAGACCCTTGAGGTGGATGCCGTTCTGGTGGCCACAGGGCGTGTTCCCAGCAGCAAGGGTCTCAACCTGGAGTCGCTGAATGTGGAAACGAACCATGGTTTCGTCCCGATCGACGACGCCATGCGCGTTCTGGTCAACGACCAGCCTGTTCCTCATCTCTGGGCCGTGGGCGATGTAACCGGCAAGCTGATGCTGGCCCACACGGCTGCTGCCCAAGGCACCGTTGCGGTGGACAACATCCTTGGCCATGCGCGCGAGATCGATTACCGGAGCATTCCGGCGGCCACCTTCACCCATCCCGAGATCAGCTCGGTTGGCCTGACCGAGGCGGATGCCAAAGCTTTGGCAGAGAAGGATGGCTTCCAGCTCGGTTCCGTTCGCAGCTACTTCAAGGCCAATTCCAAAGCTCTGGCTGAACTGGACAGCGATGGCCTGATGAAGCTGCTGTTCAACAAAACCAGCGGTGAAGTGCTTGGCGCCCACATCTATGGGCTTCACGCCGCCGACCTGATCCAGGAGGTGGCCAATGCCGTTGCCCGGCGCCAGAGCGTGCGTCAGCTCGCCACCGAAGTGCACACCCACCCAACCCTCAGCGAGGTGGTGGAGGTTGCTTACAAGCAGGCTGCCGCCCAGGTGGCCGCCTGATCCCGCCCCACGTTTTTCGTTCCAGTCTTTTTCCTCTTCTATGGAGATCCGCCGTCGTCCCCCCAACCCCAAGGTGAGGGTGGCCCATCTCGAATATGCGGTGCCCCACGATGACGAGGAACCGCGTCACATTCTCGAGAAAATTGTCTGGGAAAAAGACCGTGAGATCGATGCCGCCCGCGAAAAGGTTCCCCTCGACAACCTGAAGCAGCAGATTGCCAAGCTTCCTCCCACCAAGGATTTCCTGGGGGCGCTTCAGGCGGCCGCCACGAAACCTGCGGTGATCGCTGAGGTGAAAAAAGCGAGCCCCAGCAAAGGGGTGATCCGTGAGGATTTCGACCCGGTGGCGATTGCTAAGGCCTATGCCGCTGGTGGTGCAAGCTGCCTCTCGGTGCTCACCGACAAGACCTTCTTCCAGGGCGGCTTTGATGTCTTGGTGGAGGTGCGTCAGGCCGTTGACCTGCCTCTGCTCTGCAAGGAGTTTGTGCTGAGCCCTTACCAGCTGTTCCAGGCCAGAGCGGCCGGGGCTGATGCGGTGCTGCTGATCGCTGCCATCCTCTCGGATCAGGATCTTCGTTATCTCAACAAGGCTGCGGCGGCACTGGGCCTCACCGTGCTGGTGGAGGTTCATGACGCCACCGAAATGGACCGGGTGCTCAACATTGGCGGCTTTCCCTTGATCGGAATCAACAACCGCGATCTCACCAGCTTCGAGACGGATCTGGCCACGACCGAGCGGCTGCTGGTCGACTTCAACGACCGGTTGAAGCAACAGGGGGTGCTGCTGGTGAGTGAATCGGGTCTGTTCAGCCGGGCCGATCTCGATCGCGTGCAAGCCGCCGGTGCGGGGGCTGTGCTGGTGGGGGAAGCCTTGATGCGGCAGCAGGATGTTGAAGCTGGTCTGGTGCAGTTGATCCAGGCCGGTTAAGGCCGTTGCCGTTTCACTGCTGATGCAGAATTGCGACATTCAGGCGGTTCTTTGTGCTGATTAGCCTTTTGACCGGTGTTGCAGCCGGGGCCGTTCATGTCGTGGGTGGTGCTGATCACCTGGTGGCCATGGCGCCTTTCTCCCTGAGCAAGCCATGGGCCGCCTTTCGTCACGCCCTGGCGTGGGGTGCTGGTCACTCCACCGGAGTCGTGGTTCTTGCGTTGATCGCCATTGGTCTGAAAGACCTGGCCCATGTGGAGGCGATGTCGTCTTGGGCGGAATTTTTGGTGGGTGTTGCCCTGCTGGTGGTGGGTGCCCTGGCCGTCCGCACGGCGTTCGGGCTGGAACTGCACACCCATCAGCACCGCCACGACGGTGCCGCAGAGCATCGTCATCTTCACTTGCATGTGCGCGGCGCCAGCAACCACCGTCGCCACGTCCACGCCTCCTCCGGCCTGGGCTTGCTGCATGGCCTGGCGGGGGCCAGTCACCTGCTTGCAGTGATCCCTGCGTTGGCCCTGCCGCCCCACGCCGCTGTGGGCTACCTCGTGGCTTACTTGCTTGGATCCATTGGCGCCATGGTGGCCGTGGTGTCTGTGGTGTCGTTCCTCACGCTCCGCAGCGGTGCCCGGCTGATGCCTTTTCTTGTGGGCGGTACGGGTGCTCTCTCGATCATCACCGGGGCCATCTGGCTGCAGAAGACCTCACCGGCTCTGTTCTGATTCCCTACGCGGCAACCGACCCACCACTTCGCCGATCAGCAGGCTTGTGGGCACAGCTCCAAGTTGGCGGCTGTCGGTGCTTTCGCCTGGGTTGTCTCCCAGCAACCAAAGCCCCGTTTCCTCAACGCTCTTCAGACGCTTGATCAGGCGCAGCTTGCTGCGCTGGGGATGCCAGGTCACGACCACGGATCCCAGGCAGGGTGCGGTCTTCCGTCCCAGCCGCCTGACCAGAACCCGATCTCCGGGTTCAAGGGTGGGTTGCATCGATCGTCCTTCGATGCGAAGAAGCAGGCGTCGGCCACAAAAAAGCAGCAACAGGTCGCGAAGACCTGCTGCTGCGATGGAGGGATTGGTTCTGTTCGAACTCAGGATGCGGTGACCCAGGCGTCGGAACGGCCCTTGGATTGCCAGAACATGCCGTGGATTTTCTCAACGGCGGCCATCAGTTCCTCGGCCTTGGCCTGATCGATGTTCACCTTGCAGGCGCTGCAGAGTTTGGCTGCTTTCCAGAAGGTGTAGTGCAGGTCGGGGAAGGTGGCCAGGTGATCGGGCTTGAAGTAGTCGGTCCAGAGGATCAACAGCTCTTTCTTGGTCTTCTGTGCTTCCTCTTCTTTGATGGCCACGTAGCGGCCGAAGGTGTTGTTGTAAGCGGCCAGGGCAGCAGCGGCACCAGAGGCGGGAGCTTCCATCGCCTTCAGCTTTTTGGTCATGGACAGCACGGCTTCGGCTGCCACACGAGCGGAAGCCGGGTCGTACACGCCACAAGGACCGTCGCAATGGGCTTCTGCCACGGGGGCAGGGAGTGCACATGCAAGGGCGGAAAGGGCCGAGCGCAGCATCGGTTCAGAGCGGAATTGGCTTGGGTTGAGCCTAGCTTCCGCTCACTTCTTCACGTCGAGCAGTTCCACCTCGAAGATCAAGGTTGCGTTGGGGGGAATCACGCCACCGGCGCCCCGGCTTCCGTAGGCCAGGTCGGAAGGGATCACCAGCTTGCGTTTGCCACCAACTTTCATGCCGGCAACACCTTCATCCCAACCCTTGATCACCCGACCAGCCCCGAGGGGGAAGCTGAAGGGTGTGCCCCGGTCGTAGCTGGCATCGAACTGGAGTCCGTCTTCCAGGGTGCCGCGGTAATGCACCACAACCGTTTGGCCGGGGGTGGCCTCTTCGCCGCTGCCCACCTCCAACTCAATGATTTTCAGACCACTGGCGGTGATGGTGGTGTCGGGGGCATCGAGGGGGCCACCGAGAGCTGATGCGTCTGCGGAAGCGGAATCGTTGGCCATGGCGAAAAGAGTCGGGTTGGGGTCGTCAGGGTCGAGTTCGAAGCTCAACGCCTGTTTGGGTTTCGAAGCTTCGCTGCGAACGGCAGCAGGTTGCACCGGGGCTGCGGAAACGGTGGAGGGGGCCACGATCTGGCTGACCAGCGCCAGGAGCAGGCAGGCCACACAGACCGTTGTGCTGATGATGATGTCGCGCACGGAAAGGCTTCTGTTGCGCTGATTCTGACCTCCGGTCCGCGGCGTCGGCGTTCATTCAGGCCGGTTCATCTGCCGCAGCTGTTGCTCGAGGCGATCAATGCGACCGCGCAGCTCGTCCACTTCCTTCTGGCTGGGAACACCAAAGTCCTGGAGCAGGTTGTCGCGGTTGCGTTCCAGGTTGCGCCCCACCTGCTGTTCCAGCTCGGGGGTTTCACCGCGCAGGGCCTTGAGCACGTCGTCCACCAGAGCGGATGCTTCATTCGGATCCAGCCGGCCACTGCTCACCCAGTTCTGGGTGACGCCGCGCAGACGCTCAGCAACGAGGGTGGTGGTGCCCAGGCCGCGGAGCAGCAGTTGCTGGAGAGGATTCGCGGCATCCATGGCGACAGGTGGGCGGGTCCGATCCAGGATGCCTTCGGCCGGGACTGCTGACCATGGGCAATCACCAACTGAAGGCCGGATCGCGGGCGCTGCTTGGCGGCGTCCTGGCCGGCGTGGCTCCATCCCTTGGCGGGCCATTGCTGATGGTCCCCGCCCTGGCGCTGCTCTGGTCCGTGGCTGAGCGTCCCCGGTGGTCGGCCGGCTGGGGACTGCTGGCCGTTTTAATCAGTCACAGTTGGCTTCTGGCCCTGCATCCACTTACCTGGATGGGCGTCCCCGCCTGGCTGAGCCTGCCTGTGGCACTGGCCATCTGGCTGGCCTGCGGGAGCCTTGCCGCTCTGCTTCTGGCCGGATGGTCTGTGCTGGCGCGGTGGCTGCCTCATCACTGGCCGCGTCCAGTGCGGCTGATGTTGCTGGCCGGGGTCTGGGCCCTGGCCGAACTGGTGCTTTCGGGCTCGCCGCTGTTCTGGATCGGCGTCGGCGGCACCACCCTGCCCTGGGACCGTCCCCTGGCGGGATTGGCCCGCTGGTTCGGTTCCGGAGGGCTGACATGGCTGCAGTTGTGCTGGGGCTGCTGCCTGCTGGCGCTGTTCGAGCAACCCGCTGCCTGGCGTCGCTGGGGCATGCTCGGATTGGCCAGTGTGCTTCTAGCCCATGGTTTGGGCAGCTGGCTGTTGTCGGCGCCGCCGCCGGTCGGCTCCGTTGCTCTGGGGGTCTGGCAACCCGCCGTTCCCACCCGAGAAAAATTCGATCTGGAACGTCAACAGGCGCTTCCAATGGCTCTGGTGGATGCGATGCGTCAGCTGGAGCCCAACAATCCAGCCGCTGTGGTTGCTCCGGAGGGAGCGCTTCCGGCGCGTTTTCAGCTGCCGGCCGAAGCTCCAGCCGTTCCTCTGATCAGTGGCGGATTCCGTTGGGTGCGGGGTCAGCAACGAAGTTCCTTGTTGCTTTACGAGCCGTCCGACTGGTTTCCCGTTCCTCTGGCAGACAAGCACCGTCTCGTGCCGATCGGGGAATGGATTCCGCCTCTTCCTGCCGGGCTGACGGCGGGACTGTCTGCGGTGGGGGGACTGTCCCCCGGTCCGGCCCCGAGAACGATGGCGGTGGTGGAACCCCCTGCGGCCGTTGCGATCTGCTACGAGATCGCCGATGGTCTGGCTCTGGCCCGCGCCGCTGCCGATGGAGCGACCTGGCTCCTGGCTATCGCCAATCTCGACCCCTATCCGCTCCAATTGCAGGAGCAGTTTCTGGCTCTCGCGCAGTTACGGGCGATCGAGACAGGACGGGATCTGCTCAGCGTTGGCAATACGGGCCCCACGGCGCTGATTTCGGCCAACGGGTCGGTGCAGAGGTTGTTAGCGCCGGAAGCCCCTGGGGTCGCCGAGGCCGTCGTTCAGGTGCGTCAGCGCGTCACGCCCTATTCCCGTTGGATCAGCCCCCCACCCAGAACGGTTTCACCGTCGTAGAACACAGCCGCCTGGCCTGGTGTGATCGAGAACTGCTCCTCCTCAAAGCTGAGACGGCAGCGGTGGGGCCGGTCCCGCTGCTGATCTGCTTCGGTTGCTGGAAGGGGTGAAAGCTCCGCACGCACCGGCGTACTGCGGTAGCGCACCTGCACCTCAACGGTTCGCGGCGCCTCGATCGGGTCAATTGAGACCCAGTTCACCGCACCCACCACGCAGCTGTCTCGGCCGGCCTCGGCCCGGGGTGCCACGACCACCCGATTCATGGCAGCGTCAAGGCGGATGACGTGAAGGGGCTCGCGCCAGGCCACACCGAGCCCTTTGCGCTGACCGATGGTGAAGTGTTCAATGCCGTCGTGCTCGCCCACAACAGTCCCGTCCGCCAGCACGATTTCCCCCTGCCGCGGTGGCAGATAGGCATCCAGGAACGCCCGCATCGATCCGTGGTGGTCAGCCAGGCAAAGATCCTGGCTCTCCGGTTTTTCTGCGGTGCGCAGACCGTGGCGGGCGGCTTCGAGTCGCGTGTCGGGTTTGGTCAGCTCCCCCAAGGGAAAAACGATGCGTCCAAGAACCTCCTGGGGCAGGTCATAGAGGAAGTAACTCTGGTCTTTGCGGGTATCGAGGCCCCGCAGCAGCTGATGTCGCCCTCGATCGCCGCCATGGCGGATCCGGGCGTAGTGGCCAGTGGCGATGCGGGGCAGTTTGCGCTCCTGCAGAGCCCAATCGAGCATCGGTCCGAATTTCACCGATCGATTGCACTGGGAGCAGGGCAACGGCGTGATCCCATCGCGATAGCCATCCACCAGCCGTTGAACGATTTCCTGTTGGAACGTTTCGCGCGTGTCCACCACGTGGTGGGGAATGCCCAGCTGTTCACAGATGCCGGCCGCATCCACCAGCCCCTCGGCGCAACAGGCTCCTTTCCCGCTCATCAGCCAGAGGGTCAGGCCTTCCACCTGCCAGCCCGCTTCCACCAGCAGTGCCGCCGTCAGGGAACTGTCGACGCCTCCAGAGAGACCAACGGCCACACGATGCTCCCCGGGCCATTGCCTGAGGCGCTCAAGAGCAGCCTCTCCAGCGCGGGTTGTGGTGGATCCGACGGCCATGGGCGGCGCAGGGAGTTCTCTCCATAGTGAGGTCCCGGCAACCTTCAACTGGTGTGGCCTCCCGCTGATTCCGATCACGTGCTGGTGGATGCCGCGTCCATGGGGGCTGCGGAACAGAGGTTGTTCGAGAGCGGAATGCCCGTCGCCGCCTTGATGGAGAAGGTGGGGCTGGCCATGGCGGCTTGGCTTCTGGCACGCCGGGATCTGCTGCGCCATGGCGTGGTTGTCCTGGTGGGACCGGGTCACAACGGTGGCGATGGTCTGGTGGTGGCCCGGGAGTTGCACCTGGCTGGCATCGAGGTGTCGTTGTGGTGTCCCTTGCCGATTCGCAAGACCCTCACCGCTGAACATCTGCGCCACGGGGAGTGGCTTGGTCTGCGCCAACGGATTCAAGAGCCCGATCCAGGCGGATCCGAACTGTGGCTGGATGCGGTCTTCGGGCTCGGCCAGAGTCGGCCGCTGCCAGAGCTCTTGGCGGACCTGTTCCGGCGCCGCCAGCAGCTTCGGCCAGGGGCCTTGATCAGCCTGGATGTGCCGTCGGGCCTTTGCTCCGACCAGGGAACCGTGTTGGGCGAGCAGGCGGCCTGTGCCTCGGTCACCCTCAGTGTTGGCTGGTTGAAGCGCGGGTTGTCTCTGGACCCGGCCCGTTCCTGGGTTGGAGCATTGGTGCGGATTGATCTGGGGTTGCCGTCTGCGGTGTTGGGCAACGCCGCAGCGGTCTTGCCGCGCCGTCTACCGGTGAGCGAGTCCTGCTCGGCCCCGTTACCGCCGTTGCCGCCCACGGCGATGAAGTACGAACGGGGCCGCTGCCTGGTGGTGGCTGGCAGTGATCGCTACCCCGGCGCAGCACATCTGGCGCTGCGGGGTGCCATGGCCAGTGGCTGCGGCTGCGGCTGCGTTCAGGCCGTTGTGCCGCCCCGTCTTCAATCCAGCTTGTGGCAGGTGTTGCCGGAGGCGATGCAACTGGAGGACGGGGTGATTCCAGAGCGGCTGGATGCGGTTTTGGTCGGTCCCGGGCTGGGGGAGTCCACCCATTGGTGGAGCCAGTGGTCGGAGCAGATGCTCAGCGTTGCCGGTTTGCTGGTGCTCGATGCCGATGGCCTCAATGGCCTGGCGGCCAGCCCTCAGGGGTGGCGCTGGTTGTTGAAGCGGCGGGGGCCGACATGTCTGACACCCCATGCGGCTGAGTTTTCCCAGTTGTTTCCAGACTGTGATGCGGGTGATGCGCTTGAGAAGGCGATCGCCGCGGCCCGCTGCAGCCGTTGCTGCATTTTGCTGAAGGGTGCGCATTCCGTGCTGGCTGATCCATCGGGTGCGGCGGTGGTGCTGGCCGGCACATCCCCCCGGGTGGCCCGCACGGGTCTGGGCGATCTTCTGGCCGGTTTCGTCATCGGTTGGGGCGCCCAGGGAGTTGCGGCACAGCAGCAGCCCGGGCTTGAAAGCTTCGCTGCCGCTGCGGCTTTGCACGGTTTGGCGGCAGCTCGTGCTCGATCCAGTGATGCTTCAACGATTGCGGATTGTTTGAAAATCAATACAGCGCGGTGTCAGAAAAAGCAAACAACGATGTTCAACGAAGTCTGAATAAATGATTCGTTTTGATTGCCTCGGCGTGCAGGTCCCAAAAGAGCTTTTCTTGGTTTTTAAATCTTTCGCAAATCTGAAATGTTGCGGTTTGCTGTTCTGAATCTGAAGGGTTGCTGAAAACACTTCGACATTCTTTCTGTTCGTAGGAAAGTCAACTCACTTCCGCAGCACCCAAGGTGTCCACAGCTTCCAAGCCGCTGGAGACGCAACGTCGGCGCAGCAGCGACCCCGTCAGTTGGTATCTCGCCACCATCGGCAGAATTCCACTGCTGACCCCAGCCGAAGAAATCGAGCTGGGCAATCAGGTGCAGGCGATGATGGCCCTCACCGAAGACGGTTCTCGTGAGTTCGAGGATGGAGAACTCACCACGGCACAGCGCCGTCTTCTGAGGATCGGTCGCCGCGCCAAAGAGCGGATGATGAAGGCCAACCTTCGTCTTGTGGTCAGCGTCGCCAAGAAATATCAAGGCAAGGGTCTGGAATTGCTCGATCTGATTCAGGAGGGCTCACTGGGCCTGGAGCGTGCTGTTGAAAAATTTGATCCCACCCGCGGTTACAAGTTTTCCACCTATGCCTTCTGGTGGATCCGCCAGAGCATGACCCGGGCGATTGCCTGCCAGTCGCGCACGATTCGTCTTCCCGTTCATCTCAGTGAGCGGCTCACCACGATTCGCAAGGTCAGTCTTGATCTGGCCCACAAGCTCGGCGCCATGCCCAGCCGTGTGGAGATCGCTGAAGCCATGGATATCCCCTTGGATGAGCTGGATTCGCTGCTGCGCCAGGCGCTCACCACCAGCAGCCTGGATGCTCCCGTCAACGGTGAGGAGGGTCGCAGTTTCCTTGGGGATCTGATCGCTGATTCATCCCTTGATGAACCGCTCGACATCGTTGAACAGCGGATTCATCACGAGCAGCTGGGCCGCTGGCTGAGTCATCTGAGCGAGCAGGAGCAGCACGTTCTGCGCATGCGCTTCGGGCTTGAGGGCAACGAGCGTCACACGCTTGCTGAAATCGGACGCTTGATGGAGGTGTCCCGCGAGCGGGTGCGTCAGGTTGAACTCAAGGCGCTGCGGAAGTTGCGCAATCTCACCCGACGGCTTCCGAGCGGCATCTGAGCCGCCACGGGAGTCGATTGATTCGGTTGATCCAGGTCAGCTGAATCAGTCTTCAGCCCAGATGTATCGGGTGAGTTCTGCTGGGTCTGGCTCGGGTGCGGAGAGGGCGAAGTCAACGCAGTCCTGAACGATCCCGTCGATGTCCTTTTCGATGGCGCGCAGTTCATCGCTGTTCACCAGACCCGCTTCGGTCAGGTCCCGCTCGAGGGCTTTGAGGGGATCACGCTTGGCCCAGAACTGCTTTTCTTCCTCCGCCCGCAGTTCGTCCGGATCAGCCAGAGAATGCCCGCGGAAGCGGTAGGTGAGGCATTCCAGCAAGGTAGGACCTTCACCCGCCCTGGCACGTTCCACGGCGCGTTGGGCCGCTGCCCGCACCGCCAGAACGTCCATGCCATCCACTTCCTCTCCGGCCATGCCGAAGGAACTGGCCTTGCGCCAGATCTCCGGGTCGCTGGTGGCCCGGTCGTGGGCCATGCCGATGGCCCACTTGTTGTTCTCGACCACGAAGATGATCGGCAGCTTCCACAGCTGCGCCATGTTCATGCATTCGAAGAACTGACCGTTGTTGCAGGTTCCATCGCCAAAGAAAGCTGCTGTCACGGCGTTGCTTGAGGCATCACCAAGGGCGTCGCGCTTGTAGCGGCTGGTGAAGGCAGATCCGAGCGCTACGGGAATGCCTTCGGCGATGAAGGCAAAGCCGCCAAGAAGGTGGTGCTCCTTGGAGAACAGGTGCATCGAACCGCCGCGGCCTTTGCTGCAACCGGTCTCCTTGCCGAAGAGTTCGCTCATGACTTCGCGGGCCGGCACACCGGCGCTTAAGGCATGCACGTGGTCGCGATAGGTGCTGCAGAACCAGTCGTGCTGCCGTTTCATCGCACCGATCACGCCGGTGCTGACCGCTTCCTGACCGTTGTAGAGGTGCACGAAGCCGAACATTTTGCCCCGGTAGTACATCTCGGCGCACTTGTCCTCAAAGCGCCGGCCCAGGGTCATGTCCCGGTAGAGCTCCAAGCCGGTGTCCCGGTTCACGGTGGCCCGTTGTGTGGTGACCAGCTTCGAGAGCCGTTCGGCGTGGGGACCAGCAGTCGCAGTGCCAATCGGAGCGGAATCGACAGCGAGGTCCTGACCCATGTCCACCTGAGGGATTGCGTTCAACTTTAAGGGCCAGCCGATGAGCGATGGGCAAAACCCCTGACACTGACTAAGATCCGCGTCTCCTCGCAGCGGCGCTGTTGGATCTGCCCATTGATCATTTCCGACTTCTGGGCGTCAGTCCATCGGCAGACCCTGAGGCAATCCTGCGCCGCTTGGAAACCCGCTGTGACAGTCCACCAGATCAGGGCTTCACCCATGAGGCTCTGCTCCAACGCGCCGATCTGCTGCGTCGCTCCGCCGATTTGCTGACCGATCCCGCGGACAGGGCTGAGTATGAAGCCGCTCTGTTGCGCCTCAGCGAATCCCATCCGAACGGCACGGTGGGATTGGACCTCCCCACCAGCAGTGAGGTGGCGGGTCTGATTCTGCTCTGGGAAGCCCATGGAGCTCTCGAGGCCTTTCAGCTGGCAAAGCAGGGGCTCCAGCCCCCCCAGGCTCCAGCCCTCGGCAGTGGCCGTGAAGCGGATCTGACGCTTCTGGCCGCCCTGGCCTGCCGCGATGCTGCCTTGGAGGAACAGGAGCAACGGCGCTATGAGTCGGC
Source organism: Synechococcus sp. A15-62 (assembly GCF_014280075.1). Classification (NCBI taxonomy): domain Bacteria; kingdom Bacillati; phylum Cyanobacteriota; class Cyanophyceae; order Synechococcales; family Synechococcaceae; genus Synechococcus; species Synechococcus sp. A15-62. The sequence continues at coordinate 798,231 of NZ_CP047950.1, forward strand.
GGCCCAGCTGTTGATCGAGGGCATTCAGCTGCAACAGCGGATGGGCAAGCTGCCCGACCAGCAGCGCCGGCTGGAAAACGATTTGCAGGGCCTCACTCCCTTTAGGATTCTCGATCTGCTGAGTCGTGATCTTGGCGATCAGGCCTCCCATCAACAGGGTTTGACGCTGCTTGATGAGTTGGTCGTGGCCCGGGGCGGCTTGGAGGCCGCTGATGTTGATGACGATCAGCCCGGCAGCCTCAGCCAGGAGGATTTCGAATCGTTTTTTCACCAGATCCGCCGCTTCCTGACCGTTCAGGAGCAGATCGATCTGTACAGCCGCTGGTTTGAGGCGGGCGCCGCCGATGCCGGTTTCCTCACGGTTCTGGCCCTCACTGCTGCAGGCTTCTCCCGGCGCAAGCCCGAGTTTCTCGAGCAGGCGCGTGAGCGGATGCAGACGCTTGCCAATGCTGATCTCGATCCCATGCCTCTGCTGGGGTGTCTGGATCTGCTGCTGGGCAACGTCAAGGATGCGGATCGGCATTTCGCCGTCCTGCGGGATCCGGATCTGCAGGCCTGGTTCCTCAATCACCCGGGTGATCGGCTGGCCGCGCAGTGCGAGTACTGCCGGGCCTGGCTTGAACGTGATGTCTTGCCGGGATATCGCGACGTGGATGCCTCGGGTGCCGATCTCGATGCCTGGTTCGCTGATCGTGATGTTCAGGGCTTTGTCGATCGTCTCGATCGCAAGGCGTCGCGGCAGATCGGATCCGACGACATGACCTTGGCTTGGGCAACGGCAGGCGATGCCTCCCTTGGGGAGCCGAGCGAACCAGCTGAATCAGACCAGGCGGTTGACTCCGAAGAAGCGGATGCCACACCGCTCTGGCAGCAACGTTGGGTCCGCCCCGCTGCTGCAGCGCTTGCACTGATCGGAATCACCGTTGCAGGTTTTGCCCTGGTTCGACGCAACTGGAATCCCGCGTCGCAGATGGCGCAAAGCGCTTCACCGTCCGCTTTGGAAGAGGAGGTTGAAGCGAAGCTGGAGCTCGACGCTGCTTCATCTCCCGTGGATGAAGAGCCCATGGATGACGAGCCCGTGGCGAGTCTGAAGCCCGATCTTGAGCCTTCAGCTCTTTCTGAGCCACTGGTGAGTGATGCCCCGACGGAAGCCGAGCTTCAGGCCTTGCTCCAGGGATGGCTTGATGCCAAAGCGTTGACACTGTCCGGCCAGGCAGCGGATCTGTCCGTCGTGGCGAGGCAGCCCCTGGTGAAGCGCGTGGAGCAGGAGCGGGCAGCTGATCAGGCTGCAGGGCGATCCAAGTCGATTGATGCATCCATCACCACCATTGAGGTGGTCGACCGCAAGCCTCAGAGGATTGAATTGCTGGCCCAGGTGGCCTACAGCGATCGCTTGACGTCTGGCGACGGAACCGTCATTGAAGAGACAGCGCCGACTGATTTCATCGTCACCTACGTGCTCGGCAGGGATGGAACCCAATGGCGTTTGCACGACTACATCCCAGGCTCCTGAGTTGCTGAATCGGATTGCATGACCGTCGCTTTTTACGATCACCCCATTGATCCAGGGGCGTAACGCCGATGTTCGACGAGCTTTCAGCCCGTTTTGAGGATGCGGTCAAAGGGCTGCGCGGCCAAGACAGCATTAGCGAAACCAACGTCGATGGGGCTCTGAAGGACGTCCGTCGGGCCTTGCTTGAAGCCGACGTCAGCCTGCCGGTGGTGAAGGAGTTCGTGGCTGATGTCCGCGACAAAGCCGTTGGTGCCGAGGTGGTGCGCGGTGTCAGCCCGGATCAGAAGTTCATCCAGGTGGTCCACGAACAGCTGGTGGAGGTCATGGGGGGCGATAACGCTCCTCTGGCCAAGGCGGCTGACGCCCCCACCGTCGTGTTGATGGCCGGTCTTCAGGGTGCTGGTAAAACCACCGCAACGGCCAAGTTGGGCCTCCACCTCAAGGATCAGGGACGTCGGGCCTTGATGGTTGGTGCCGACGTCTACCGACCAGCCGCCATCGAGCAGCTGAAAACGCTCGGTGCTCAGATCGATGTGGAGGTGTTCAGCCTCGGTGCTGAGGCCAAGCCTGAAGACATTGCGGCCGCTGGTCTGGCCAAGGCGAAGGAGGAAGGGTTCGACACGCTCCTGGTCGACACCGCCGGTCGCCTCCAGATCGACACCGAGATGATGGAGGAGATGGTGCGGATCCGCACCGCTGTGCAGCCCGATGAGGTGCTGCTGGTGGTGGATTCGATGATCGGCCAGGAAGCAGCCGAACTCACCCGCGCCTTCCACGACCAGGTGGGGATCACCGGTGCGGTGCTCACCAAGCTCGACGGTGATTCCCGTGGAGGTGCCGCCCTCTCGATCCGCAAGGTGAGCGGTCAGCCGATCAAGTTCATCGGCACCGGCGAGAAGGTTGAGGCCCTGCAGCCGTTCCATCCCGAACGGATGGCCAGTCGCATCCTCGGCATGGGTGACGTGCTGACGCTGGTGGAGAAGGCCCAGAAGGAGGTCGAACTCGCCGACGTCGAAAAGATGCAGAAGAAGCTGCAGGAGGCGACGTTTGATTTCTCGGACTTCGTCAAGCAGATGCGCCTAATCAAGCGCATGGGCTCGCTGGGGGGTCTGATGAAAATGATCCCGGGCATGAACAAGATCGATGACGGCATGCTCAAGCAGGGGGAGCAGCAGCTCAAGCGCATCGAGGCCATGATTGGTTCGATGACCCAGCAGGAGCGGGAAAATCCCGACCTTCTGGCGAGTCAACCCTCAAGGCGTCGCCGGATCGCCAGCGGCAGCGGTCATCAGGCTGCAGATGTGGACAAGGTGCTGGCCGACTTTCAGAAGATGCGCGGCTTCATGCAGCAGATGAGCCAGGGCAACATGCCCGGAATGGGCGGAATGCCGGGGATGGGTGGAATGCCGGGGATGGGTGGAATGCCGGGGATGGGTGGAATGCCGGGAATGCCCGGAATGAGCGGCATGCCTGGAGGTGGTGGTCGTCCCGGTCGTGGGGGACCACCGAAGCGACAGCGACCCGCCAAGAAGAAGAAGGGCTTCGGGGACCTGTGAGGGCGGAACGGTATGGTGGTTGTTTGGCAGGCGTTTAGGCGCCGCCGGACCACCTCTTTCCTTCACTCCAGGGCCACGATGATCAAGCTCCGCCTGAAGCGGTTTGGCAAGAAGCGGGAAGCGAGCTTCCGCCTCGTGGCCTGCAACAGCACCTCACGTCGGGACGGTCGTCCTCTGCAGGAGCTGGGCTTCTACAATCCGCGGACGAAGGAAACGCGTCTCGACACCGAGGCCATTCGTGAGCGTCTGGGTCAGGGTGCCCAACCCACTGATGTGGTGCGCACGCTGCTCGAGCGCGGCGGTCTTCTGGAAAAGACCGTGCGTCCTGCCGAGACCGTTGGCAAGGCCAAGCAAGCGGCCAAGCGTGAGGCTGATGCCAAGCAAGCCGCCAAGGAGGCTGCTGAGGCCAAGGCTGCAGCAGCTGAAGAGAAAGCTGCAGAAGCTGAAGCTTCTGATTCCGCAGAATCCGAATCCACCGAGGGCTGATCATTCCGGTGTCTGACGACGGCGAACGCGGCCGTTTCGTTCTCGACCTGCCTGATCCCGATGCTGCACTGGCCTTGGCTGGTGAAGCGGAAACAACCCTGCATCGCCTGGAAGCTCTGACAGGAGCCTCCATGGTGTTGCGGGGTCTTCAACTGGTGATCACCGGGCGGCCAACGCAGATTGAGAGGGCTGCTGCGGTTGTGGAATTGGTGCGCCCGATCTGGCAGGACGGCCAGTCGGTGTCACCGGTGGACCTCCAGTCGGCGCTGGGAGCGCTCAACACCGGCCGCGGCGATGACCACGCCGCTATGGGCGAGCAGGTGTTGGCGAAGAGCCAGAAGGGCAATCTGCTGCGCCCGCGCACCCTGCGCCAGAAGAAATACGTGGATGCCATGGAGCGCCACGATCTCACCTTTGCCCTCGGCCCTGCCGGCACCGGCAAAACCTTTCTCGCCACCGTTCTCGCGGTTCGGATGCTTACCGAACGCAAGGTGGAGCGCTTGATTCTCACCCGGCCGGCCGTTGAAGCTGGGGAGCGGCTGGGGTTCCTGCCCGGCGACCTGCAGCAGAAGGTGGACCCATATCTGCGGCCGCTCTATGACGCCTTGCATTCCCTGCTCGGCGCGGAGAAAACCACTGTGCTGCTGGAGAAGGGTGTGATTGAGGTCGCTCCCCTGGCCTACATGCGGGGCCGCACCCTCAGCGATGCCTTTGTGATCCTGGATGAGGCGCAGAACACCACGCCGGCCCAGATGCGCATGGTGCTCACCCGTCTTGGAGAGCGTTCGCGAATGGTCGTGACCGGTGACATCACCCAGGTGGATCTGCCCGCCACCGTGCAAAGCGGTTTGGTGGAGGCATCCGAGGTGTTGGAGGGCGTTGAAGGGGTCGCTGTCTGCCGCCTCACTGCGGCGGATGTGGTGCGTCACCCTCTCGTGCAGCGGGTGGTGGAGGCCTATGCCCGACGGGACGAACGCAAAACGCCAAAAGTTCAACGTCGATAGGGAGATCCACACCCCAATCCCTTGTCAACGCTGGCAGGATGTGATGAGTCTTTGGTGACCTGGTCGACATGCCAGCAAGCAGCAATTTCCAGGAGGCGATCCGCGAGGCGCAATCGAGTGCCCTCGTCGGCCCCAACGTTGTCAATAAAGCGCTGCCCTACGTCGGCGGCGGCATGGTGCTCACCTCAATCGGGGTGATTGGTGGTCTCTCGATGATGGCGACACCGCTGTTCATGCCCCTGTTCTGGGTGGCTGTGATAGGCAACCTGGTGCTGTTCTTCGTGGCGCAGAACGTCGCCTTGAAGGGCAACAACGCCACAGCCTTGCCGCTGTTGTCGATCTACAGCTTGATCACCGGGTTCACCTTGAGTGGTCTCGTGGCTTTGGCGGGAGCCGTTGCGGGTGTGGGTGCGGTCGGCACCGCTGCCCTGGCCACCGGCATCACCTTCGTGATTGCCTCGATCGTCGGCCGCCGCATGAGCGATTCCGTTGGTCAGGCGCTGTCCGGCGTGGTGGGTCTCGGCCTGGTCGGCCTGATCCTGGCGATGGTCGTCCAGTTCATCGGCGGCATCTTTGCCCCTGCCATGTTCCATGGCACCAGCTTTGAGCTGATGATCGCGGGCTTTGGCACCGTGCTCTTCGTGGGAGCCGCCTTCGTCGACTTCTACACGATGCCCCGCTCCTACCGGGATGACCAATATCTGGCAGGCGCTCTGAGCATGTACCTCACGTACATCAACCTGTTCATCTTCATCCTGCGTCTGATCATCGTGCTCAACGGCGGTGGTCGTCGGGACTGATCGTCGCGACTGACGATTTCAACGCAATCGCATCATTCCTTGCCCCGGCCTGTCCGGGGCTTTTTTTGTGGCTCAGCCTTCAACCTTCAGCCCTCCGCCACGGTATAAACGCTGTCTCCAATGGCTTGTTTCTGCTCGGCGTCGTACCCCCACTTCTCCAGGAAGGCGACGTCCTCACCGCGGTTGTCGAGTGCTGCGGCCAGCAGTTGCTCTAGGCGCTCTTTCACCTCCGCTGGTTCCAGCAGCCTGAGCAGTTCAATGCAGCGGCTGCTGACCCGCTCCGAGCCGGCCTGCTGCACCTCATCTCCCGCGCGCTGGTGATGAACGGCCATGGCAGTGCTCATGGCCAGATTGCGAACGCTCAGATCCACAACTTCAGAACCGGCGCCGCGCAGCTGACCGACGACGGCGTCGGGCAACCGATCCATCAGCACGCTCTCGCCCGCCAGGCTCACCACGAAAAATCCCCGGGCCCCATCGCGGCTGGCCACCATTTCACCGATGCGGTCGGCCAGCACCTCATCGCTGATCTCCTCGTTGTCCCACTGCAGCAGCCAGGCCGCTGTGATTTCCATGGCCTGCTGGAAGGTGGGCTGCTGATCCGCCATGGACCTGTCCAATTCCTGCTCTCAGGCTATGGGTCGATTCAACGGGTTGATTCAACGGCGGCGCAGACTTAGAAGATGCATGCAACTCCCCTGCCAGAGGATTACCGCTCTGGCTTCATAGCACTGATCGGTCGCCCGAACGTGGGCAAATCCACGCTGGTGAATCAGCTGGTGGGGGAGAAGGTGGCGATCACATCGCCCGTGGCCCAGACCACCCGCAACCGACTGCGGGCCATCCTCACCACTAAGGTGGCCCAGATGGTGCTGGTGGACACGCCTGGCATCCACAAGCCCCACCACTTGCTGGGGGAACGGCTGGTGAAGAGTGCCCGCAGCGCCATCGGTGAAGTGGATCTGGTGGTGTTGCTGTTGGAGGGGTGCGAGCGCCCGGGGCGCGGTGATGCCTTCATCGTGAATTTGCTGCAGCAGCAGTCCCTGCCGGTGCTGGTGGCCTTGAACAAGTGGGACAAGCTGGCGGAGGAGCGCCGCGCTGAAGCGGAAGAGGCCTATGCCGCTCTGCTGCAGGAGACGAATTGGCCGGTGCACCGCTGCAGCGCCCTGTCAGGCGATGGCTGCGCAGATCTCACAGCAGCGATGGCGGCTCAGTTGCCCTTGGGGCCACAGCTGTATCCGCCCGAGATGGTGAGTGATCAACCGGAGCGGGTGCTGCTGGGGGAACTCATTCGCGAGCAGGTGCTTCTGCACACGCGGGAGGAAGTGCCCCACAGCGTTGCCGTCACCATTGATCGCGTTGAGGAGTTGCCGGCCAAGGGCAAGGGTGCGGGTCGGACGGCTGTCTTGGCCACGGTTCTGGTGGAACGGAAAAGTCAGAAGGGAATCCTGATCGGCAAAGGCGGGGCGATGCTCAAGACGATCGGCCAGGGGGCGCGGCTGCAGATGCAGGTGCTGATTGATGGTCCGGTGTATCTGGAGCTGTTCGTGAAGGTGGTGCCTGATTGGCGCAGTAAACCGGCCCGCTTGGCGGAGCTGGGTTACACGGGAGATCAATAACTGCCCGCTTGATGGCATCAGCGCGTAATGTCGCGCCCATGCTTTCGCTGCTGACGCGCACCAAGAGCTTTCGGGACCCCTGGGTCGGTCACCCGGATCTGAACCGACGCTGGCAGCTGCATCGACGCCGGGTTCAGCTGGCCGAGACGCTTTGTCTTTGGAGGCGGCTGCTGCGACCAGCTCAGCTGGCCAGCCTGGAGCGGGATGGCTTTGTGGTGCTGGAGAACTTTCTGGCGCAGCCGGAGTTTGAGGCCTTGCGCGATGAGGTGGAGACCGTGGTGGCTCGCGCCTCACGCTTGCATCCGGCACCGGACAACAGCCGGCCTGGTTTTCGCCCCAAACAACCCTTCCCCGGGGGGTTTGACCGTTTCGATGGAGGAACCCTCAACCGCTTTCTGCACATCGACCCCGAGCAGATGCCTCGGGCCGCTGCCTTCTCCCATGACCAGCGGCTCAGTGCGGGATCGCGCCAGGTCATCGGCTTGCCGATGAATCCGCGCAAGCTGGACATCTACCTCACGCTGCACGGCGAGGAGGCCCGCACGCCGGATCTGCAGAAGGTGCTGCATCGGGATACGTTCTTCCGAGCTCTGAAGTTCTGGTTCTTTCTTCGGCCGGTGCAACCCCAGGACGGCCCCTTCGAATACGTGCCGGGCAGCCATCGTCTCGATTCGTCCCGCCTGCGTTGGGAGCAGACCACAGCCATTGCAGCTGCCGAAAAACGGCGGCAGCCGGATGTGTCTGGATCGTTCCGCATTCGCGAAGAGTCCTTGGCCGAACTGGGTCTGCCAAGGCCTGTTGCCCTCACCTGCCCTGCCAACACCCTGGTGCTGGCGGATGTGTTCGGCTTTCACCGGCGCGGAGCCGCCGCCCATGGTCAGCAGCGGCTTGCGCTCTACGGCTGGAACCGCCCTTATCCCTTCCTCCCCATCAGTTGGTGATCCGGCTGAGAGGATGGGCGCATGAGTGAACAAGCCTTTCCCCCGGAAGACCCTGGCTCCTTTCTGAGCCTTTGCGACGGGGAGTGGATGAGCCTTCGCAGTTGCTTTGAGCTGGCTGCTGGTGGTGATGACGAGTGGCACAGCAGCGAACGGGGTGAACTCACCGTCCGCTGCGTGAGCGAGCAAGGGGCGCTCGGCCAACTGCAGGTGCAGGCCCCTGGTGGAACCAGCAGCACCCTCACCTTCGCTGCTGATGGACGGCTGATTCTTGATGGTGATTCGCCAGGCAACTGGAGGTTCTGGCCTGACGGCAGCATGGAGCTGAACCTCAGCCGGGCTGACGGCGTGCAGGTTCAGGAGCGGATCTGGTTCACGCGGGCCAACCTGCGCCTGCGCAGCACCACGGCAGTGGATGCCCAGGGCACACCGGTGCAGGGCAGTTTCTGCACGGACATCCGCAGGGTGTCCAAACCCGCGGCCTGAGGCGGCATGGCGCCCTATCGCCTTGATGTGGTGAGCCTGGCGCCGCAGGCGTTTGCTCCTCTGCTGGAGCTGGGGGTGATCGGTCGTGCCTTCAACGCGGGCATTGCCGAGTTGCACCTGCACAACCCCAGGGACTTCGCCACGGATCGCCATCGCAAGGTGGACGACGAGCCCTATGGGGGCGGCGCCGGCATGGTGCTTAAGCCTGAGCCGGTGTTCGCCGCGATGGAGGCGATCCCCCGCAGTCCCCGCAGCCGGGTGCTGTTGATGTCACCGCAGGGGCGTCCCCTCCTGCAGGCAGATCTGCAGCGTTGGTCCACCGACCACGATCAACTGGTCTTCCTCTGCGGTCACTACGAGGGCTTCGACGACCGGATTCGCGGCCTGGCCGATGAGGAGGTGTCAATGGGTGATTTCGTCCTCACCGGTGGTGAGCTGCCGGCGATGACGGTGATCAACGGTGTTGTGCGCCTGCTGCCCGGCACGGTGGGGACCGCCGATTCCCTGGTGGAGGAAAGTCACAGTGCACTCCTCCTGGAACACCCGCATTACACCCGCCCCGCCGACTTCCGCGGCATGTCCGTTCCGGATGTGCTGCGCAGTGGCGACCACGGTGCCATCGCCCGGTGGCGCCAGGAGCAGCGGGAGCAGCGCACCCGCGAGCGGCGGCCCGATTTGTTTGCCCGCTGGCAGACCGCGACAATGAACAACCCTTCAGATCCCGGCATGGAGCTGCGCATCGGCAACGGATACGACATCCATCGGCTGGTGCCCGGTCGGGCCTTGATCCTGGGGGGTGTGACCCTCGACCATCCCGATGGTCTTGGTCTGGATGGCCACAGTGATGCCGATGTGTTGGTGCATGCCGTGATGGATGCGCTGCTCGGGGCCCTTGCCCTCGGCGACATCGGCAAGCACTTCCCCCCCACCGATCCCCAATGGAAAGGGGCCGACAGCTTGAAGCTGCTGGATCAGGTGGTGAAGCTGGTGAAGGAGCGCGGCTGGTCGGTAGTGAACATCGATGCGGTGGTGATTGCTGAGCGCCCCAAACTCAAGCCGCACATTGCTGAGATGAGCAGCCGGATGGCGTCTGCGATCGGCATCGCCCCCGATGCCGTGGGTGTGAAGGCCACCACCAATGAAGGCTTGGGTCCGGAGGGACGGGAAGAAGGCATCAGTTGCCAGGCTGTGGCTCTTCTGCAGCGGAGCTGAACCGTGCATCACCTCCGGTTTGTACTGCTTAGGGTCATCGCACCTTGTTTGGCGCTGGTTCTCTTGTTGGGCGGGCTTTCGGAGACAGAGGTGCGGGCAGAGTCCGACCCGACACGTGGTGACGTGGTGGCTGTGGTTGAGCACCTGCGGCTGCAGGTACCCCGGGAGAGCCGTGATCAATGGATGGCGGCGGAACGCGGCAGCTGGGAGCCTTGGCTGAACCAACAGCCTGGTTTTCTGGGTCGTGATCTGTTCTGGGATCCGGCCACCGAAGAGGGAACGCTGCTGATTCGTTGGAGCAGTCGTAAGGCTTGGAAATCCATCCCCATGGCCGAGGTGGAGACGGTTCAGGAGCGCTTCGAGACGCTAGCCCGTGAGGCAACGGGGCAACGCCAGGGCAACCCGTTCCCGCTGGTGTTTGAAGGGGAACTGTTGCCGCAGTGACCACGCCGGACGCTCGCCTCGATCTGCAGCGCCGCCAGCGCTTGGGCATGGTCGAGGCCGTGTGGGGAGAACACAAGACAGCCGATCAGATCGTCGCCATCCTTGAGAGCTTTGCCGCAGCAGGAGAACTGGGTCTGGTGACCCGGGTGGCTCCCGAAAAGGCGTCACGGGTGTGTGAGGCGTTGCCGGCGGTGGAGCTGCATGCCGATGCTCGCTGCCTCACCCTGGGTGCACTGCCTCCTGCGCCTGCGCCACCGGCTGCGGTGGCGGTGCTCAGCGGAGGCAGCAGTGATCGCACGGTGGTGGCGGAGATCAGCTTGGCACTGCGTTGCCATGGCATCGGCGTGGATCCTGTGATGGATGTGGGGGTGGCTGGATTGCGCCGCTTGCTGGATCAACTGCCCCGTCTCGCTACGGCGCGGATCCTGATCGCCTGCGCGGGAATGGAGGGTGCGTTGCCGACGGTGCTGGCTGGGCTGGTGCCGCAACCCGTGATCGGCGTCCCGGTTTCCGTTGGCTATGGAATCAGCGCAGGGGGACGAACCGCTTTGGAAGGAATGCTTGCCAGCTGTGCCCCAGGGCTGACAGTGGTGAATATCGACAACGGCTACGGCGCAGCCATGGCTGCATTGCGGATGCTCAGGGGCTGTGCCCCGGATGCTTCAAGCTGAGGCTTCAAGCCGCAGCGGAAGGGTCGATCTGGCCGAGACGCTGCAGCTCAACGCTGTTGTGATCACACTCCACCTGCTGAAGCGCATGCACAAGAGCATCCAGATCAGCCTGCGCCAGCTCGCCGTCCTGTTGCCATTGCATGGAGCGGGGGTCGGGAGCCAACGCTTGAAGTACGCAATCTAATCAAGCCAAATTAGGCCTGATCGCTGGGGAGAAATACTCAGAAAACCTGTAGATGAGCCATCAATGGCTCTGGCGTCTCAGAGGTGCTGGAGGTTGGGGTAAGCCGTCACCAGGTCGTTAGCGCTCAGCACATCTCCACGGCCTTCCGGTTGCCAGATCACTTCCAGGGCCATGAGTTCACTTGAGGCTGTGGAACCAAGAATGCGCAGGGTCTGGCGCAGATCTTCACCGGTGTCGGACCCGGAGAGCTTGGCCGATGCCGTGGAGGCCACCAGCAAGGTCACAACGATGAATTCGTTGGTGGCATCAGCGTCTCCAGTGCTGTTACTCGAGTCCGTCGTCCGCTGTCCGCCGACGTTGCTGGTGAGCTCAGCGTCCAGCTTGCTGCGCTCGTTCATCGAGAGGCGATTGAACGTTGATTCAGCCGAGCTGAAGGGAACGCTGCCGCTCTCGGCATTGGCGTAAACCCAGAGGTCCGGTTGGCGCAGCAGGGCCAGGGTTGTTTCCTGTAGCAGCCTCTGCAGACCGGCGGAACTGCTGGTGTCTGAGGAGGCGGCCAAGGAGCGCAAATCATCCTGCAGGGATTTGGCACTGGCCAGCAGGCCCACCTGCACCTGAATCATGTTCACGTTGCGCGGCATGGCCGGAGCCGCAGCAGCACCACCGATTGAGGGGGCATTGCCAACGCCACGAAGGGCGTTCACCAGCACACCTGCAACCGCCATCAGGATCAGTAGACCAAACAGTCCACCACCGCCGAAGCCGAAGATGGGGATGAGGAAGGGGAAGCCAAGTCCGCCGCCGCGGTAACCACCCCCGCGGTAACCGCCGCCGTAGCTGCCACCCCCGTAGCTGCCACCTGATCGGGGCATCGAGGGAGCGCGGAAGCTGCCGCCTCCCATTCGCCCACCGCGGGCGGCATCAGCCGGCTGTGCCTGAAACAGGCAGAGCCCCACAATCACCAGCGGCAACAGCAGTGATGCGAGCAGTCGTCGGGATCGCGTCAACAGTCGGGGAGTGGCCACAGCAGCGCCCACAGCATTGATCCGACGACTCTAGGAACCACCACCAACGATGGTGACGATCTCAAGGGTGTCGTCATCCTTCACCACGATGCTGTCCCAGCGGCTGCGGGCTGCGATCACGCCGTTGTGCTCGGCGACCACCAGCTGGGGGTTGTTGGCTAACAAGGCAACAACGGCCGCCAGGCTGGCGGGCTCCGGTGCTGGATCCAGCACTCGGGTTTCACCGTTGACCATCAGGGTGAGAGGCATGGCTCAGATCGGGGCTTGGTCCAGCTGCTGGAGCAGGTGCCGAGTGGCCTGCCCGCTGTCATTGGCCTGCATGATCGCGCCGATCACCGCCGCGCGCTGGCCCCCGGCCATGAGCAGTGCCGGCAGGTTGGCCGGAGTGATTCCACCGATGGCGAAGACGGGGCGTTGGCTGATCGCCATGGCCTTGGCCAAGAGCTCAACACCCACAGGGTTCCGTTCGGGTTTAACGGCTGTGGAATGGATCGGGCCGAAGCCGATGTAGTCGATCGGCTCCTGCTGAGCCTGATGAACCTGATCGATGCTGTGGGTGCTGCGGCCCAGGAGCCGATCAACGCCCAACAGATCGCGGGCCACCTCGCTGGGCATGTCCTCCTGGCCGAGGTGCACCCCATCCGCATCCACCGCCAGGGCCAGGTCGACACGGTCATTGATCAACAACAGCGCCCCGAAGTTGTTGCAGAGCTTCCTGAGCTGCTGAGCCTCCTGGAGGCGTTCGCGGTCGTTCCCCGCTTTGCAGCGGTACTGCACCATCCCTACGCCATTCCTTAGGGCGGCCTCCACCCGATCGGTCAGGTCATCGCAGGGGGTCGTGATCAGGCAAAGGCGAGCGTCCTTGAGCTTGTTGCGTCGCCTTGCTCCCAGGGTTGCGTTGAGGCAGGTCACCTCCAGGTCGTAAAGCCCGTAGCGGATTGCTGCGGCTTCAGCGGCCAGCGCAGGATCGATTGTGCGGCCGTATTCCTCAAGCACTCGCAGCGCCTCCTGCACCCGGGCGCAGTTGGCCGCCACCACGTGGTCGGGGCTGTGGCGATCGAGTTGGGCCGGATGCTCCAGTCCGGCGCCGGTGTCGGTGCTCGTGGAGCGAGCCTGCTTGTAGCTGTCGTGATGCAGTCGCCCCAGCCGTTGCCGCCAGTCCTTGAGGCGCACCACCAAATCCTGTTGCTCCAGCCCGAAGCGGCACCAGTCTTCGACCACCCTCAGGCCTTCCCGGGCACGGTCGAGGTTGGCGTCGATCAGGCGTGCCACCCGTGGATCCAGGAATGTCTCGCTTGGGGTTGGATTCATGGCACCCTGTGGGCAACGGTTTCTGCGTTGGTCATGGAGAACGGTGGTTCTGAGAGCACCATGCACGTTCTGGTCTGGGGAATCGTCCTTCTCGGCGGCATCGGCGTGTTCATCGTCTGGGGGCTGGTGAATGCCTATCCGACCGTGGCCTGAGAGCCGGTCTGAAGAATCTCGCGGGCCTGGGCTGCGTCTCGGCCGATCTGGCTGCTGAGCTCCTCGAGGCCACTGAATTTGCTCTGGCCGCGCAAGCGCTGCACCGGCTCGACGCCCAGTTGCCGGCCCTCCAGCTCTAGGCTCTGATCCAGCAAGTGCACCTCCACGGCTGAGGGAGATGTGGGATCGATTGTGGGTTGGGGCCCGAGGTTCATCACGGCCGGCAGCCGATCGCCATCCCCATCCAGTTGGGCCCAGGCGGCGTAGACGCCAAGGCCTGGCAAGGCCTTGCGCCCATCCACTTGGAGATTGGCGGTAGGCCAGCCCAGTTCACGCCCCAGGCCTCGGCCTCGAACCACCCGTCCCTGAAAGCGGTAGGCCCGGCCCAGCAAGGCTTTGGCGGTGGTGAGGTCGGCCTGCTCGAGGGCTGCGCGGATGCGGCTGCTGCTCATCCGGCCCTCCCTGTCCTCAACGATGGGCACCACCTTCACCTCAACGCCGCTGCGAGCCGCCAGCCGCTCCAGCATCTCGGCGTCACCGCGCCGCTGATGACCGAAGCGGAAGTTGGTGCCAACGGCAATGCGCCGTGCTTGAAGAGTGTTCAGCAGCACGTTGGTGACGAAGTCTTCGGCACTCAGCTGAGCGAGCTCGCGGGTGAAGGGCACCAGCACGAGCTGTTGGATCCCCAGCGGTTCCAGCAGAGCGAGTTTTTCGCTGGGTAGATCCAACCTCAGACGTGCCTCCCCGAACAACACCTCACGGGGATGGGGCCAGAAGCTCACCACCGAGGCAACGGCCTCCTCGGGGCGGTTCTGAATGGCCTCAGAGATCACGCGGCGATGGCCGGCATGCAGGCCATCGAAACTCCCCAGCGCCAGGGCAGTGGGCCGACGGGCTTCCTCTGGAGAGCAGAGCGGGATCAAAGAGGTGCAGAAGGTGCGCTTTGGTGGCAAGTTTGAACGACAGAGCACCAGGGCATGCCAGACCGCCTCGATTTCAAGAAGTTGTCGTTCGGCGTGCGTCGGATGGGATGGATCCGGTTCTGGATCCAAGTGGTCCTCGGCATCGTTGTGGTGGGTGTGCTGCTGTTCAACAACATCGGCGGAAGCCTGGCCCGTAATTCCGAACGTGCTGTGGGCTTGGGGCCTGGCCTTTCGCTCACGTCCCTGGCCTTTCTCGTGTTGCTGTTCAGCCTCTGGCAGGGCTGGCTGATCGTGCGGACCGGTCGGGCCATCGACAGTGCAGCCCGTCCCAGTCGGGGTGAGGTTGCGCGGCTGATCAAACGGGGGCTGTTGGCGGATCTTCTGGGTCTCACCTTCGCCACCATTGGTTACCAAGCCCTTGCCGGCAGCCTGTTCGTGCAGGCCTCTATGCAGACTCCCGGCATTGCCATCGGCGGCCGCGGCATGGCCGACAACCTGGCGATCACGTCCCTGGAAATGCTTTCAGTGCTCAGCAACACTCAGGTGCTGTTCGCCCACCTGATCGGGGTGTTGTTCTCCCTTTGGTTGCTGCAGCGGGTTTACCGCACCAGTTGATCCTTGAGCTTGAGTTGCGGCAGTCCGCTGAGGGGCCCCCGCCAGAACAGGTCGGGCTGGATCGGCGTGAGTGAGGGTGAATTGGCGTGAATTTGGGCCACATCACTGGGCCAATCACGGGGGCCTTCTCCAGCTGATTCCAGATCCTGCACGGCTTCTCCGGCCAGCCAGTAGTAGGCGCGGCCACGGGGATCTTCCCGGCGGCTGAATTGCTCGTCGTAGAGCCGGATCGAGAGACGGGTCCAGCGCAGTGCTCCCATCTCCTCCCGGTCACAGGGGGGGATGTTGAGGTTGAGCAGCAGGTTGTCGGGCCACTGGTCGGCGATGGCCTGTTCACTCACCTCCAGGGCAAGATCGGCGGCCGCCTGGAACTGACGCCACTGGAAGCAGGCGCTGCTCACCGCTAAGGAACGAATGCCCTCAAGGGTGCCTTCCATCGCTGCGGCAACGGTGCCGGAGCAGAACACGTCGGTTCCCAGGTTGGGTCCGTGATTGATGCCGGAGAGCACCAGGTCTGGCTTCTCCTTCACCAGTTCGAACAGGGCCAGCTTCATGCAGTCGGCTGGGGTGCCACTGCAGGCCCAGGCGGTGACCCCTGGGGCGAACAGTTCATCGGCCCGTTCGGCGCGGATGGGGGTCTGCAGGGTGAGGCCATGGCCTGTGGCAGACCGTTCTTGATCCGGGCAGACCACCGTCACCTGATGGCCGCGGGCTGCCGCTGCGGCGGCCAGGGTTCGGATGCCGTCGGCGAAGACCCCGTCGTCATTGCTGATCAGTATCCGCAGCGGGGCCATGGGGTCATTCGCACTGTGGTGAACCTAAGCGGCATGGCTGCTTACAGTCGGCAGCTGTCTGTTTCATCCCTGTGAGCGCACCGGTCACCCTGCAGCAGCTCACCGATCAACTCGATGCCCTCGAGCAGCAGGCCGCGGCGGAGATCGCCGAGGCGGCCGATGCCGCTGCGCTGGAGCAACTGCGGGTTGGGCTGCTGGGCAAGAAGGGCCGCATCTCCGGTGTGCTCGGGGCGATGGGCAAGTTGCCCGGAGAGGAGCGTCCCCTCGTGGGTCAGCGCGCCAACGTGCTGAAAACGCAGGTGCAGTCGCTATTGGGAGAGCGGTTGCAGGCCGTGAAGCAGGCGGCCATGGCGGAGCGAATTGCCAGGGAAAGCCTCGATGTCACCGCTCCGGCTTCCGGGGTGCCGATGGGGCATCGCCATCCCCTGATCACCACCACCGAAGAGATCGTTGATCTGTTCCTGGGCCTCGGTTACAGCGTTGCCGAAGGGCCTGAGGTGGAGCGGGACCATTACAACTTCACCGCTCTGAACATCCCCGAGGACCATCCGGCCCGGGACATGCAGGACACCTTCTATCTCGGGGGTGACCTGCTGATGCGGACCCACACCTCCCCGGTGCAGATTCGCCACCTCGAAGAGAACCCGCCTCCGGTGCGGATCGTGGCTCCCGGTCGGGTTTATCGCCGCGATGCCGTTGATGCCACCCACTCGCCGGTGTTTCACCAGGTGGAGGTGCTGGCCATTGATGAGGGGCTTGATTTCAGCCACCTGCGCGGCACGGTGATGGCCTTCCTCAAGGCCTTCTTCGGTGACCTGCCGGTGCGCTTCCGGGCCAGTTATTTCCCCTTCACCGAGCCCTCCGCCGAGGTGGATGTGCAGTGGCGCGGCCGCTGGCTTGAGGTGATGGGCTGCGGCATGGTGGATCCTGCCGTGCTGGAAGGGCTTGGCCTCGATCCGGAGCGTTACAGCGGTTTCGCCGCGGGCCTGGGGGTGGAGCGCTTCTGCATGGTGCGCCATGGCATTGACGACATCCGCCGGCTGTACACCAGCGATCTGCGCTTCCTTGAGCAGTTCTGATTGGCGCAGTAAAAGCTCAACCACGCTCTGCCACCTAGGGCTTCGGTGCTCTTAACCCGCAGTTGGCAAGGCTGAACAGGGTGTTTAAAAAAGAGAATCAGGGAAGTTTCGATGGCTCGTCTTGGCTGGCGACTGACGGCCTTGGTGACGCTCACGATCGTGGTGGGTCTTGCGCTTCACTTCGGCGTCTCTGGATGGACGTCGACATCAGTCGCGGCAGGCATCGATGCAACGGGGCGAAGCTCCCTGGTTCTCTTCTCGATGGCCTTTGTGGCTTCGAGTGTGCAACGCCTCTGGCCGTCATCCCTGAGTCAGTGGATGCTGCAAAACAGACGCTGGATCGGGCTGAGTTTTGCATCGTCCCATGGGATTCATTTGGCCTTGATCCTTGCGATGGCGCTTGATTTCCCTGACCCATTCCTGAGTGAGCAGCCCGCAGGGAAGTGGCTGGTTGGCGGTGTGGCGTATCTGTTGATTGCCTCGATGGCTCTCACGTCAACGAATGCGGCTCAGCGATGGATGGGCATGAAACATTGGATGCGACTGCACGTGATTGGCTCCTATTGGATTTGGGCCGAATTCGCCCTCACTTACGTGAGCCATGTGAAGAAAGGGCCAGCGGATTTCTATGCACCCTTTCTTGTCTTCACCCTGGTTCTCCTGCTGATCCGCTGGGTTGGCCACATCAAACCCAAAAGCCCGTTAAGTCCCGTGGGTGGATAAACACTCAAGTCGTTCGGGTTGGAGGCTTAGTCAAACAACCAGCGAAATCCCATCGAAACGCCATGTTGCGTGGAGGAGTAGCTGTCGCGTCCGTTGTGGGCGGAGTAGTCGATACCGAAGTAGCGATAGGCCAGGGAAATCTGAGCGGAATTGCCCAGGGCGTAGGCCATACCCGCTTCGACGGTTCCCGAAAGATCCTGTTTGCCATTGAGCCCAAAGCCACCGGCATCCATGCCGAGGAAGGCCTGCCAGTCTTCGCCCAGAGCCAGGGTGGTGTTCATGCCCACAAGGGGCTGAACCCAGGTGTTGTGCCACGTCTCACTGGCTTCATTGGCAATGTCGCGTTGGAGTTGCCTTGAGGGAAGGATTCCCTCGATGGTTACGTCGTCTTTGAACGACACGTCCATGTCCAAGGAGGCGTCGATCAATCGCATGCCTGCGAAGCCAATGAAGCTCATCGCCCCTGGCGTCATCCGTGGCTTTTGAATCTCCCCAGCGCGATAGCGCAGGGCCAGATCAAAAATGGTTTGCTCGCTGTCGGTGACCGACTTGACCGTTCAATGTTGATTGCCCTCGGGCTTCGATAGGCCCTGTTTTTGTCCCAATTGCCAGCGCACTCAGAGCGAGGACTTGTCCAAGCGTTTTGAAGGCTTTCATGGACGTCTGCGCATTTTCCTCTTGTTAGAGAGAAAAGGAAATTTGCGCAGCGTTGCGATCCCGATCGCGGACGGATGGGCGCATGCAAGGTCCCATAAGCTGAATCCGTTGTTTCTTGGCCGCGATCAGTGCCCCGCATTGGACTGATCGTCAATGACGGCAAGCCGCTGGCCGTTCAGACGGCGGACACGATTCAGCAGCGCCTGGAGGCAACCGGCCACGCCGTGGAGCGGGCCAGCAGTTCGGGGGGAATGGTGGGCTTTGCCAACCCCGATCAGCACCTGCGGCTGCGGGGCTATAGCGCCTGTGTGCCCAAGGGCTTTGATCAATCAATGGTGCTCGCCATCGTTTTGGGGGGAGACGGCACGGTGCTCTCCGCAGCGCGGCAGACCGCTCCTGTGGGGATTCCGATTCTCACGATCAACACCGGCCATCTGGGGTTCCTGGCTGAGGCTTATCTCGATGATCTGGACCGGGCCCTCGATGTGGTGCTCACCCAGCAATGGACGATCGAGGAACGCAGCAACCTTGTGGTGAGTGTGATGCGGGGCGACCAGCGCCGCTGGGAGGCGCTGTCCCTCAATGAAATGGCCCTGCACCGTGAGCCGCTCACGAGCATGTGTCACTTCGAGATCGCTATTGGCCGCCACGCCCCGGTGGACATCGCTGCCGATGGTGTGATCCTTTCCACGCCGACGGGCTCGACGGCCTACGCCCTCAGCTCCGGTGGTCCGGTGATCACGCCGGATTGTCCGGTGCTGCAACTCACCCCGATCGCGCCCCATTCCCTGGCCTCCCGCGCCCTGGTGTTCAGCGACCGTGAGCCCGTCACGGTGTTTCCGGCCACACCGGAGCGGCTGATGATGGTGGTGGATGGCAGTGCCGGTTGCTATGTCTGGCCCGAGGACCGGGTCTTGATCCGTCGCAGCGATCACCCCGTGCGCTTTGTGCGCCTCGCTGACCATGAGTTTTTCCAGGTGCTGCGCAACAAATTGGGTTGGGGCCTGCCCCACATCGCCAAGCCCGAGCGGGAATGAACGCTGATCCCTTGTTGCTGTTGGCAGGCCCTTCGGCGATCTCCCTGGCGCCCCGTCTAGCCGCATCGGGCTACGCAACCCTCGATTGGCTCAGTGCCGGGCCCTCGGCACATGCCGCTGAACCGGGTGAATCCCCTGTGGCTGCTGTGCTGGCGGCCGATCAGACCGCATTGATTCAAGACCTGCGCAGCCGTTTTGGGGCCATGCCGATCCTTTTGGATCTGGAACGCGACAGCGTTGAGGCCCGGGCCGCCTGCCTCGGAACCGGTGCAGATGATTTCTGGCTCTCGGAGATCGGGCCCAGCGATCTGTTGCTGCGTCTGCGCCTGCACCGCACGATTCAACAGCGCTCGGGGCAGCGACCGGTGCTGCTTCAGCTCGATGATCTCAGTGTCGACCCCACCAACCGGACGGTTCGGCGGGGAGAACGTGTGGTGGCGTTGACGGCGAGGGAATTCATGCTGTTGCAGGTGCTGTTGCGGCGGCGTGGCCAGGTGTTGAGCCGCGAGCTGCTGCTTCAGGAGGTGTGGCAGGGGGAGCGTTCCAGCAGCAATGTTGTTGAGGTGTACGTGCGCTACCTGCGTCAGAAGCTGGAGGCCGGTGGTGAGCGCCGTTTGCTTCACACCGTGCGCGGCCGGGGGTATCGCCTCGGCCAGGTGTTGCCGAAGGCTTGAGCGGCCATGGATGCTCTGCCCCCTGAACCGCCCCCGCAGTGGCTGCCGATTGGGGCCCGCTGGTGTGTGGCCCAGCAGCGTTGCATTGATCTCGAGGTAGCCCGCAGTCCGGAGCAGCAGCGGCTGGGCTTGATGCAGAGGCCGGCTCTGCCGCCTTTGCGTGGGATGTGGTTTCCCTTCGCCACCCCCCAGCCGCAGCGCTTCTGGATGTTCAACACCCTTGCGCCTCTTGACATGATCTTTGTGCGTGATGGGCGGGTGCTCGATTTGGTGCCCGCTGTTCCCACCTGCGCTGCCCTGCCCTGTCGCTCCTACTCCGCCGATGCCGATGGCAATGGACGGGCTGATTTCGTTGATGCGGTGATTGAGATCGGTGCCGGTGAGGCGCAGCGTCTTGGCATTGGCATCGGGGATCCGGTACGGATCACGCCGCTCCAGCTTTCGCCGTGAAGCCTGCTTAAGCCGGCTTTGTTCCCGTCACGATCAACGTGGGGTTCATCGGAGCCAGGCGGGTGCCATCCCCCAGTGGTTGTCCCCTCCAGGCCTGCAGTTGCTGCACGCGCACGGCCAACCCAGCGTTCTCGAGCAGAGGCCGAACGCTGGCCAAGGCCTCGATGCTCGCCAGGGGAATCACCACAACGCCATCAGGCCGCAGCCGCGTCAGCACGTTCTGCAGCAGGCGCTCCCGTTGGGCGCCACCGCCTCCGAGCAGAACCCGATCGGGCTGATTGAGGCCATCGGGGAGCCCCCCGTTCAGCACCGTGGTGGCGTCGGCCTCCAGTACTGCTTCGGGGCTGACACCGAGCCGTTGCGCATTGCGCTGGATCAGTTGCGCGCCACCGGCGCGGCGTTCCACCGCGAGCAGTTGCAGGCCAGGCCGCAGGCGCAGCGCTTCCAGACCGACGCTGCCGGTGCCGGCCCCCAGATCCCAGAGCACGCCCTGCTGCGGCAGGGCGAGTTCGGCCAGAAGTTGGATGCGCACCTCCCGCTTGGTCATCAGCCCGGGGTGATCGCTGTGCTGCAGGTAGAGCCCGTCATCGAGCCCGAATAACGGCAGCTGATGCGGATCCGGTGCCGCGGGTTCGCGGGCGATCAGCAGTGCAATAAGCAGTGGATGCAGATCTGTTGGTAACGAGGCGTGTGGGGCGATCAGCTGCACCCGTTCATCGGGGTGCCCGAGGTTTTCGCAGAGCCACAGGTCTGTGCTGGCCTCCAAGCCGCTGCTGCGCAACATCTGTTTCACGGTGCCGGCGCCCCCCTGGTTCGGGTCCGTCAGCACCGCCAGGGCCGCCGGTCGCTTCTGCAGGGTGCTGGCCAGGATTTTGGGATCCCGTCCGTGCAGGCTCACCCACTCGGCGTCCTGCCAGGGGCGCCCGATGCGGGCGAAGGCCAGCTGCAGCGATGTGGGGGCCGGATGAAACCGAAGCTGCTCTGCCCCGATGCGGTCGCAAAGAATGCGCCCTAGGCCGAACCACAGCGGATCGCCGCTGGCCAGTACCACCACAGCTTGATCAGCAGCTTTTGATTGCAGGCTGTCCACCAGAGCCCGCGGTTCATCGCTGCTGATCAGCTCAGGTTTGGCGTCCCCTAGCCAGTCCTGCAGAGCAGCTTGCAACCGCTGCGGTGCGGCAATCACGGCGGCCGCCCGCAGCAGCGTCTGCTGTGGAGCGGGCAACGAGGCGGGCGCCCCGGCGTCGGTGCCGATAACATCGATCATCACGTCATTCTGGTGTCAGGGTTTGCGGGGCAATGACCGCTGGTGCAAGCCCTGCTGCATGCTCGGATTGCCCAGGCCCGCAGTTACACCGCTGATGCGGTGACGCTGCCCTTGGCGGCGGAACAGCGCCTGAACGACCTGATGGAGGAGGCATGACCCCAGCCCATGATCGCCGCCAACGCTTGCATGAGCTTGTGATTGCCTTGATTGCTCAGCAGGACGATCTGCCCTTGCTCGATCCCGATCAGCCCGACTTGGAGGGGACGGCCCCCGGCCGTTGGCTGGATCAGAACCGCCGCAGCCTGCATCGCTATCAAGCCTTGGTTCGCACGGCGGTCACCTTGGATGCCCTGCTGGATGCCGAAGACAATCCCTCACGACTGTCTGCAGGCTGATGCTGATGTCTGCAGGCTGATCGCAACGGCTGGCTGATCGCGTCAAACCTGGCAATCTGGGGCGACTCTCGGCCCCTGCATGGCTTCGTTCGGTTGGTCCGCTCTGAACTCCCTGCTGGGTCGCGGCAAGCAAGCCAAGCGCTGGCATCCACCGGAGGCTTCCTGGAGCCGACCCTTCGGCCTGGGCTGGGACAAGCCCTACACGGTTCGCTATGCCAGCAACCTCGACGACGGCCCCAACCACGGCATGCCACTGGGGGGCTTTGGAGCCGGTTGTTTTGGGCGGGCACCCGACGGCAACATCAACCTCTGGCATCTCGATGGCGGCGAGCACTGGTTTGGGGTGTTGCCCGACTGCCAGTTCGCTCTGTTTGAAGGGAATGGTCGCGGCAAGCGCGCCCACGCTTTGGCGGTTCAGCCGGATCAGGATGCTTCGCGGCCGGAGGCTGGCCAGCCGCTGAAAGCCTGGGAGTGGTACCCGGCCAGCACGCCGGATCGCATCACCGGCACCTATTCCGCCCGTTACCCCCTCAGTTGGACCAGCTACGAGGGTGTGTACGACGCAGAGGTGCGTTGTGAGGCCTTCAGCCCGATCCTGCCGGGTGATTACCAGCGCACCAGCTACCCGGTGGCGGTGTTCGTCTGGACGCTGCGCAATCCCACCGATCAGCCTCTGGATTTGTCGTTGCTGCTGAGTTGGCGCAACACCACCGGCTGGTTCACCAACACCGATGCCTCCGCGGAGGTTCACTTCCGCGATGACGGCAGCCCCGAGCACAACTACGCCCCGGCCATCGGCAGCACCGCCGGCCAGCGCAACCGTTGCATTGACGATGGCTCCCTCAAGGGAGTGGTGCTCGAGGGCAACGTCTCCAATCCCGTTGCCGAGGGCGAGGGCCAGTGGTGCATTGCCACAGCCGAGCAGCCCGGTGTCACGATCCAGCGTTGCAGTCGCTGGAATCCCAGCGGTGATGGGCGTGAGCTGTGGGAGAGCTTCAGTGCTGATGGATCCATCCCTGAAAGCAACAATGACCGACGCAGTGGATCCGATGATCCCCTCAGTGCTGCGCTTGCGGTGCAGTGTCAGCTGCCCCCTGGGCAGAGCATTGAGATCCCGCTGGTGATCAGCTGGGACCTGCCTGTGACGGCCTTTGCTACCGGTAGCCAGGCGCTGCGCCGCTACACCGACTTCTTCGCTGCGGATGCCAACCAGGCGGTTGCCATTGCCGCTGAAGCACTATGTGACTGGCGCAGTTGGCGCCAGCAGATCGAGGCCTGGCAGCAGCCGGTGCTGCAACGCCAGGACCTGCCGGAACCTCTGCGAATGGCTCTGTTCAACGAGCTTTACGACCTCTGTAGTGGCGGCAGTCTCTGGAGTGCGGCGTCACCTGAGAATCCCTACGGCCGTTTCGGCGTTCTCGAGTGCCTCGACTACGCCTGGTACGAAAGTCTCGACGTTCGGCTCTACGGGTCCCTAGCCCTGCTGCAGCTCTGGCCGGAACTCGACAAGGCCGTGCTGCGCAGCTTTGCCCGCGCGATTCCGGCCGCAGATGCCACCCAGCGACCGATCGGCTGGTACTTCACCCAGGGGAAGGGCCGGGTGGAAGCTGATCGCAAGGTGAAAGGAGCCACCCCTCACGACCTGGGGGCTCCCAACGAGATCCCCTGGGATGCGACCAACTACACCGCTTATCAGGACTGCAACCTCTGGAAAGACCTCGGCAGCGATTTTGTGCTGCAGGTTTGGCGCAGCTTCAAGCTCGCCCCCAGTGGTGAAGACATCCGCTTCCTCGCTGATTGCTGGCCGGCGGCCGTGGAGGCACTGCGCTACCTGAAGACGTTCGATGTGAACAACGACGGCCTGCCCGATAACGGCGGTGCTCCGGATCAGACCTTCGACGACTGGCCCCTCAAAGGGGTGAGCGCCTACTGCGGTGCTCTTTGGATCGCTGCGCTTGAGGCTGCCCTGGCGATTGCCCAGACGCTTCAGCTCATCACAGGGCTGGACACCTCCGCTGAACAAAGGGAATTCAGCGGTTGGCTGGAGCAATCCCGGGGCAATTTCGACAAGCTGCTCTGGAACGGCGAGTACTACGACATTGATGCCGAGAGCGGCACGCCGGTGGTGATGGCCGATCAGCTCTGCGGCGATTTCTACGCACGGCTCTTGGGCCTGCCCCCGGTGGTGAGTGACAACAACAGCCGCAGCACCTTGAAAGCAGTTAAGGAGGCCTGCTTCGAGGCTTTCGATGGTGGATCCCTCGGTGTGGCTAACGGCTTGCGCCGCGATGGCACGCCTTTGGATCCCAATGGCACCCACCCCCTCGAGGTGTGGACGGGGATCAACTTCGGGATTGCCAGCTACTACCGCCTGATGGGAGACAAGCAGACGGCGCAAGCGATCTGCTCAGCGGTTGTTGAGCAGGTGTATTCCGGTGGTCTGCAGTTCCGCACCCCTGAGGCGATCACTGCGGTGAACACCTTCCGGGCCTGTCACTACCTCAGGGCCATGGCCATCTGGGGGCTCTGGGCCACGGAGACCGATTGGATGCTCATTCCCGGAGCGAATGCCCGTTGAAGCGTGGCGCTGGGGGATTCACCGAACTGGTTGCGGTAATCCCTGGCGAAGTGATTGCGACTCTGGAAGCTGTAATGGCAGGCGATTTCATGCACGGTGCTGCCGCCAATGATCCGCTGCACCTCCGGGGAGCTGAGAGCGTGATGCACCTGGCTGAGCCGGATCTGTTTCAGCATTGGTTTGGATGGATAAAACCGGCAGCTTTCCTGAACCACCCAGCCGGAAGGTCCCTTCGAGTCGGCCCCGGCTCAATTGGGTGACATCCATCTCGAAGCCAACCGCCTGCAGGCTGTTGCTGAGGCACGGAGCAGAGTGGAATGCAACCTCCATGGGCTGATTGTTGGAGTGAATCGCCTTCTATGCAGGTTTGTTGTGAGAATTTATTCACTCACCTCTTCCCCATGCGCCGTTTGCTCTGTTGTTTGTTGGCCGCTCTGGGGCTGCTGCTGCTCACGCCGGGTACGGCCTGGGCCCAGGTTCATCAGCATGAGAACGAGGACGGCGTCGCCATGGTGCGTTCGCTGGAGAGCCTGCGGGACCTCGATTACGACAGCTGGCAGGCGGTGGCCTACCGCGAAGGCCCTCCGGGCCAGCCGGTGGTGCTGCGCGTGGTGGGTTATCCCGGAAAACTGCGGCTCGATCATCCGGTGAGCCTCCAGGTGTTGGCGGGTCGGCGCGAATGGCAGCTGGACGACATCACCCTGGCCAATCCGGTGCTGGCCACCGATGGGCGCGACGCAGCGGCTGAATTTGCCCTCGATCCTCTGCTGGACGACCTCAGCAACAACCGCCCGCTGCGTTTGGCGTTGCCGGGTGTCTTCACCGAGTTGCCGATCCCTCCCTACGTCGTCGGTGAATGGCGGTCCCTGCAGGAGCTGCCCCTCAGCTGATGTGGGAGCTCTGGATGCGGCGGGCCCTGGCCCTGGCCGCCCTTGCTGAAGGCCACACCAGCCCCAACCCCCTTGTGGGGGCCGTGGTTCTTGATCGCGAAGGCCGCCTTGTGGGCGAAGGCTTTCATGCGCGGACTGGAGACGCCCATGCCGAGGTGGGTGCGTTGCGGCAGGCCGGGGATGCGGCCCGGGGCGGAACCCTTGTGGTCACCCTTGAACCCTGCTGCCACCACGGCCGCACGCCCCCCTGCAGTGAGGCGGTGCTGCGGGCAGGCATTGGCCGCGTTGTGATCGCCCTGGAGGATCCCGATCCCCGGGTGGATGGGGGCGGCATCCGTCAGCTGAGGCAGGCGGGGCTGGAGGTGATCAGTGGTGTGCTGCGCGAGGAGGCCCGCCAGCAGAACCGGGCCTTTCTGCACCGTGTTCGCACCGGCCGCCCCTTCGGAATCCTGAAGTGGGCCATGAGCCTGGATGGCCGCACCGCTTTGCCCAACGGCGCCAGCCAATGGATCAGCGGCCCAACCGCCCGCGATTGGGTGCATCGGCTGCGCAGCGGCATGGATGCCGTAGTGGTTGGGGGCGGCACGGTGCGCGGCGATGATCCGCTGCTCACCAGCAGGGGCCGGCGTTCACCGGAACCGCTGCGGGTTGTGCTGAGCCGCAGCTTGGATCTGCCGGATCAGGCCCAGCTCTGGGACACCGCGGTTGCGCCGACCCTCGTGGCCCACGGGCCCGAGGCTGACCCCCAGCGCTTGCCATCCGGTCCAGAGGGCCTTGGGCTTTCGGCCTGTGAACCGGAGCAGCTGATGGAGGCCCTGGCGCAACGGGGGTGCAACCAGGTGCTTTGGGAGTGCGGGCCTGAGCTGGCGGCCGCGGCGATCAGGCAGGGCTGCGTGCAGGAGATTGCGGCAGTGGTGGCTCCGAAGCTGATCGGGGGCATGGCGGCCCGAACCCCCTTAGGGGATCTGAACTTCAACGCCATGGATCAGGTGCTGCAGGGGCAGTGGCATCAGAGCGAGCCCATGGGCAACGACTGGTTGTTGCGTTGGCGCTGCGGCAGCTAGCTCAGCGCTCCCGGCTTTGCCGATCGAGGCTGCTGGCGAAGCGGCCGATCAGCACCCCCATCACGGCAGCGAGGTAGAGCGGTCCGGCGACGCTGGTGGCCACACTCACCATCCGTGACAGGGGGAGCATTGGACTGATGTCTCCGAAGCCAACGGTGGTGAGGCAAACGAAGGCGTAGTAGTTCAGCGCTGAAAAGATGCGGGCGTTGGCCAGAACGCTTGTATCGCCAACGTTGGCCATTTCCAGGGGTTGAAAGCTGCCTGGCTGAATGGTTTCCAGAGCACTCATCACCAGGCCGGCAGCGAGTCCGATGTGCAGGTACCCGGCCGTGGCACCCATCAGCAGCGCCTCGGTGACCCGTCTGGTGTTGGCGAAGCGTGTCACCAGGCGGATCACGCTCCAGCCCACCAGCACACTCCAGCTCAGGGCCAGCGGCATGCCGCTGTAGATCAGCTCCAGGGGGGTGAGCAGCCAGAGCCACATGGTCACCACGGCCATCAGCCCCAGGCCGCGGTACAGCGCATCACTCCAATCCGGTGCCTTGCTGCTCCCCACCATCACCTGCGTCAGCAGTAAGGCAACAAGGGTGTAGCCGATGTAGGTCACCCAGTCCAAGCGAGGAAAGGCGAAGCCCACGGTGGCAATCAGGGTGAAGAGCAACAGCAGCTTCAGCTGCGTGTCATCACGCTGCAGGAGCCGCTGAACCAGACCCACCAGCACCTTGGCCACTGCTGCTGCACCCAGGGTCGGCAGGCATAGACGGCTGTCAAGCCTTGTTCAATCCAGCAAGGAGAGTTGCTGGTGCTTGTTTGTAAGGGCAGCTGGCTTGAGTGCTCTGCAGTCCCATGGTTCTGCTGGTGATGGCGTGAGCATCGGCTCGAGGGCGCGTCGGTGGGCCCCATCACCCGGTTCAAGCCAGACGCTCTCCAACCCCTCAGGAATGATCACCGGCATTCGATCGTGCAACGGCGCCACCAGGCTGTTGGGCTGCGTCGTGATCACGCAGCAGGTCTCCACTTCACTGCCATCGGGGCCGATCCAGCGGTCCCAGACACCAGCCAGCCAGAACATCTGCCGGTCTTTGCGCTGGATCAGGTGCCCCTTTTCAAAAAAGCCTGTGCTGGGCAGAAGGCAGCGGTGATGGCGCCATGGCCCGCGAAAGGAGGCTTTCTCTGCAATGGTTTCTGCGCGGGCATTGATAGGTCGCGGCGCCTGCAATGGATCCTTGACCCAGCCTGGCAGGAGGCCCCAGAGCATGTGGGAGAGACGGTCTTCACCGTGCTCACGCCGCACCGCCAGCACCGGTTCGTGGGGGCGGATCAGCTCGCGGGGGGCGTAATGCTCCAGCCAGGCGCTGTCGTCTGGCCGCAACCAGCTGCGCAGCAGCTGCTGCAATTCCGCGCGAGGCGTGTCGAGGCAATAGCGACCACACATGGGCAGAAGCTAGGCGCCGTTCGGTTCTTACACCCGTTGATTGCCAGAGATCCCTCGTAGCGTGTCGGAACTCTCAGGCCATCCATGCCGATCCGCCAGGACGACAACCAGCCGAACCGTCGCTTCGGGATCATCAACCTGGTGCTGATTGGTTTCGGGGTGCTGCTGCTGGCCAGCAGCTTTCTCCCCAGCAATGGCATGCAGCAGGTGCCGCGGGTGCCCTACTCCCTGTTCATTGATCAGGTGAATGACGGTGCGGTGAAGCGGGCCTTCATCACGCAGGACCAGATCCGCTACGAGCTGAGTGATCCCGAGGAGGGCACGCCTCCGGTGCTGGCCACCACGCCGATCTTCGATATGGATCTGCCCCAACGCCTCGAGACCAAGGGCGTTGAATTCGCGGCAGCCCCTCCGAAGAAGCCGAATATTTTCACCACCATCCTTAGTTGGGTGGTGCCGCCCCTGATCTTCATCCTGGTGCTGCAGTTCTTCGCTCGTCGCTCGATGGGCGGTGGTGCACAGGGGGCGTTGAGCTTCACAAAGAGCAAGGCCAAGGTGTACGTACCCGATGAGGAGTCGCGGATCACTTTCGCCGACGTGGCGGGTGTGGATGAAGCGAAGCAGGAACTTACTGAGATCGTTGACTTTCTCAAGCGCCCTGAGCGGTACGCCGAGATCGGTGCTCGCATCCCCAAGGGTGTGCTATTGGTCGGACCTCCCGGCACTGGTAAGACCCTTCTTTCCAAGGCCGTGGCTGGTGAAGCCGAAGTGCCCTTCTTCATTATTTCCGGCTCGGAGTTCGTTGAACTCTTCGTTGGTGCCGGTGCTGCACGGGTCCGCGACCTGTTCGAGGAAGCCAAGAAAAAAGCGCCCTGCATCATTTTTATCGACGAACTCGACGCCATCGGCAAGAGCCGTTCAGGGTCCATGGGCGTTGTCGGCGGCAACGACGAACGGGAGCAGACCCTCAACCAGCTGCTCACCGAGATGGATGGTTTCACCGCCCAGGACAAGCCGGTGATCGTTCTGGCAGCGACCAACCAGCCCGAGGTGCTGGATGCTGCCTTGCTGCGTCCAGGCCGCTTCGACCGGCAAGTGCTGGTGGACCGTCCGGACCTCTCCGGCCGCAAGACCATCCTCGAGATCTACGCCAAGAAGGTGAAGCTTGCTGCAGGCGTAGACCTCGACAGCGTGGCTCAGGCCACTAGCGGCTTCGCTGGAGCTGATCTCGCCAACCTGGTGAATGAAGCTGCCCTGCTCGCAGCCCGTGCCCAGCGCACCAGCGTTGAGCAGCAGGACCTCGGTGAAGCGATCGAGCGTGTTGTGGCCGGTCTGGAGAAGAAGAGCCGCGTTCTTCAGGACGATGAGAAGAAGGTGGTGGCTTATCACGAGGTGGGCCACGCGATCGTGGGCCATCTCATGCCTGGCGGCAGCAAGGTGGCCAAGATCTCGATCGTGCCCCGCGGCATGAGCGCCCTGGGCTACACCCTGCAGCTGCCTACCGAAGAACGTTTCCTCAACTCCAAGGAGGAACTCCAGGGCCAGATCGCCACGCTTCTGGGGGGTCGCTCGGCTGAGGAGATCGTCTTCGGCAAAATCACCACGGGTGCTGCCAACGACCTGCAGCGGGCCACCGATCTGGCTGAGCAGATGGTTGGCACCTACGGCATGAGCGACACCCTGGGGCCCCTGGCCTACGACAAGCAGGGCGGTGGCCGTTTCCTTGGTGGGGGCAACAACCCACGCCGCTCGGTGAGTGATGCCACGGCCCAGGCCATTGATAAGGAAGTCCGCGGGCTGGTGGATCAGGCCCACGACGACGCCCTCTCGATCCTGCGCGAGAACATGGCGCTGCTCGAGACGATCGCCCAGAAGATCCTTGAAAAAGAAGTGATCGAGGGGGATGACCTCAAGCAGATGCTTGAGGCGAGTGTGCTGCCGTCGGGTGTGACCGCTTGACGGCAGCGGGCCTCATCCCCGATAACAGTCCTTTGAACCGTCGCGATGGCTACCGCTTCTGCGGGCGTTGCTGCAGTCCTCTCTCCGCTGTGTGGACGTGACTTCCTTTCCTCAGCGGATTGCTCCGCTGGCGAAACAGCAGCGTTGCTGGACCTGGCTGCACAACTGAAGAGCGGCGATCGTCGAATCGATCTCGGCAATCGCGTGCTGGGTCTGATCTTCAGCAAGGCCTCCACCCGAACCCGTGTGAGTTTTCAGGTGGCCATGGCTCGCCTCGGCGGCCAGACGGTGGACCTCAACCCTTCCGTCACCCAGCTCGGCCGCGGTGAGCCGCTGGAGGACACGGCCCGGGTTCTCAGCCGTTACTGCGACGTGCTGGCGATTCGCACCTTCGCTCAGCAGGAACTGGTGGACTATGCCCACTGGGCCTCGGTGCCGGTGATCAATGCCCTCACCGATCTGGAGCATCCCTGCCAGGCCCTGGCGGACTTCCTCACCATGCGGGAAGCCCATGGCGCGCTTCCTGGCCAGACCTTGGCCTATGTGGGCGATGGCAACAATGTTGCCCATTCCCTGATGCTTTGCGGCGCGTTGCTGGGGGTGAATGTTCGGATCGGTTGCCCTGAGGGCTTCGAGCCGTTGCCGGGCGTGCTTGAACAGGCCCAATCCCTGGCGCAGCATGGTGCCTCGATTGAGGTGGTAACCGATCCCCGTGAGGCGGTGGCGGGTGCCCAGGCCATTTACACCGATGTCTGGGCCTCCATGGGCCAGGAGGCCGAACAAGCGCAGCGGGAGCAGGCCTTTGCTGGGTTCTGTGTGAATGAAACCCTGATGGAGCAGGCGGCAGCCGATGCGATCGTTCTGCACTGCCTGCCGGCCCACCGTGGTGAGGAGATCAGCGCTGAGGTGATGGAGGGCAGGGCGAGCCGCATCTTTGATCAGGCGGAAAACCGCCTGCATGCCCAGCAGGCTCTGTTGGCTGCGTTGATGGGTGGTCTGTGACCGTGATCCACCGCTGGTTTGTGCCTTTGATCGTCACCGCCCATGCGGTGGCAGCGTCAGCGGATCAGGCCACCGATAAACATCAGCAGAGCACCATTGCCCGATGGACGGCAGAGAAAATCTGTGAGATGGGTGTGGATGCCTTCTATGCGTTGCCGGATCCAGAGCTCAAAACCATGTTTGAGGACGACACCTCGATGCGTTACGAGGATGTACCCACCGCACCGAATGATCAGGAAAAGTCCCGCATCACGGGGCAGTTGATGGGATATCTCATGGCGGCCTGTCCGCAACAGCTTGAGTCCTACAAAAACCGCTGAAGAGCATCGCGATGCGCAAGGAACGCTGCTGGGTCTGGTTCAAAGGTGGACTCTCTGAGCAGGGGCATTGGATGTCGGGCTGGGTGGCCAGCACAACTGAGGAGCCGGGGCTGTTGATTGAGCATCCCGGTTACGTCACCTGCCGGGTTCCGGAATGGCGTGTGGTGTTCAAGGAGCCCAAAGACCTGAACCTGGCGCCGAGCATTCCCGATGCTGCGGTGTGGAAAGTGATTTGAACTGAGCCTGCGCTTGCGGCACACGGCAAGGAACGGTACAAATGTATTGCCCGAACCTTTTCTTGCGGTGACCCGTGCCCCCCAGGAGCCCCTCACCACTGCTCAGCAAGAGCTGTACGACTGGCTAGCGGACTACATCGGCACCCATCGCCACAGCCCTTCCATTCGCCAGATGATGCAGGCGATGGGATTGCGCTCTCCTGCGCCGATCCAGAGCCGGTTGCGCCATCTTCAGCAGAAGGGATGGATCACCTGGCAGGAAGGCCAGGCGCGCACCTTGCAGCTTCTAGGCGACATGGTCGGCGCTGCGGGGATCCCTGTGCTGGGCGCCGTTGCCGCCGGTGGCCTAGTGACGGCTTTTGATGATGTTCAGGAGCATCTCGACCTGGCGCCGGTGCTGGAGACCCGTGGCCTGTTTGCCTTGACGGTGAACGGTGACTCGATGGTCGACTCCCACATCGCCGATGGTGATGTGGTGTTGATGGAGCCGGTGCAGGATCCCCAGCGGCTGCGCAACGGCACGGTGGTGAGTGCTCTGGTGGCCGGCAGTGGCACCACGCTCAAGCATTTCCATCGCCAGGGGGCGACGGTGGTTCTCGAAGCTGCCAACCCCGCCTATCAACCGATTGAGCTCCCCGCCGAACAGGTGGAGGTGCAGGGTCGCTTGGTTGCCGTGTGGCGGCAGGTCTGAGGATCTCGCGGTGTAAGCTGTGAAACGACAACGGCGGCTCTGAAGCCTCCACGTCGACATGGGGCCATAGCTCAGCTGGTAGAGCACCTGCATGGCATGCAGGGGGTCAGGAGTTCGAGTCTCCTTGGCTCCATTGGGATCTCACCAATCCAGTGAGATGAGTTAGGGGGAAAGCTAGGGGGATTTGACCCCAAGCTCTCCCCCTTTCTTGTGTCTTGAACGCCAATCCCCCTAGCGCTTGGGGGGAGGTGTGCTTATGACAGGTCCAGATCTTCGCCATGTAAGAGATGCTCACCTTGGCGCGGATTTACACCTATTCGAAGACTGACCTGGGTGACGAAAAATTTGAGTTGATAGAGGTCGAGCACGATCATCTCGATAAAACTGTGGAGTCTTTGGTTCGAAATGGGTATGAGCTCATGCCAGAAGGAATAACTCCTGAGAAGTACATCGACCACATCGTTGAAGTGTGAAGGGGATTGTGGGCGAAGTGCTCAAAGGTGTTGTTTTTACGGCCATAGGTGCTGCTCTATTTGCGGCAAATCCCAGAGTTGGTACTGCCGGTGGGCCTTACCTTTTTAGTTGTACCGCAGGATTAGGCCTTCGTTGGGACTCTTCTGAAAATAGGTTGCGTGTGATGGACAAACTCCAATGCCCTGCTGACTAAACAGCTCGGAAGCGACTTTTACAAGCTGTTAGGTATTGACAGCTTTAGATGTGGTGTTTAAGTTGTAGTCACCACAATTCATGGTGATCGCGCGAATAAGGCTCGCGTCCACCGTTGCTACCGGTCCGACCGGAAGTATGACCCCCTTCAGTGACAGATGAGTGGTGCTGTTAACAAGTTCTTTCCTTCTTAGATGGCAAAGAAACGGCACCTGGCCAAGCGTATTGGCGAGTTGAAAGGTCAGCCGATCAATATTCCAGATTCGATGCTTTCTGATGAGCGACCTGTTGAAATCAATGTGGTAGCTGATAACGGTGAGATTTTAAGAAAGTCTTTTCCGAGAACTGCGTCGGGCTGGAAGTCGGCGATTGAGTTTGGCTTAAACGATCTGGCCTTCAGGGAGGCAATGCTTTCTGGCGGTCAATACGTTCCAAAATGGTTCCGTAAATTTGCCATTGCAGAAGGATATATTTCGGAGACCTCCAATGAGCACAACATGGCTGAAAACACGCCCAGCATCTGAAGCGCTGGGTTGCTCTCCTGAGCATCTGAAACGACAACGCGATATTTACGGTGGATTTTTAGAAGCAGGCGTTCACTACAACCTTGGTTCCAGCGTTACTGCTGCGATCACCTGGGATGTGGAGAAGTGTCGTGCTGCTTTTCACCATCGCGGTCAAAAAGTGCGATTCAAGAGTGCACTCTTAGCACAACAAGGAGACAAAAAAAGTCACGCTTTGCCTGTACAGCAGAGTGAAAACGACCCCAGCTTTTTGTGCGCCGGAGAAAAGTAAAAAGGCCGAGCCGCTAACTCGACCACTGCAAACCTGACCCCGAATTGAGTCATCGTCATTATGGCATCGCTGCCTGGTAGTTCACTGTCAGTGGACACTTTCGATCGGTTAAAGCCGCTCGAAAATCTTGTCCGCTTCATTCCAACTGGTTCCAAAAAGGATGGTAAAAAACCGCTCATCAGAGAGTGGCCTAAACACCCTGGTTTCACTGTTCAAGAACTGCAAAAACAGTTCCCTCAAGCAATGTCCGTTGGTGTCGTCACTCAGCCTTTGCTGTGCTTCGACTTTGATGGTGAGACGGCTACTCAGCACGCAGTCTTAAACGACCGCGATCCTGATTACGTCAACACCTGGCGCATCAACAGGACTACTGATCCTCACCGCTACAAGCTGCTGTTCCTGCCCAGCAAAGAGCAGTTGGCGCAGCTTCCTAACGGTCAGATCACTCACAGCTTTAATACGCGGCCAGCTAGCAGCGTTCGTCACCCTTACGAAAAGGGTGCTGTTGTCTCCAAAGGTGAGGCGGAAGAAATCTTCTGCCACCCAGGACGACAAGTGATCGTTGCGGGTGCTCACCCTTCAAGTGGTGGACATTATTTCTGGCCCGTTGGTTTTGGACCTGAAGCGCTGTCTGCACCACCAGAGGAATGGTGGGAGCACGTTCTTGAGTTATCGCGGGACTATCCACGACCAGCAGCAGGAGCTAACAAAACTGTCAGCGCCAGTAGCTTCGCTAGTCGTGACTGGCAACGGATTGAACATTGCCCAATCTGTGGTCGTGGCCCTAACGACAACCCTCTCTGTCAGCTTCACCGCGATGGTGAAACGCTGCGTTGCTTCTTAGGTCAGACGTTTAGTCCGCCAACAAACCTTGAACCAGGTGAACTGGTGCCCGGCACTGATTGGGCGTTTAGCCGTGTCAGTTCCAGTGGTTGGGGTGAGTTCCTCACTTTTGTGAAGGACAACCCCAATCGTTACCAGCAGATCAAAGCCATGTTGCGGGGTTACGCCAATGGCAACTGATCTCGTACTCGCTGACCAACTGCCGCCAGGTTGGCTTGATGACAAGGAGGAAGAGCGCTACCGCCTTGAGGTGGGTGATTTGATCACCCTTCTAAGCGGTGCGCTCCGCAAGCGTTGGCGCTTCAACCTCATGACTAAAAAGATTGAGCTTGATGGCAAGCCGATTCCAGTCTTTGAGCTTGAGAACCTCTACTGCCATCTATCGCAACGCGGTTACACCATCTCCAAGGACAAGGCGATTGATGCCGCCAAAGCAGCTGCAATGGCGCACTCGTTTCACCCTGTCCGTGAATACTTGGATCGCATTGCGTCAGACGACAGCATCGTTGCCGCTGATCTTGACCAGATAGCAACGGCGTTTTGGGATACCGTTGATCCGCTGTACGACGCGATGCTGCGTAAGACGCTCATCGGTGCCGTTAAACGGATCTATGAACCTGGGTGCATGTTCCGTACCTGCCTTGTTTTTAAAGGCGGGCAGGACATTAGAAAGTCGTCCAGCTTCAAATATCTGGCAAGCCCGGATTGGGTGACAGATACAGCGCAGGATAAGCACGAGGATTTTCTCCTCGCTCTTCACGGTTGCTGGTTTTATGAGTTGGCTGAGTTGGACAGCATCACCAACAAGAAGGATGCAGGTGCGTTGAAAAACGACCTGTCCTCTCCGAAAGACGATATTCGTGTTCCGTACGGCAGAGCGCATGACACGTTTCGCCGTCAGAGCATTTGTGTCGGCAGCTCAAACAGAGACGATTTCCTCTGCGATGAAACAGGGGCGTCTCGGTTCTGGGTTGTCGATCTTCCGCATGATGCAGAAGAAGGGTTTGTTATCGACACCGACCGCATACGGGATAACCGTGATGCGATCTTGAAGGCTGCTGTTCTTGCCTACCGAACTGGTGAGCAACCGGTTTTATCCCGGGAACACCAGAACGAATCCAATCGACGCAACCTTGGTTTCGAGCGCAACCACCCGTGGGAGGACTATCTCGCTGACCTGTTGCATAACCTTCCGGCTCACATCAAATCGTTCTCCGCTGAAGCAGCGTTGAACATGTCTGGTGCCATGGGTACTTCGCCCGTTGGGTGGGACTACTCCTATTCAGCGTTGCCGTACAAGGACAGCGTTGAGGTTGGAAAAATCCTTCGCCGTTTGGGTTGTACCCAGGACAAGCATCCAGTTCGTAAAAACGGAAAGCGTCGTCGTTGGTGGCATCCACCTGACACAAGTGACACAGGTGTTTCTAGTAACCGTGCGCCAGCTCTAACCGCAGCAGTGGCAACGGATTTGAGCGATTTGGCACATGGCACTAGTGGATCTTCTTTAAAAGACTCACCACCCATAAACACGCCAGCACCTGCTGCCGCCTTGATGGGCAAAACACCTGTGCCACCTGTGCCAGAGGAAGATTCACCCCTCTTCCTGGCGGAAGATGACTTCAACAATGTTGCTATGGGGTCAGCTTGGGACGTATAAACCCAGTCATAGACAGGAATTTTTCACGTTCTTAAAGCGCCGATTTTCTGGAGAAAAAAAACCGATGGCCCGTCATAGCGACATTGAACGGCTCACGGCTCGTGTGAATAGGTTGTGCCGGTCTGTGTCACTACCTCAGATAGACATTGCTGTCTGGCATGAGGGTGACGTACCGCCAGACCCAAAGCCTTGGCAGTTGCGAATCATGATCGAGCGCCTTGATTAGTCGCTAAGTGCTCCGCCTCTACGCCGTTGAGGAATAAAGGGTGGCTGCTCTTTAGCGATCTGCTCTCCGTCTTTCACCAAGCGCTCAAGTTGAGCCTTAGCTTCTGACTCTTCGTCTTTCTTGGCTGTTTCTGGCATTGGTATGGAGCCTGAGTGGGGGACCATAACCAGAGCAAGCCACAGATTGTGTGGTCTATGCGCCCATTCATAGAAGTCGTTCATGCACCGGCAAGAACGCAAGCGCTCTTATCGGAGTCAGAGACTTCAATGTAATTTGCCAAAACCTGAAGATTGGAATGCCCTGAGATTGATTGGATATTCCGCAGCGGCACACCGTTCTGACTGCAACTGGTCAGGAATGATCTTCTGAAGCTGTGAGTTGAAGTTCCCTGCAACCCAAGTTCTTCGACAGCCTTCCGCAGCGCGTGGTCAAATCCACGTCTCGTCAGATGCGTAGAAGCATGACGACCTGGAAACACCCATTGCTCTGGATTGTTATCTGGATTGACAACAAGCTTCCAAGCATCAAGCTCTTCAGCAAGCAACGGATGAAGTGGGATCGCTCGCGTCTTGGTTTTGCCTTTAACAGTCGGAGCGATCAGGACAATTGAGCTGGGTGTTACGTACTTCCACTTGAGCTGC
The DNA here is from genome assembly GCF_014280075.1 of Synechococcus sp. A15-62. Classification (NCBI taxonomy): domain Bacteria; kingdom Bacillati; phylum Cyanobacteriota; class Cyanophyceae; order Synechococcales; family Synechococcaceae; genus Synechococcus; species Synechococcus sp. A15-62. The sequence continues at coordinate 835,250 of NZ_CP047950.1, forward strand.
AAGCCTTCTGAAACCCTGGCACCAGTGCGTCTAAGCAAAGAAGCCAAGACAGCATGTGGACCAGGCAGATGAGCGTGCAACGCATCAAGCTCAGCAGTGGTCAAGACCCTCGCTCGATTGAAGCGATTGATCTTCATTTGTGATTTTCAAGGTGCGGTTGAGGCTAGTCACAGAGTGCGATGTCCTCTTCCTTACCGTAGAGGACGAGATCTGTACTTGAACAGCAACTACACCTGAATCACTGACAGTATCTTTTATCAAAAATCGCAATCATTATGACAATTACTGTCTTCGCAGATACTGATGGAATGTATCTGTAATCATCAGTATTGTTGTTATCAGTAAGTCCAATAGTAGGGGGTAGGGTTGCAAGTTTTTCTTATGCAATCCCAGCGCGGGGAACTTACTTAGACAACATACATACGGTGGTTAGTAACTGTCAAGTAGTACTTTAAGAGGGAAGTTGAAGCCATGGCTGAAGGGACCTTTTCGCCACGGCTATCAACCAGTGCGACCGCACGACGCACTACTGACATAATGACATAAAAGAGCGTAAAATAAAGGTAAGTTCTTATTACTGTTCTTGGACAGCGATTGGCAACTCAGCAAGGAAGATTGGGGGCTCATGGGCCGCTGTAATCGTGCTGCTGAGATGCTGTTCCCGTACAGCGGTCGTCAAGCTGAAGCCTGGTCTCTTTGGGCTTTTAAGCAATACAGGATGACTGGAAAGACCCCCGAGCAACTGAGAGACCAACGTTGCCCAGGGATAAAAGAACTGCACCAGCGCCGTCCACCTAAATCCAACATCTTGAGGTACCGATGAGCAACGAAGTCGCGTTCGCAAACTGGTGGGAAAAGGAGATGAAGGGCATCCCTTGTCCCCCGGTGCCACGGAATCTGAGTGAGTTGACGATGACTGCTCAGATGGCGATGCAAGCAACGCATCCACAGCTCTACACAGCGCTGTTTGCAGGCTCCAGTGAGGTTCGGCTGCCTGCTGATGTGTCTGTCCGTTTGAACTCAGGACAGCTGCAACCTGGCGACGCTGCTGCGCTTCGTGCTTCTGGTCTTGAAGAGCAAGCTCAATACTGTGAGCGACTTCAACAGCTCCAGACGGATCAGCGCATTGCCGATCAAGCGCTTGCATCACGCCAGAACTACTAAGCAGAGCGGCAGCGCTATGCCCGTTACAGCGAGATGGGACTGCTTGAACGTCTTGGTCATGCCCCTGCTTTGACCCCAGATCAGATTGCAGCGAATCGCAGGCGTTACGGCGGGGCAGTGCAGGAATGACAGAGCAACCAGCACCAGTAGGGCGACCAACACGAGAGCTGGTCTTGGACAGCGAAGGCATTCCAGCGCCAGTGATGATTGCGTTGGAAGCTCGTGCTGCTGGTAACTCTTGGAAGCAATCGGCTGAGATTGCTGGTGTTGCTGTCACCTCATTGAGGGAATGGCGCAAGCACGCCATTGTTCGCGACACGTTGAACGAGATGGTGCGCGACAAGCTCGCTGGCGCCACAGCAACGCTGGTTGATGCAACACCACTGCTGGCGAAGGAATTGATCTCGCTAGCCATGGACAGCCGGAACAAGCCGTATTCGCGGGTTAACGCGATGGCTCTGGTGTTCCAGACGGTTGCAACACATCTGATCGACCAATCGCAGCAAGAGCAGATGGCTGAGTTGAAGCAGCAACTGGAGAGGCTTGAGGCCGGTGCTCCGATTGATGTGTAACTCTCGCCACAGTTTGTGTTGTTGAGTCCCGGACATTTTCCTGCTTTAACCACAGTGGTCTTGAAATTCGTGCAAGGTTGTTGGAACCTCCGATTATTTCGAGTGAGTTGTGGGAAATTCGTACCGTGATTCTCTAGAGGAAGAGATCGAGATCCATCGATTAATGCTTGCTCGTGATCTGATAGGTCCCACTTCTCAGGGATCTGACATTCGTTTTGGGACTCTCTTGAGTAAAATAAGGGAGTTAGAAATGCAGCTTTCTGACTACGAAGATCAGTTTGCTGCTTAGTTCTCATGAACGATGGTTTTTTGTCACGACATTGAAGAAGTAGAGACAAGAATCCGCGCCGGTTGGCATATCGATCAACTGCCTCTATGTAAAGCAACATCAACCATGAACAACACGCCAGCACCTCGTTGTGGGAAGGTTCCACGTATGAGTGAAACCCCAAAAGAGATTCCGGTCTGGATCGGTAGAGAGTCAGGTCAACGGAAGCGCTATTTGAAATCGTTAGAGCAGGACCTCGCATCAGAGTTCGGTCCCGACTGGCGAGAAAAGGTTGCCAACCGTTCGGAGGTGTGACTTCTTCTTCTGTTCGTCGTCAGTCCAAGAGCCGTAGTGCTTCATATGCGTCTTGGGGTCATGCCCCATGTACGACGCAAGATCTCGAATCGGCACTGGCTCTCGATAGTGCTCGTATTTGACGGCCCGCCACGCGTATCCATGTCTCAGTGAGTAGGGCACCAGACCCTTTGTGCTGGCCTTCAGCGAGTTCCAGTAGTCATGTCGAGCAAGACATGTTGCAAAGGCATTACCAGCGCCTTTGAAGTCTTTGGCGTTGACGATGGCGGCGGGGAGTTTGACCAATCCCGACCTCCACAATTCAACGCAACGGGCACCCTCGCCAGGCATCTCAACCAAATCCAACGGCAGCGCCAACCGTGGTTTGCGTGGTGCCTTTGCTGTGGCCTTGTTGCGTTTGGTCGGCGCAACGTAGAGATCACCTTTATCGAACGACAGCGTTTGCAGTTCAGAGGGTCGGAGGCCGTACAGCCCAACCAGTGCAACCGCTAACCGCACCTCTGGTTTGCTGTCCAAGGACACCAGCAGCGAATGAAGCTGCTCTGGCATGAGAGGAACGGTCTGTTCAACAACAAGCTCACGCTCACCCTTCAGCTCATCGATGTCTTCCTTGTCGGGTGGCAACCACTGTTGAGCTGCACCGCAACGCTTGACCGCGAAATTCAGAAATCGCTCGATCGACAGCAAGTGCCGTTTACGGCCAACGCCACCGGCAGGGCAGTTCCCAAAAAACTTGAGCGCGTAGTCCTTCATCAGAGAGCGACCATCATGCGGCGCTCGTTTTGGCAGTGACAGCAGCTTCAGAGCGTTGTTGATGTGGGGGCGCTCGTCTCTGTCATAGGTGGACTGTTTGGGCACACCGCTGAGACGCCACTGCTCATAACGCTTGGCGACCTCAACCCAGTCCAACTGTCCTTGAACAGAGGTCTCCGGTACATCAACCAGGAGCTTGTATGACTCCGCCAGCCCCAGGTTCAACGACTCCATCCGGTCGCGAATTTCGCCAACCAGAGATGTGAGCTTGGTTGCTGAGCTGGGTGCCCAACTCAGATTTGTGGTTATTGCCTGTCTCCGCTGACCAGGAACAGCACGGCAGATCTTGATGCGACCGGACTGCTGCTCGATCAGCCACCCCTTTCCATGCTCACGCCGCAGCACGGAACGAACGTCCGTAATCCAGTCAGTCTTCGGCATTAAAGATCTCAGCACTTTTAAAGCGAATTTCGATATTCCTCGCTTGCCACCAACCAATCCTTTCCATTGAGTCCCTTGAGGATTGCCGTGTTGATCTTCATGACTCTTTTGTTCCCCTCAGAAATGGTTTCGCCAGAGGCAGCCATTGTTAGCCCCATTCGTGTCCAACTCTCCATCTGTTCATGTAGCTCTCCGCCGTTGTTGGAGAGCATGAGCAGCCTGTAAGCCGAAAAGATCGCCTGGTCGTAATCCGCTTTGGCTTGCTTGAGTTTCCAGAACAAGATGCCCGCAACACATAGCGAGATGATCGAAATAGACATGCGGATTGCTGTTAGAGACCTGCTTGCTGGGCAGGGGGTCAACTGTTCCCCCTAGTTTAGGGGGTTGTCTAGGGGGATTTGCTTCTGACTAGTCATGACTGGTTGTGAGTATGAGACAGAGAGTCGCTCAGAAAGCAGTGACAGCAACAGGTGTCTCTAGTATTCTCAAGGCATCTCGAAAACTAAGCTGGCTGCATGGCATGCAGGGGGTCAGGAGTTCGAGTCTCCTTGGCTCCATTCCAAAAGAGCCCAGTCCCGGACTGGGTTTTTTAATGCGCGTTCTTACGCTGGCTTGCCAGCACTCCATCTATGGCGTTGATCAGACTTGCCACGACATGGTGGGTTGCAAGCTCTTGTCATCAACCTGGGCGGATCGTTACTTGCATCCCATTGCCTTGTTCCCAAAGGCGGCCTCACTGCCAATGAGGGGGTCTGGCTCTTGACTCCATGCCCAACGCTTGAATCCTTCAGAGCCGACAGACGCTCCAGCATGGAAGCTGCAGGAGTAGATCCAAAAGGTGCCTTCGTCATTGCGGCCCATGCGTGCTTCAACGCTGAAGAGGACCCCAACGAGGATTGCAAAAGGCAGAGCTCTTAGAAAGTGTCTGATCATCAACTGAGATGACTCAGGGTCAACATGCCCAGTTGGAGTGATGTGGTCAATGGATGGGCTGGGCTTCTGAGGCTGGTTGAGGGCAGGATGGATGTATGGGCAAGAAATCCAAGAAGGCCAGCAAGGTGAAGAAGGTCCAGCAGGCCTTCACTCCCCTGATTTGGCACAAAACGTTCATCAAACGGATCAGGCAACGCTTTGGTTTGAGCAAATACCAAATGCTCTGGATCACTTTTGGCAAAGGTCTGGTGATCGGCTACGTCCTGGCGTTCCTGGTTCACCGCTGAATGGAGTCCACTCAGAAGCTTGTAGAAAAGCTCGTCGATAGACGGATGCAGAACACCGGAGAGTCTCAAGCGGTAGCCAGGGCAAACGTGATGGCTGCCTTCGAGAAGCTCAAGAAGAACAAGGCTTAGTGCTTGTGCCGTGCTTGGAAACTCTCAGCAGAGCCTCAGAACAAATCAGAGGGATACCGTTTAACTGGCAGGGCTCGAGGGCACACACGGAACCAGACCCAGGAGACCTTCTCTTCCCTCCTGGGTTTTTTATTGTCTGAGCAGAGCGGGAAAAAATTTCTGCAGTCATGACTCACCGATGACTCGCCGCTTCCATCGTGGCTAAACCTTCAGAAGTTCAGCTGCTCAATTCGGCGAATGAAGCCAACCACCCTTCTTGGAACTCTGGTCCTCCTCAGCACGTGGAGCAGTGTTGGTGCCACTGAGGCTGGTACATATTCCATCCAAAAAGCTGACAACAGCGTTGAAGAACGCATTGCTGCTGCACGGAGTGACGAAGGCTGGTCGAATCTGTTGAAGTCAAAGCTGCACCAATCTTTGGAGTTCGCTGCTTGGGGGAACGGTCGCGGACGTGGCTGGGCTAACGGCGGTGGAGGAGGTGGTGGCTTCGCGAATGCCCGCTATGGAGGTGGATGGGGTAACGGTGGCGGCTGGCGCAACGGAAGCGGTGCCTGGGGCAACGGTGGCGGTCGGCGTGGCTTTGTGAATTGGTGAAACTGCGAGTGATTCATCTTCCAACGGAACAATTTCCCCGTCAGCAATGGCGGGGTTTTTGCTTGAGCAGAGGCAGAAAAAAGCCGGGGCATCACGCCCGGCCCATGCGCAGGTGAATCTGTTGATTGGCTGAGAGGCGAAACGCAAGAGCGCAGCATGCTGTTCTCATCACGACCCACCTTTCCCTTGGGGTTCAGGGTGGTGGTGTCCATCGCTTGAGCCTGGCGACATCCCCCAAATGGGTAATCTTTGCGACGGCTTATCTCCCTCAAATGAGGGATGCGGTGGAGCAGCTGCAGCAGGGGGCACCACCTCGCGACGATCGAGGGCATTGACGGCATCATTCACGGAGTCGTACCTGTCCGATGCTCCACCGACTCTCGATCGGACAGCTGGCGACAGCGATCTCCATCGTCCCGTTGCCCGCAAAGGCTCAGTACGGCACTGCCGAAGATCTTGGTGATGTCATGAACATCAGTCTCAAGGATGTGGTCAGTACAACTTTCGCTGACCAATGCGCATTGCAGGTTGCCAATGCTGGTTCTGGGGGCTTTGGTTGGCTTTCTGATGAAAACAAGGTGTTAACGATCAGCGATAGCCTTTCCTACGACGAATCCCTTGACACAAGCTTTGCCTCAGATGTCGCATGGCGTTTTGGTGTCAATGGCTTGGATGATGGAAATGTAGACAGTGTCCTTTTCAATCATTCGCATCCATCAGCCCTCAGCGAACATGATGAGCAGTTGCGCCAGCTCGATTCATGTCTCTTTGGGATGACGCAACCAGTCGTCCTGCCACCGCTTCCGCTTTCTCCACTGAAGCAATAATTGCATTATCTCTAGCATGATAAGTAGGAATTGGCTGTCGATCTTTCCTGACTGCTGCTGCTTGAAATTAGCAAACTATTCTAATTGGGAAAAGTATTTATCTCATTCTTTCTCTCCTTAATCAACAACTCTTGGGCCTGCATTGATCAGGATCTGTTCGCCATCAGCCTGATGAATGATTCTTTGAAAGAGCTGAGTTCGGATTGGTGAACCGATTCGTTTTGAGGCATCAAGCTCTCAGGTTGTCGATGCCTTGGATCTTCTCCATTACGCCAAGGGGTGAACAACAGGAAATTTCCGGCCACCAGCCCTGCTGTAACGATTACCGCAACGAGCTGCTCCAGCTGTTCGATGTCCATCCCTGCATTGTCCCGCTTTCCCTGAGCAAGGACGTCCCCTTGAGTGTTGACGGGTCCTGGTTCAGCTGTGGCCGCAGCTCCAGGCACAGGGCCGCTCCAAGCATCACAGTGATTACTCCAAGCCCCTGGCTCAGCTTGAGCCGCCTTTTGGGCTTACGAAAAATACAGCGGGTCATACCAGGACCTTGCTTCTTATCGTGCTTTAACCCTTTCTTTCAGTTCAAATTGAAGCGTTTGCCACGAGAACGCTGGGAAAACGCTGAGACAACCGGTCTCAATCCTCTTTTGGGTTTTCTATGTCGCGGCGGATCAGGGCCAGCAGGTATGAGGGCGATTTGTAGCGGGTGGGCAGGCAGCGGTTCAGCGTTTCCAGATGTCCCCAGCAAACCGTGCGCTCAATGTCCTGAACGGTTTTTCCCTGCTGGAGGAGACGCCGCAGCGCCTTGCAATACATCGGATAGCCCGCCTCTAATTCACCGATGGTGAGTTTTGCCTGAGGCATAGGACCACTGAAGCCAGTTCCAACCTATGCCCCCGCGGGGCAGGCTCAGCTGCCGAGCCAGGCGACGCAGTCGATTTCCACCCGTGCTCCCTTGGGAAGAGCTGCCACCTGAACGCAGGCGCGAGCTGGGCTGACCCCCTCACCAAACACCTCGGCATAGATGCCATTGACTGTTTGGAAATCGCCCAGGTCCGCCAGGAACACCGTGGTGCGCACCACCTGAGCAGGCGTGGCGCCAGCTTCTTTCAACACAGCACAGAGGTTTTTCAGCACCTGATGCGTTTCCGCCGCCACATCACCATTCCCCACCATCTCGCCGGTTGTTGGATCCAGTGGAATCTGTCCGGAGCAATAGAGCCATTCGCCGGCAAGCACCGCCTGGTTGTAGGGCCCAACCGGTGCAGGGGCGTCTTGTGTGGTGATGGCCTTGGCGCTCATGGGGTGGTTCTGAACAGCACTCACCTCGATCATCGCCGTTGGTGATCCCGTTCTTCGCTATCGATCACACCGGTCGCCACTGATCCTTGTGTGAGCGCAGAACGCCTAATTCGGCGGCTGAGCTGGCCTGCATGAACAGGTTGGTGCGGCGCTCCACCCCAATGCTGCTGGGCAGGCTGAGCTTGCCTTTGGCGCGGAGACTTCGCACCTCCCGGTAGCGCTCAACCAGCACCGTGTTGTTTGGCTGTTGTGCCACGGCCCATTGCAGGTTGGCCTCGGTGTACTCGTGGGCACAACACACCTGGGTGGCCTCGGGAAGTTCGGCCAGGTTCTGCAGGGCCTGATGCATCTGTTCAGCGCTGCCTTCAAACAGCCGGCCGCAGCCCCCGCTGAACAGGGTGTCCCCGCAGAACAACAGGGGCCCGATCTCGGCACCCTCAGGGTTCGGAAGGAAGAAAGCGATGTGGGTCCTGGTGTGGGCCGCCACATCCAGCACTTCCACCGTTTCTCCAAGAACTGTGACGTGGTCTCCACCCCGCACCGGCATGGTCTGGAACGGAATCCGCTCCCGGTCATCCGCGGAGGCAATCACCTGTGCTTCCGGCCAGCGTTGCAGCAACTCCGGTGTGCCGCCGATGTGGTCGGCATGGTGATGGGTCTGCAGAACGGCCGCCAGGCTCAACTGCCGTTCCTCCAGCCACGCCCGCACCGGTGGCGCAACAGCGGGGTCGATCACCACGGCCTCCGCGCCCCTCACCCAGATCCAGATCACGTTGTCCTGAAGCACCGGCAAGGCATGAAGTGAGGAATGCATCGTTAAAGTCCTGCCTGGTTAACCGGTCAGCGCTCGACCCATGATCACTGTCGCGTTGGCCAAAGGAGCGCTGCTCAAAGATTCGGTGGCCCGCTTTGCGGCGGCGGGGCTTGATTTTTCAGCTGTATTGGACAAGGACAACCGTCAGCTGATGGTGCCCACCCCTTGCGGACGCGCCCGGGCCCTGCTGGTTCGCAACGGTGATGTGCCCACCTATGTGGCCTACGGCCAGGCCCAGCTGGGGGTTGTGGGCTTCGACGTGCTCAAGGAGCATCAACTCCCCGTCGCCCAACTGGTGGACCTGGGCTTTGGTGGTTGCCGCATGGCTGTGGCGGTTCAGGAGAGCAGTGGTTACACCCGTGCCGCTGATCTGCCCGCCCACTGCCGTGTTGCCAGCAAATTCACCCACTGCGCCAGGGAATATTTCGATGCCCTCGACCTTCCCGTTGAGTTGGTTCACCTCAATGGCTCCGTGGAGCTGGGGCCAATCACCGGAATGTCGGAAGCGATTGTCGACCTGGTGGCCACCGGTCGCACCCTGCGGGAGAACGGCCTGATCGCCATCGAAGACCTTTTTCACTCCACAGCACGACTGGTGGGGCACCCCCTGTCCGTTCGCCTCGATCACGGCCCCTTGGCCTCCATCGTCGATGCGATCCGCGCAGCAACACTTGTCGGGAGCTCCAGCTGATGGGAGCCGTCGCGGACTGGCGCCGGGTCCGTCGTCTGGGCCGATACCTCGTGCGGGATCGCCGGCGGCTTCTGGTTGCCCTCCTGCTCCTGCTTCCTTTGGCCTTTGCGGGAGCACTCCAGCCCGTTCTGTTGGGCCAGGCTGTCAGCGTTCTGCGTGGAGAGCCCAGTCTTCCCTGGTTGTCGGGGTTGAGCCTGTCCGCTTCGATCCGCGTGATCATCTGGCTCTACTTCGGCTCGGTGTTGCTGCGGTTCGGCCTGCAGGGCGTACAGCAATTCAGCATCCTGGCCGTCGGACAACGGCTCACTGCGCGCATCCGCGACGACCTGTTTGAACATGCGTTATCGCTGTCCCTGCGTTTCCACGACCGCATGCCGGTGGGCAAGTTGCTCACACGGCTCACCAGCGATGTGGATGCCCTCTCTGAGGTGTTTGGCAGTGGTGCTGTTGGAGTGCTCAATGATCTGGTGAGCCTGCTGGTACTGGCCTCAACGATGCTGTTCATCGAGTGGAGGCTGGGGCTGCTGCTGTTGTTCACGCAGGTGCCCGTCACCTTGGCCGTGCTTTGGCTGCAGCGTCGTTACCGGAAGTCCAACTACCGCGTGCGTGAAGAGCTCTCCCAGCTCAATGCTGATTTCCAGGAAAACCTCCAGGGCCTTGAGGTGGTGCAGATGTACGGCCGTGAAACGGTCAACAGCGCCCGCTTCCTGCGTACCGGCAGGGACTACCGCAGCGCTGTGAACGGCACGATCTTTTACGACAGCAGCATTTCAGCCTTCTTGGAATGGGTGGCTCTGGCCGCCATTGCCCTGGTTCTGGCCCTTGGCGGCTTGATGGTGACCAATGGTGCGATGGGCCTGGGCACTCTCACCACCTTCATCCTGGCCTCGCAGCGTCTGTTCGACCCTCTGCGTCAGCTGGCCGAGCGTTTCACCCAGATTCAGGGTGGGCTGACGGCCGTCGAACGCATTGGTGAATTGATGGAGGAGCCCCTCGAGATTGCCGAGGCCAAGGATGTCCTTCCTCACCTGAGCGGCGGAGGCGGCGAGGTGATCTTCGAGAACGTGAGCTTTGCCTACCGGCCGGACGATCCGATCCTCCGCAACCTGTCGTTCCGCATCGCCCCCGGCGAGCATGTGGCGTTGGTGGGCCCCACGGGTTCCGGCAAGAGCACGATCATCCGCTTGCTCTGCCGCCTTTATGAACCCCAGCAGGGACGCATCCTTCTCGATGGACGTGACATCCGCACGATCCCCATGGCGGATCTCCGGCGTGAGCTGGGCGTCGTGCTTCAGGACACGTTTCTGTTCAGCGGCAATGTGGCCGACAATCTCCGGCTCAGTGCTTCGGTGAGCGACGGTGAGTTGGCTCAGGTCTGTGCTGAGCTAGGCCTCAACGAGCTGCTCTCGAAGCTTCCCAGGGGTCTGGAGACGGAGCTGCGCGAGCGGGGAGGCAACCTCTCCTCAGGTGAACGCCAACTGCTGGCGGTGGCCCGGGTGGCGATCCGCCAGCCAACGGTGTTGGTGATGGATGAAGCCACCGCCTTTATGGACCCTTCAACGGAGGCGACGCTCCAAGCTGATCTCGACCGGGTCCTGCAAAAGCGCACCGCCATTGTCATCGCCCACCGCCTGGCCACGGTGGAGGCCTCGGATCGCATCCTTGTGCTGCGCCGCGGTGAACTGATTGAACAGGGCACCCATCAACAGCTCAGAGCCCGCGGTGGGCTTTATGCCCAGCTCGCCGAGCTGCAGGAACGGGGGTTGGCGCGTCTGTGATCGCTCCTCTGCCCATGCCAGCTGAGCCGCTGTTGGAGCAGTACGGCAAGGGGGCGCGCCTTTGCCCATGTGCCAATGATCAGATCACCTTGGTGTTCAGCCAGGAGTACCCCTTCGATCTGGTGGAGCTTGAGCAGTTGCTGGAAGCCGTGGGCTGGAGTCGCCGCCCGATTCGCCGGGTGCGCAAAGCCCTCAGCCACAGCCTGCTCAAAGTTGGGCTCTGGCGGCACGACCCTAGGGTTCCCCGTTTGGTGGGTTTTGCGCGCTGCACCGGCGATGGTGTGTTTGAAGCCACGGTCTGGGACGTGGCTGTGCACCCCCTGTATCAAGGAAATGGTCTGGGCAAGCAGCTGATGGCCTACATCCTCGAGGCCCTCGATCAGATGGGAACCGAGCGGGTCAGCCTGTTCGCGGATCCGGGCGTCGTCAGCTTCTACCAGGGCCAGGGCTGGGATCTCGAGCCCCAGGGCCATCGCTGTGCCTTCTGGTACGCCAACTGATCGGAATCGGATCCTTCAACGCCGATAGATCCGCAACAGCTGCTCCGTTGATCGGCCCTGCCGCCAGAGCCAGCGCAGCCGGGCATTGCGCCAGGCCTGCATCAGCACGCTCCGCGACTGCCAGCGCTCCGCGCTGGTGAGCAGGGAGCAGTTCAATGAACGGAGGGGAGCGACCTTGCTCAGGCGTTCCACCAGGTCCAGGTCTTCCATCAGCGCCAGGGGCCTGTAGCCGCCCACCCGCTCATACAGCTGGCGCTGAATCAACAGGCCCTGATCGCCGTAAGGCCGTTGCAGCCAATGGCTGCGCAGGTTCACCATCCGCTTCAGCAGCCACAGCATCGGCCGCCCCTCTGCATCCACGTTGAAGTTGAAGAACCAGGCGCTCAGGTGAGCCTCCGGCCTGTTCAGAACCCTCACCACCTTTTGATGCCAGCTGCCCGGAAGGCGGCTGTCAGCGTGCAGCACCAGCACCCAGGCATGGGAGCTGTGGTCGACGCCCCAGCGCAGCTGTGGCCCCCGTCCGGCGTGCGGGTTGTCGAGCACGCTGGCACCGGCCAGCTGCGCCACCACTCGGGTCTGATCCCGGCTGCCTGCGTCGGAGACGATCACCTCCAAGTCTCCTGGCCATTGCTGCAGATCCGCCAGCAGCAGCGGCAGCCTGCTGGCTTCCTCCAGGGTCGGAATCACAACGCTCAGCCCTGCCATGGCTTGAGATCGCTCCAGTGATCCAGATCATTCCGTTGGGGCACGAGGGTGCATGACAGCTGCGGTCTGCGCGCCGCCTCCAGCGTTGCCTCCAGCACGGTCGGGCCGCCCCAGGGAATGCCGATCAGCGGCCAGTGCTGCGGTCTGCGGATCAGGGATGCGCCGATCCCCAGCAGCCAGTACCCCCCATCGGAGGCTGGTCCAAGCACCAGATCATGGTGTTCCAGGTGCTCAACGGCCTGCTTCAAATCATCAGCATTGAGTTCGGGCAGATCAGTGCCGATCACAAGGCAGGGCCTGTGCTGGTGATGGCCGTGCATCAACTGCCGTCGCAATCGGGTGCCGAGTTGCCCCCTCCCCTGCAACCGCACCTGCCCCAGCCCCAGCTGCTGCCCCCAGCGCGTGGCAGCCCGGGGCCCGAGCCCGTTCACCGCCAGCACCGGCTTCATCTCCATGGCGCCGGCCAGGCCGCGCACCACCGCAGCGGTGTGCTGCGTGAGCCGCCACTGAATCCTTGTGGCGCGCTCGCTGCTGTTGGACAAGCCCAGCGCGTGGCTGAGATCGCAGCTCAAGCGGCGTTTGCATCGGCCCGGTGATGGCCAGCGGGCCATCACGACGATCTCCACCATTTCAGTTGTTGCGAGGCAGTTCTCGCGGGCGCACCTCCACGGTCAGGTCCTCTCCGTTGCGTTGGATGGTGAGCTGCATCGGTTCTCCCACCTGGCCGCGGTCCACGGCGAGTTGAACGTCGGTGGGCGTTTGAACGGGGTTGTTTTCCACCTTGAGAATCAGATCGCACTGGCGGATGCCAGCTGCGGCGGCCGGTGTGCCTTTCACCACCTCCTTGACCAGAACACCATTCACCTCGGGAACCCTGCAGGCGCTGTTGGTGGCATTGATCTCCCGGGCCAGCTGCGGGGTGAGGGGCATCAGCTGCACGCCGATGAAGGGATGGGAGGCCTGACCGGTGCTGACGATCTGTTGCGCGATCCGCTTGGCCAGGTTGATGGGAACCGCAAAACTCAAGCCGCCGCCGGGGGCAGTACGGATCGCGGTGTTGATGCCGATCACCTGACCGCTGGCATTGATCAGGGGGCCGCCGCTGTTGCCGGGGTTCACCGCTGCATCGGTCTGGATGTAGGGCACCCGTCGTCCGGAGCCAAGGGCATCGGTGCGATCGACGGCGCTGATGATGCCGGCGGTCACGGTGTTGTTGAGCCCAAACGGATTTCCGATGGCAATGGCCCATTCCCCTGGCTTGAGCTGGTCGGAGTTGCCCAGGGCCGCCACCGGCAGCTTGTCGGCCACCACTTTCACCACCGCCACGTCGGTGAGGGGGTCGGTGCCGAGCACCTTGCCTTTGAAGTTGCGACCGTCCGGAAGGGTAACGGCCACCTGATCAGCACCACGCACCACGTGCTCATTGGTGAAGATCAGGCCGCTGGTCCGGGTGATGAAGCCGGAGCCTTGGCCCTGCTGCCGCTGGCTGGAGGGACCCATGCCGAACATCCCTCCGAAGGGGTTTGAGATCTCCTTCACCACATCGATGCGCACCACGGCAGGGCCGACGCGATCCACCGCCTTCACGATCACGTTGTCCCCCGGCTGCAGCGGAGCACTGCGGGGCTGATCGTGCACCACCGGTGGCGCTGTCATCGGTGGCTTGGGCGTCAGGCCCAGCTGGTCTCTCATCAGGCTGCAACCGGAGAGTGCGCTTCCGGCCAGGGCGATGGCAAGCCAATGCTGGGCGTTGGGCATCACGACGAGATGTGTGCTGATGCATTTAAGACGGCCTGAGCGGATCGGCATGCGTAGATTCAGCGCTCGGGAGATGGGTGGTTTTGGCGCAGACGGGCGAAGAGCTCTGGATCAAGGTGCGGGATGGGTTGCAGGCCAAGCTGAGCAAGCCCACCTTCGAGACCTTCATTCGCCCCACGGGTTGCAGCGGCTTTGCCAATGGAGAGCTGAAGCTTCTGGCCCCGAATCCCTTTGCCAGCGTTCGTCTGCGGGAACAGCTGCTGCCCACGATCGCCGAGATGGCCAGCAGCATCAGCGGTCAGCCCGTCCAGGTGACGGTTCTGGCGGAAACCGCCCTGCCGCTGCCGGACGCCACCGATGAGGCCTCAGCCGCTGCAGATGTGGGGCCGCCGCCAGCGGCCCAGGAGTCGGCATCGGCTCCGGCCCGGAACGGCTCCCAACGGCGCTATCTGCCTGGGCTCAATCCCCGCTATGTGTTCGGCCGTTTTGTGGTCGGCCCCAACAGCCGGATGGCCCATGCGGCGGCTCTGGCTGTGGCCGAAGCACCGGGCCGGGAGTTCAACCCCCTGTTCATCTGCGGCGGTGTGGGCCTGGGCAAAACCCACCTGATGCAAGCCATTGGTCATTACCGACTGGAAATCGACCCCGGGGCTCGGGTGGCCTATGTCTCCACCGAAACCTTCACCAATGACCTGATTCAGGCCATTCGCAAGGACGGGATGCAGGCCTTCCGCGATCGCTACCGCGCCGCCGATCTGATTTTGGTGGACGACATTCAATTCATCGAAGGCAAGGAGTACACCCAGGAGGAGTTCTTCCACACCTTCAATGCCCTGCATGAGGCAGGACGTCAGGTGGTGATCGCCAGTGATCGCCCCCCCAGCCAGATTCCGCGGTTGCAGCAGCGCCTGATCTCCCGGTTCCAGATGGGCCTGATCGCTGACATTCAGTCGCCTGATCTTGAGACACGCATGGCGATTCTTCAGAAGAAAGCGGAGCAGGAGCGCATGTCGCTGCCCCGTGATCTGATCCAGTACATCGCCGGCCGCTTCACTTCGAACATTCGCGAGTTGGAAGGGGCCCTGACCCGGGCCGTGGCCTTCGCCTCCATCACGGGCTTGCCGATGACCGTGGAATCGGTGGCGCCGATGCTCGACCCCACGGGTCAGGGGGTCGAGGTCACGCCGCAACAGGTGATCGACAAGGTCTCTGAGGTGTTTGATGTCACGGCAGAGGAGATGTGCAGCAGCACCCGTCGCCGCGCCGTGAGCCAGGCCCGTCAGGTGGGTATGTACCTCATGCGCCAGGGCACCGACCTCAGCCTGCCGAGGATCGGCGACAACTTCGGCGGAAAGGACCACACCACGGTGATGTATGCGATCGAGCAGGTGGAGAAAAAACTGGCTTCCGACCCCCAGCTCGCCGGTCAGGTGCAGAAGGTGAAGGATCTGCTGCAGATCGATTCCCGCAAGAAGCGCTGATCAGCGGCAGGCTTTCTTGTCGCCTTTCCAGCCCGGCATGTTTTGTGCAGCGGCAGAGCACACCAGCTGGCGTGCTGCTGCTAGAGCTGGCTCCAGTCGCCTGGAGCTGAAGGGGGGTAGGGGGCGGCTGCGCAGCCATGCACCCCAACGAAACTCGTGATACGGGATCAGGGGCTGAGGTTTGATCCAACCCTCCTGCTTCAGCTTCCATACGAGGCTCCGGTAGGGATCGTCGTCCAGCCCCAGCAGGCTCGTGGGCAGCTGATCGGCAGGGTGCGGACCGTTGCCTCGTCCGTCGTAAAGGTAGAGCCAGCCTTGGTTGTGTAGATAAGCCAGCACACCACTTCGGTCGGCTGTTGGGAGGTCCTGCACCACGTAAGCCCAGGTCGTGGCACCTGGATCAATGCCGATCAGGCCTCGCAGCCGGTGGTGCCGATCCATCATCCACATCGCGCCATCGGCAGATCGGATCAATGGGACCGGTTTGCCGCGCAGGTAGTCAAGACGCTGCTGACGGGTGTCCTGGGCGAAATCTTTTTCGCGCGACCAAATCTCCGCCAGACCCACACACCACTGGGTCGGCTGCAGCTGCGATGCAGACACCTCGATCAGTTCAGTTCCCCGATCGGGGGCTGGGATCGGTTGGTAGGCGGGCAGCCGCAGGGGCACGACTCAGTCTTGACGCCCCCGCACTATGACCCAATCAAGAAGGGTCGGGGATCCTGATCAAAGCGATCCCTTACCGGCAAGGGATTGGCCTGCTCAGGACCATCCAGCTGGGCGGTGGCTTCGAGGGCCTGACGCAGCAGTCGCGCTGCCGGGAGTGGCATATCCCTTGGAACCGAAATGCGGTCGCGCAGATAACGCAGCCCGGCGGCACTCCCCGCTGGAGGCGGGCAGGGTGTGTTGCGAACCAACCGGGTGAGGGCGCAGCGCAGGGGCTGGTCAAAGGCTGCAGAACCCATGGGATTCACGTCGCGCAGCCGCTGCTGATGTCGCAGCACCCGGCTCAGGGCGATGACGGCCGGATCGGCTTGATGGTCTGCATCCCAGCAGGCTTCGTCCTCGCCAAGGCCATCACCTCGGTCGATCCGTTCAGCCAGGCGCTTCGCTTCTTCACCATCGTCCGACCAACAGCCGCCCATCTGGGGAGGCAGGTCATGGGCATGGGTGTGAAAGTCGCTTTGGGTGCCGCGGTAGGTCTCCAGTTGCTCCAGGGCACGGAACCAGCGGTCAATGGCTGGATGCTCAGCCCTCAGCCGGTATCCCTTGTAGTAAGCCAGCGAGGCATTCATCCGTTCCACGTAGGGAACAAAGATCAAATCCACGGTCTGCGGCTCCAGCCCCCGCAGCCATGGGCCTTCCATGCGTGTGAGCTCGCTTTCAAAGCGCTGGGCGATGCCATGAAACTGCTCGCGGGCCAGAACCTGTTGCCTCTGGCTCAGCCGTGGTGAACACAGCCAGATGCACCAGGCCTGAAACAACAGCCGTTCAAGACGGCGCAGTGCAAGAGCTTCCGGTGCTGTCATTGCCATGCCCAGGGGGCCGAACTGCTGTTCGAGGGCCAGCAGGATGTCGTCGCTTTCGGTGATCAGCCGCCCGTTGAGCTCCAGGGCCGGCAGCATCCCCGAGGGCACTTTCTCCAGGAACCACGGCTCCTTCGAGCCGTAGCAACGCATGGTGACTTTGCGGATCCGGTAGGGGATGCGCTTGAACTCCAGCCAGAGCCAGATTTTTTGACAGTAGGGGCACCAGGCGTGGTGGTCGCGGTACAGCGTCACCATCACCTTGGATTCAGGCTGTTCGAACAGGCGCAACCTGGCCTGGGCACTGGTCGGCCCTTCAATCCGATTCGGTTCCGGCGTTGCCAGGCTGGCCAGTTCCGACCAACTCAGGGGTTCAGCTGATTCCGATGAAAGGGGCATGCAGGATCGGCGCAAGCTTTGACCGTCCATAGGACTGCCAGTCGCCCAGTTCGTGCATCAGTGCCAGACAGTCCTGCTGGCGGCCCTGATCAGCCAGCTGTTTGAGCCGCAGCTTCATGTCGTCGCTGGTAATCATCATCACGATCTCGCGGCGTTGTGATCGTTTGAGGCGCAGTTCAGGTTCAGGCGGCTGCCTGCGGCGCTTGGAAGAACGGTTCATGGTTTAAGGACGCGGTTGAAGTACGACCGACTCGTCTTGGGCGTTACGGCCCTCTTCCCCGGACCATAACGCCATCTTTACGATGACGCCCGTCGTCTCGGGCACTCTGCCTTTATGGGCGCTGATCTGGATCTGATTGTTCTTGGGGCGGGGTCCGGTGGACTGGCCGCTGCGAAACGTGCGGCCCGTCACGGAGCCCGCGTTGCGATCGTGGAGGGAGATCGCGTCGGCGGCACCTGCGTGATCCGCGGCTGTGTTCCCAAGAAGCTTTTGGTTTATGGCGCCCAGGCCCGCCATCAACTGGCGGATGCATCGGCATATGGCCTTGAGATCGGTGCGGTGCGTTCGGATGTGCCTGATCTCCTGCGTCGGGTTCGCTCCGAGGTGGATCGGCTCAATGCACTCCATCTCGGATTCTTGGAGAAGGCCGGAGTTCAGTTGATCTCCGGTTGGGGACGCTTCACGGCACCAGATTGCATCGGCATTTCCGATCAACGTGGTGGGCCCGTGCGGGAGGAACTCACGGCCCCGCGGTTTCTGGTGGCGGTTGGTGGTCGTCCGGAGCGTCCGGACATTCCAGGCACTGAAAAAACCTGGGTCAGTGATGACATGTTCCTGCGCAAGGATTTCCCTCCAGCGATGGTCGTGGTGGGGGCCGGTTTCATCGCCTGTGAGTTCGCCTGCATCCTGCGAGGCCTCGGTGTTGCGGTCACTCAGGTGGTGCGTGGTCCGCGCTTGCTGCGGGGATTTGATGCCGAGTTGGCGGACACGTTGCTTGATGGCATGCGTGAGCAGGGCATCGACGTGCTGCTGGAGCACACGGTGGTGGCTGTGGAGGGTGAGCCCGGTTCGCTGACGGCTCGTCTGGGGAATGGTCAGTCCTTGGACTGCGGGGGAGTGTTCATGGCCACCGGGCGTCGCCCTTGGCTTTCGGATCTTGGGCTGGACGCTGCTGGCGTTGCGCTCGACAACGGCCGCATCACTGTCGACGCCAACTCCTGCACTTCGGTTCCCCACATCCATGCCGTCGGCGATGTCACCGACCGGGTCAACCTCACGCCTGTGGCCATTGATGAAGGTCGTGCTTTCGCCGACAGCGTCTTCGGTTTGCGTCAGCGCCAGGTGAACCACGATCTGGTGGCCTGTGCCGTGTTCAGCGATCCAGAGTTGGCGACCGTTGGCCTATCGGAAGAACAAGCCATCGAACGCCATGGTGTGGATGGTGTTGTTGTGCATCGCGCCCGGTTCCGTTCCATGGCGCGGGCCCTGCCCGCCTCGGGCCCCCGCTGTCTGCTCAAGCTGGTGGTGGAGAAGCACACCGATCGGGTGCTGGGCTGCCACATGGTGGGTGAGCATGCTGCCGAAATTATTCAGATGGCGGCGATTGCCGTAGGGATGGGCGCCACCAAGGCTGATTTCGATCGCACCATGGCGCTGCATCCCTCCGTCTCCGAAGAGTTCGTGACGATGTAAGCAATCGCGTTCTCGGTCAGGCCAGGTGGTTGGCAAGCCTGAGCGCCATGGCGATCACCGTGAGGCCAGGGCCAACGCTCGAGCAACTGGGAAATACGCTGCTGTCGGCGATGTAGAGATTCTCCAATTCATGGCATTTGCCCTGAGGGTCCACCACGGAACTTGCGGCGTTTTCACCCATGCGGCAGGTGCCGCAGCCAAAGCCCACCACGCTGAGCGGGGCTTCCCCCCGGGCATGGGTGGGGGCCTTCAGCACCACCTTGGTGATCGGGTCGTTTTCCACGTCTTTAAGGGTGTCGATCCAGCGATACACAAGCCGGTCGTGGGCTTCGCGGTTGTTGGGGATGTAGTTGATCCTGATCTGCTCGTTGTTGAGCCACACCTTGTTGTGGGGATCCGGTCGGACTTCGGTCATGGCCCACCAGGCCACCGAGCGGGAGGCCAGGCGCTCCAAACCGAAGTCGGGGATGAGCTTGGTCACTAGCGAGAGCACTGGTGGTGACTCGGCAAACAGCGCGTCCTGCAGCACGCCACCGGCGGCCTGAATGTGGCCCAGTGGAAAACTGACGTTCTTGTCTCCCCAGTAGTAGTCGTTGATTCCCAGTGAACGTCCATAGCGGCCGCTGTTCCGTTCCGTGGCCAGCTGCAGGATTGAGGTGAGCTGCAGATTCATCAGGTTCCGGCCCACCTGATCAGACCCGTTGCCGATGCCCTTGGGATGGTGGGCATTGTCCGAGCGCATCAGGATGGCCGGCGTGTTGATCGCCCCCGCAGCGAGCACCACCACGTCTGCGCTGAACAGCCAGGAATCGCCGTTCAGCTCCGCTTCCACTCCTCGAATCGCTCGGCCGCTGGGATTCACGTGCAGGCGCAACACCCGTGCGTTGTCAAGCACGTTGAGCCGTTTGGGTTCACCCACCTGCAGCCCGAACAACTGGGCATCACCGCTGGGATCATCGGCGTCGTCCGACCAACTGATCGGGATGTCGTAGGGCCGACAGCCCTGACGTTGGAGGGCGCCACGCAGGGGTTCGAGGAAGGGTTCGATGGTCTTGGGTGGAGCCAGGAAATCTCCCTTGCGTTTGGGTTCGGTGGGATCAACCCCCGCTTTGCCATGCACCCGATACAGCTGTTCGGCCTGTTGGTAGTAAGGCTCCAGTTCGGCGTAATCCAGGGGCCATGCCGGTGAGATGCCGTCTTGAAGGGCAACCTCCTCAAAATCTCTTTCGCGCATGCGTTCCAGCACCGCGCCCCAGATCTTGGTGTTGCCGCCGCGGGCGTAGGTGGTTTGCGGTGCAAAGGGATCGCCGTCAGGGCCGAACCAGCGTTCGCTCTTGGGGTGGTAGCGATCCTTGCGGAACAGATCCACGTCGGCGACGTTCTGGTCTTCAAGGGCCATTGCCCCGCCGCGTTCCAGCACCAGTACGGTCTTGCCCTTGCGGCTCAGGGCTCCAGCAAGGGTTCCCCCTCCGGCGCCGCTGCCGATCACGATTACGTCGTAGTGGTTGTCGTCGATGATCATGGAATTACTGCCACACGTAGATCAGTAGGAAAACGCCAGCTCTGGAAGGCGTTTTAGAGGGGCAAATCATGGATGTGCCACGTCTGTGTCATGCCCTGATCAGACGTAAATCACCTTCCTGAACGGTAGGTAGATATTCCGGATTTGAACGCCTCCCTCACGACAGGCCTTCAGTCCCACGGTGACGTCTGACCCATGACACCCGCACTGCTCTTTCTGATGTGGGCTGGGCAAACATGCACCGCACTGCAAAGCAAAAATTGGGAGGTTGTTAATCGATGAAGTCAAAAAATGTGTTTTTCTTCAAGTTGAAGCCTTCCATGCGACGTTGCTGGGTAGTTGATCTGGAACAACCTGAACTGCAACAAGCACAAAAGTTTGCTTCTCTTGAGCAGATGCATTCCTATTTGTAATAGGTACTCCATTTTCCCAACGCAAAGCATTGCTCTCGTCTGCGCTGCCTTTCTGGCTGAGGTTTAGGGGATCAGTATTATTACCGGCAAGGCGGTTCAGAATCTGCTCAAGATCGTTGTTGGTGTGTGCTACGTAGCCAACCCCGCCGAATGCGGCGGCTAATTTTGAGTAGTTCCATATGTGTCCTTGAGGGACTTGGCACATGGGTAGAAATTTTTCAGAAACAGTTCTGCTATCAGACGATTTATAGATTTCAGCATTGACGAGCCACTGCTCGACGCCATAGACACGATTGTCTGCAACAAATATAATTGAATCTAAGCCAAGTTCGGCGATTGTTCCGATCGCGTTGACGCTCTGAGCAAATGCGGCATCACCGGAAATACTGATCGTACGCCTCTTTTCTGTTTCGAAGGTCTGCCGGGCAAGTTTGACTCCATAGCTCGCCGCAGGTGAATATCCAATTGCACCCCATGCAATCTGCGCGATGTATCCATTTTGGGGTGACTTAATATTATTAAATGCGTAAAAACTTAGGCCAGTGTCTGCAAGGACAATTGGTGCGCTTTCCTCGCTGTGTTGAGACAAGTAGTTATGGTGTAAGAGTGATTTAAAACTGTCCCATGTGAGCTGATTATTGTCTCCAAATTCGCTTGTCATTGGAATATTCCATGGTGAACCTTCGAATTTTCGATAGTTGTTCCGGCCAGTTATGCCGCTAGCGAGGCATTTCTCGGTCAGGCCACGGATTAGTAGCTTCAAATTAACATCGCCCCAGTAGGTGCTGCGAGACATTCCAACTTGGACAGCCCCTTCTTTGTATTCGATAAGCTTTTCAGTATTGATTGCATCTTTTACAGAATTAGGGTCATCAGTATTTTGCATTCCAGCAAAGTTAAAGTCGCTTGACATGATCCCCAGGCTCAGCAAGCAGTCTGACTCATTCACAAGGGTTAAAACATTTGGCTGAGAATTTTTCCCGTTGTAAACCCCGGAAAAGTTGAGATCGGTTCTGTACTCACTCAGAACACTTTTGCCAAATAAGCTGGTTACATATGGAGTGTCTAAAGATTTCAGCAGTTCAGCTAGTTCCTTCTGTGCTCTAAAGCGGCATATTTCTGAGCCGGCAGCTACAACTAAATTTTTAGAGTTGCAGATTCGATTAAAAATAGCATCTATGGCTTCGTCTAATAGTTTCTTGGATTGTAGGGGGTGAGAGAAGTCAAGCTGATTTGTTGGCAGGGATCCGCATGGTTGCTTGTCAATATCAATTGCCAATTCAATAAAGACAGGCTTGCTTTTTGTTATGCACGTTATTAGGGTGGCGTCTATCAGTTCAGGTGCTGTTTTTGGATTGTCAATTCGTACCGAAGCTGCAGTTATGTTTTGAAAAATGTGGCGGTCAACTCCTGTGCCATCAATCATGTGATGCCAAAGCATCCCTTGATCACGATGCGAATTAAGCTGTGCTTGAGAGGGGCCGCCATCAATGATAACCAATGGCACATTCTCAACAAAAGCGCCTGCGACAGGCTGCACTGCATTCAGTGATCCAACGCCATAGGTAAATGCTACGCAGCCAACACTTTTTTCAGTTGAGCGGCCATACCTATCAGCTGCATATGCTCCACACATTTCATTGTTCGGATGTATGCGTTGGAGGCCAAAGGATGTCTGTGGATCATCAAGTGATTCCACCCAGCTGGCTATGTAGTCGCCAGGTATTGCAAAGACATGGCGCACTCCAATTTGATGTAAACGAGTGCTGAGATAAGCGCCCACAGTAAAATCTGACTGGGCATAAGGTAAACAAGTGGTCGGATCTATTCATTGAACATCTCTTCCAGTCATCTTAATGCATGAAACCATCATTCTTTTTTAGCTGTATTTCTCTGTGAGGTAAGTCAAGGCCCGTAAGTCTTCTTTTTTAACTTGCTGAGTTGCTGAATGCTCTGAGTGGAGTGCTTAAGGCCTGGATGTTCTGTTCCGAAGCGGACCCCTTTACTGCCATACGTAGATCAGAAGGAACAGAAGGATCCAGATCACATCAACGAAGTGCCAGAACAGGCTCACCGCAGCAACGCCCATCTCGCCTTTGTCGTAGTTCCCGGGAACAAACGAACGCGCCAACATCAGGCCCATCAGCAGGATGCCGGTGATCACATGAAGGCCGTGAAAGCCCGTGAGCAGATAGAACATCCCGCCGAACACACCACTGCTGAGGCTGAATGTGAGTTCCGACCATTCGATGTACTGGCCGTAAACGAAATAGGAGCCCATCGCCATGGTGAGGAACCACGCAGCACGGAAGCCCCAGAGGTTGCCCTTGTGCAGATAGCGCTCAGCGAAATAGGCCACAAAGCTGGAGCTCACCAGAACAACGCTGTTGATCAGCGGCATGCGCACCTCCAGTCCTTCAACACCATCCGGTAGCCATTGGGGGGCAGTGAGCTTGAGCACGGCGTAGCCGGCAAAGAAGGCCAGAAAAATGACGCTCTCGGAGCAGAGGAAGATCACAAAACCGGTCATGTTGTGGCCGTCGTGCTTCACATGGCCGGGGGTGTGATTCAGCTGCAGATCGGGATTGACGCTGGTCATTGGCTCAGGCCTCCTGGGAACGGCGCACGTAGAACTCCTCGTCTTCGACGAGGGGGTGGCCCAGGCCATAGCCGTAGGGCTCGCTGATCACGGTGGGGATGTCGTCCTCGAAGTTTTCAGCCGGTGGCGGCGAGGGCAGCAGCCACTCCAGGCCGATGGCCCGCCAGGGGTTGGGAGGAGCCTGCGGCCCCCGGGCCCAGGAGCTCACCATGTTGAGAATGAAGGGGATCGAGGCGACGCCAAGCATGAAGGCACCGATGCTGGCGATCACATTCCAGATAGCGAATTCAGGGTCATAGGAGGCGACCCGGCGCGGCATCCCCAGCAGCCCAGCCCAGTGCAGGGGCAACCAGTTGAGGGTGGCGCCGATGAAGGTGAGTGCGAAGTGCACCTTGCCCAGGCCTTCGTAATACATGCGGCCGGTGAATTTGGGGAACCAGTGGTAGATCCCGGCGAACACACCGAAGCCGATCGTGTTGAAGATCACGTAGTGGAAGTGGGCCACCACGAAGTAGGTGTTTCCCACGTGCACGTCGATCGGCACGGTGGCCAGCATTACGCCCGTGATGCCGGCGAAGATGAAATTGAACAGGCCACCGAGGCAGAACAGCATCGGGGTGCTGAGGCGGAGATTGCCTTTCCAGAGGGTTCCCAGCCAGGCGAACACTTTCACGCCGGTGGGAACGGCGATCAGCATCGTGGTGGCCATGAACAGATTGCGCATCCACATCGGTGTGCCCGAATAGAACATGTGGTGCACCCACACGATCAGGCTGAGAAAGGTGATGCCGAAGGAGGCGATCGCCACAAAGCGGTAGCCGAACAGGGGCTTGCGGGCATAAACAGGGAAGAGCTCAGAGAAGATGCCGAACACTGGCAACGCCAGCACGTACACGGCGGGGTGCGAATAGAACCAGAAGAAGTGCTGAAACAGCACGGGATCACCGCCGCCTTCAGGCCTGAAAAAGCTGGTGCCGAAGCTGAGGTCGAAGAGCAGCATCACCGCACCACCGGTCAGAGCGGGCAGGCCTACAAGCTGGATGGTCTGAGCAGCCCAGGCGGTCCACACGAAGATCGGCATCTTGAAGAAGCCCATGCCGGGAGCCCGCATCCGGATGATCGTCGTCACGAAATTGACGGCGCCCATGATCGAGGAAATCCCTGAAAGAGCCACCGCCAGAATCCAGAGGAACTGGCCGTTGATGAAGTGGTTCAGGGGGTTCTGCAGGCTCATCGGTGGGTAGGACCACCACCCCGATGACGCCGGGCCCCCGGGGGCGAAGAAACTCCCCATCAACACCACCGCGAACAGCGGCACCAACCAGAAGGCGGCCGCATTCAACTTGGGGAACGCCATGTCCGGCGCACCGATCATGGTGGGGATCAACAGGTTGTTGAAGCCGTTGAGAATCGGGAAAAGGAACAGGAACAGCATCACTGTTCCATGCATGGTGTAGAGGCCGTTGTAAACACTCGGATCCACCAGATCCGCCGGCGGGGTGATCAGTTCTCCGCGCACGATCATCGCCAGCAATCCACCCACCAGCAGGAAGAAAAGCGAGGTGGCGATGTACTGAATCCCGATCACCTTGGCATCGGTGTTGAAGCTGAAGAAGCGCTTCCAGTTGTCAGGGGCACCGGGGACAGGGTGCGGCGCCTTGAGGATGCGTGGGTCGTAGTTGGTGGTGGTCATGGCTCAGGCGTCGTGCGGGATGGAGGGATCTCCGGGGTCGTTCACCATCGGGGCAGGAGCTGGTGGCACCGTGGCCCAGCCTTTGTCGCCACGAGCGATACGACGGTCGTAGAGCACGCGGCCGGGGTCGAGGCCGGGTTGCAGGGCTTGCTTGGCCGAACGCTTCAGCCAATCGGAGTAGGCCTGCTCCGATTCGACGATCACGTTCGATTGATTCACCGACATGTAGGCGCCACTGAACATGGCGTCGCGCAATCGGAAGCGCCCCTCCCGGGTGGGCGTGAGGCTGTAGGAGATCATGCTGCCGGGAACGATGTCCTGCTTCAGCCGAAAGGCCGGCACATAGAAGCTGTGAATCACGTCCTCGGATTGCAGCTGAAGGTTGACCCTTTGATCGATCGGGAGGTGCAGTTCTGAACTGCGAACGCCATCGGGATATCTGAATTCCCAGCTCCATTGCCGTGCAATCACCTGGATCGGTCCCACCTGCGCCAAGGGATCGGCCAAGACCAGTGCGCTGGTGTCGGCACCGATGGCGTACTTCTGCTTCGGCCCCAGGGCGTTCAAGGTGTCATTCACCTTCATCGATGTGAAGGCAATGGCGAACACCAGCAGCAGTGGGATCACCGTCCAGATGATCTCCAATCTGGTGTTGCCCTCAATTGGTGCCCCGTCGCTTTCGTCGTATTTGCCGGCCCGGTTGAACAGCAGCACCCAGCCCATCACGCCGGTGCAGCCGAAGAAGATGAAGGAGCCGATGCCGGTTTCCAGGGCGAACAGATCGTCGACGTACGCCGCTGCGCTGGAGGCCTGCGGCGGAAACCAGCTGTATGACCAGGTCGCCATCAGTTTGGCGATGGCGAGATTGATCGCGATCGCGATGCTGATGACCACAATGGCGCCGATGTTGGGGCCGCTCTTGGGGGCTGTGCTGGTCATGGCAATGCCTCCTGCAGATCGGCACCAGCGGCCAGCAACTGGTCTGCGGTGATGTGCACCCCGAAGTCGCTCGCGAGCCACGCCCCGAGGCTTCCGTGCAGCCCCATCACCAGCAGCATGCCGATGCCGCAGAGCAGATAAAGCCAGCTCACTTGACGGCCCAGGTCCTTGCGCCAGACAAAGCGTTGGTAACCACGCCAGATGGTCATGGCCACGATCACAAGCAGGATCGCGACGCCACCGATTGCATGCCAAAGCATGGTGTCGATGGCGGTCTGGCCGAGGATGCTGCGGATGCCTGGCAACGGCACCGCCAGCAGCATTTCGTAGAACCCTGCGGCCACGGTGAAAAAGCTGATGCCGCTGCAGGCGACGAGGTTGTACCAGCCCACGTCGTGGAAGCCGCTGCGGGTCACCGGCAGAGCCAAGTAGCGGAACACCCGTTTTTCTAGCGGGTAGAACGCACCGGCGACGTCGAAGGCAATGGCGATCGCAAACAGGCCGATGGTGAGGTGCACCAGGTTGGGGTGCAGCGGAATCGCGTAGGGAAGGTTGTTGGCGCCGAGGGAGTCGGCGATGTCGTTGATCGGCGATGCGATCGCGGCGAAGTGGGTCACGACACCACCCCCTGACGGATGGCTTCCACCACGGGGACCGTGTGCAGCCCGTAGACCCACACCAGCTTGTCGCCGAGGAACACCTGCGTGATCACAAGCCCCGCCAGCACCACATCAAGGGCCAGAAAGCCCCTGGGCAAGTTCGCCGGATCCTTCTGCCGGGCGACGTAGCGCCAGCCCGTGAGCAGGGCCAGCACGCCGGCCAGGGACCAACCGATGGTGCTGTGAATGTTGAGGATGTCCCGCGAGGCGCCGTAGGGATTGGCAAGACCGGCCTCCACCTGGCCGAAGATGATGGCTACAAAAATCGCCACGGTGGCGACGATCAGGTTCCAGAAGCTGACTTCAAACAGGTTTTTCTTACCACTGATCACACCGATGACGTCGAACACCACCGTGATCAGGGCCATGGCGATCACGAAGTGAACGACGATCGGATGGATGACGTCGAGCCAGGGCAGATTTTTGTCGTTGAGCGGTGGAAGCAGCTCAAGCATCGGCAAGCCGATCGACACCCGCCAAGGATGACCACGGTGGATCAGACGGTCATCACCAGATGTGCAATTGCAACTCCATTCGTCTCCTCACGGGTTGCACTCGAGATGCCGCTAGGTCTTGGTGCGCCAGAACACCAACGCCTGGGTCATGATCACGATCAACACCACCGGCAGCACAAAACAGAGCATCAACAGCCGGAACTCGTCTGACCAACTGGCGAGGGTTGTTCGGGGAAGGACGTTGTCAACGATGTAAAGGATGTACAAGCCCAGCAACAGTCCACCTTCGAGTCGGCTGATCCGTCCGCGCGTCCAGAAGATCGGCAGGCAGGCCAGGCTGGTGAGCAACATCACAGGTAGGTCGTCCTGAATCAATTCGGGGCTGACCTCCAGGCCACGACCAGCGGCAGCTAAGGCTCCACCACCCAGCACCAGCAGCAGGTTCAGCAGGCAGCTGCCCACCACGTTGCCGATGGCCAGATCGGTGCGCCCGCGCAGGGCGGCCACCAGGGAGGTGATCAATTCCGGCATTGAGGTTCCGGCGGAAACGATCGTCAGACCGATCACCGCCTCACTCACCCCGAGGTAGGTGGCTGCTGCTGTGGCGCCACTCACCAGTACACGGGATCCGATGGTGAGGATTCCAATGCCTCCGATCAGCCGCAGGACGGCAAGGGTCCAGCCGCCGCTCGCCGCGTCCTCTTCGATCTCGGGTTCAGCACTGCCGCTGTCGTCAGGTTGTTCACGGGCGGTGCGGATTTCCCAGATGGTGTTGATCACAAGCCCCAACAGCAAGGCCAGGCCCGCCTGCCAGGTGACCCGTCCTGCTGAGGCCATGCCCCAGACCGCCGCCGAGATGGCAATCATCAGAGGAACATCGCGTCGTACCAGACGGCTTTCGACGCGCAACGGCAGGACAAGGGCGCTGCTGCCTAACACCACCATCACGTTGAAGATGTTGCTGCCCACCACATTGCTCACGGCGAGCGCGTCAGCCCCCTGCAGCACTGAGCTCAGACTCACGAACAGTTCCGGGGCGCTGGTGCCCAGGGAAACCACCGTGAGGCCGATCACGAGCTGGGGGATGCCAAAGATCACCGCCATGGCGACGGACCCTTGAACAAACAGTTCTCCGCCACCGAACAGCAGCCCGATGCCCAGCAGCACTTGGATCGAGGCCTGGAGGAATTCAGGCATGGAGCGAGATCAGGTGTACGGGGATTGTGCTTTGAGGGGAATCAACCTAAGGTCACTCACCTGGGTAATAGATAAGAAACCTTGTTGAACCGGATCAGCATCAGCAACCTGCGTGGTGACGCCTTTGGCGGCGTGACCGCCGCGGTGATTGCTCTGCCGATGGCCCTGGCCTTCGGGGTTGCCGCCACGGGTGACCCTGCTCCCGGGCTTTGGGGCGCCGTGATCATCGGCTTGGTGGCTTCTCTTTTCGGTGGAACGCCCACTTTGATCTCCGAACCCACAGGTCCAATGACCGTGGTGTTCACCTCGGTGATCCTGAGCTTCACCGCCACAGCTCCGGACAAGGAAACGGCCATGGCCATGGCCTTCACCGTGGTCATCCTGGCGGGTCTGTTTCAGATCCTTTTCGGCGTCTTCCGTCTGGGTCGATATGTCACCCAGATGCCCTACACGGTGATCTCTGGCTTCATGTCGGGGATTGGAGCCATCTTGGTGATTCTCCAGCTGCCCGCCTTCCTGGGGCAGACCGCATCTGGCGGGGTGATGGGAACCCTGTCCAACCTTCCGGGCTTGATTGCTGGCATTCAGCCGATGGAGCTGGCGCTGGCGTTGATCACTGTTGCGATCCTCTGGTTCACCCCCGCCAGAGTGAAGCGTTTCTGCCCGCCGCAGCTGCTGGCGCTGGTGTTGGGAACGGTGCTGTCGATGACCTTGTTCCACGACGCAGGCCTCAAGACCATTCCGCCGTTCAATGCTGAGCTTCCCAGCCTGCATGTGCCCACCTTCTCAGGCGGACAGCTGCGTTTGATGTTCGTGGATGCCGCAGTGCTGGGCATGCTCGGCTGCATCGATGCCTTGCTCACCTCCGTGGTGGCCGACAGCCTTACCCGCACGGAGCACAACTCCAACAAGGAATTGGTGGGTCAGGGTCTGGCCAACATCGCTTCGGGCGTCTTTGGCGGACTGCCTGGGGCGGGAGCCACGATGGGCACCGTGGTCAACATTCAGGCCGGCGGACGTTCGGCCCTGTCAGGCATTGTCCGGGCGCTGATTCTGATGGTGGTCGTTCTGGCCGCCGCGCCCCTTGCTTCCACGATTCCCCTTGCTGTGCTGGCGGGCATCGCCCTGAAGGTGGGTATTGACATCATCGATTGGGATTTCCTCCAACGGGCCCACCATCTCTCGGTGAAAGCTGCGGTGATCACTTACGGCGTGATTGCGCTCACGGTGCTGGTGGATCTCATCACTGCTGTGGGTATCGGAGTTTTCGTGGCCAACGTGCTCACCATTGATCGGATGAGCGCCTTGCAGTCAAGAAAAGTGAAAACGATCAGCACGGCCGATGACGATGTGGAGCTGACCGATGAAGAGCAGGTGTTGCTGGATCAGGCCTCCGGCAAGGTTCTCCTGTTCCAGCTCGCTGGTCCGATGATCTTCGGCGTGGCCAAGGCCATCTCGCGTGAGCACAACGCCATCGGCAATTGTCAGGCCGTGGTCTTCGACCTCTCCGAGGTGTCCCACTTGGGAGTGACCGCTGCGATTGCCCTCGAGAATGCCGTGAAGGAAGCGATTGAAGAAGGACGCAAGGTGTTCCTGGTCGGTGCAACGGGCAGCACGGAGAAGCGTCTTCAGAAGCTGAAACTGTTGGATCGGCTCCCCCAAAGCCACATCACCGGTGATCGCCTCGATGCCCTGCGCCTTGCCGTGAACGGTTTGCCGCTGAATGTCTGATCAGATCTCGATCATCGCTCCAGATGATTGGCACGTGCATCTCCGCGATGGAGAGATGCTGAACCAGGTTGTGGCCCATACAGCCCGCCGTTTTCAGCGAGCCATCGTGATGCCCAACCTGCGTCCCCCGGTGACCACGGTGGCGGCTGCAGAGGCCTACCGCGATCGCATTCAGGCGGCGTGCCCCGCTGATCTGGAGTTCACCCCTCTGATGACGGCGTACCTCACCGATTCGATCGCTCCTGCCGAGCTGGAGACGGGTTTTCGAGAGGGTGTTTTCGCTGCCGCCAAGCTTTATCCCGCCAACGCCACCACCAACTCCGCCGCAGGGGTGACAGATCTGCTGCAGATCGATCCTGTGCTGGAAACGATGGCCCGGATCGGCATGCCCTTGCTGATCCATGGTGAAGTCACGGATCCCGAGATCGACATTTTTGACCGTGAGGCAGCGTTCATCGAACGCCATCTGGAACCGCTGCGGGAGCGTCATCCCGAGCTGAAGGTTGTGTTCGAGCACATCACCACTGAACAGGCGGTGCAGTACGTCAGCTCAGCGGACCGCCATCTTGCCGCCACCATCACCCCCCACCATCTGCACATCAACCGCAACGCGATGTTCGCCGGTGGGTTGCGCAGTGATTTCTATTGCCTCCCCGTGGCCAAGCGGGAATGCCACCGTCAAGCCCTGCGCCGGGCGGCCACCAGCGGTGACCCACGCTTCTTTCTCGGCACCGACACGGCACCCCACGAACGGTCATCCAAGGAAAGTGCCTGCGGTTGCGCCGGCATCTTCAATGCGCCCTTCGCCTTGGAGAGCTACGCCCAGGTTTTTGATCAGGAGGGCGCTCTGGAGCATCTCGAAGCCTTCACCAGCCTGAATGGGCCGGCTTTCTACAAGCTTCCAGCCAACACCCATCGCATTACGTTGCAACGGCGTGATCATCTCGTGCCGGAACTTGTTAACGGACTGGTTCCTTTCCATGCTGGAGAGATCCTGTCCTGGGCCGTTGCCGATGCACCTGATCAAGTTCAGCTCTGAAGATTGCGGCACCTGTCACCGCATGAGTCACTACGACGGGAAGGTGGCCGAGGAACTCGGCTGCAGCTTTATCTCCGTGATGCTGCAGGACACAGAGATGTATCGCAAATACCGGAAGATCCTGCTCAAGCAGTACCCCAACAAGGAGGGCATGGGCTGGCCCACCTACCTGTTGGTGAACGATCCCGATGGAGATTTTTCAATTGAGGGAGAACTGAAGGGTGGCATGCCCAAGGGAGACTTCCGCACCAAGCTCGCTGAGTTGCTGCCGTCCTGACGCCTGGTGGTGGGGGCAGGGGGACTTGAACCCCCACAGGCCTTTCGGCCCAAGCGATTTTAAGTCGCGTGCGTCTACCGATTCCGCCATGCCCCCGCCAGAACATCTTAGATTTCCCTCAGCTGTCCTCAGGCCTTGGACCTTTCGTCCCTGCTTTCTCAAATCCCACAGGACACGTTGTTGGTTTTATTGGCCTACGCCGTTCTGGGCGGCCTTTACCTCGTTGTCGTTCCCCTCGCCCTGTACGCGTGGATGAACCAGCGTTGGCATCGCATGGGCAAGCTGGAGCGTCTGGGGATTTATGGCATGGTCTTCTTCTTTTTCCCGGGGATGATCTTGTTTGCCCCCTTCCTCAACTTCCGGCTGAGCGGACAGGGAGACGTCTGACTTGACGCGTGGAAAAGTTCTTCTGATCGGACTTGCAGTCCTCCTGCTTGGAGGACTGGGCCAGGTTGTCTTTCAGGCTGCGGGCTTTGAAGGCTTCTCTGCAGGGATTGCTGCGGAGGCCCTGCTGGTTGTGATTGTGGTGGTGTGGACCAGTTCCTACCTGTTTCGTGTGGTCACCGGTCAGATGACCTACATGGATCAGCGTCGTCGTTACCGCGAGGTGTACGACAAACAGGAAGCTGAAGCGCTTCAAGCCCGTTTTGATGCTCTTCCCGAGGAGGAACAGCAGGCGCTGCTGCGCAAGATTGGGGCTGATGGCTTGGGTCCCACGGACGGTGAGGTCCCCGTCGACTCATAGGCTTCCGAAGTTTGTTCCTGGTCGGTTGACTGAGATGCCCAATCAGCAGTCCTCTTCCATCGCCCAGCGCTTTGAGCAGCTGAAGCAGGACGGTCGCCTCGCCTTGATGCCATTCCTGATGGCTGGCGATCCTGATCTCGCGGTCACCGCTGATGTGCTGCTCAGTCTGCAAAGGGCAGGGGCCGACATGGTGGAACTGGGGATGCCCTACAGCGACCCGCTCGCGGATGGGCCGGTCATTCAGGCCGCTGCGTCCCGTGCCCTTGCTGCAGGAACCACGCCAACGGGCGTGCTTGACATGCTGCGGTCGTTGAAAGGTCAGCTACAGATCCCCGTGATCCTGTTCACGTATTCCAATCCACTGCTCAATGTGGGGATGGAGGCGTTCTGCCAGTCTGCAGCGGAGGCTGGTGCGGCGGGTTTGGTGGTGCCTGATCTCCCCCTCGAGGAAGCCGAGCGGTTGTCAACCATCGCCGAGCGTCATGGCTTGGATTTGGTGCTCTTGGTTGCACCCACCACTCCTCAAGATCGGATGGGTCGGATTGCCAAATGCAGCAGCGGTTTTACCTATCTGGTGAGTGTTACTGGCGTCACCGGTGAGCGAGCTCAGATGGAAAGCAGGGTTGAAGGTTTGGTGCAGCAACTCAAACAAACCTCTCCGGTTCCTGTTGCGGTTGGTTTTGGCATCTCTGGGGCGGAGCAGGTGCGACAGGTTCGGGGCTGGGGTTCCGATGGAGCGATTGTGGGCAGCGCGCTCGTGAAGCGGATGGCTGCAGCATCGCCGGGAGAAATTGCACAGGAAGCTGGTCGTTTTTGCGCTGAGCTGCGTGCCGCGGCAGATCAGCCTTAACGGCTGCCATTCGGTTAGAGCACGAACCAGAGCATGAAAAAACCCCAGCCAAGGCCGGGGTTCATCGATCACGGTGATTGAATCACTCCTCGTCTTCGTCACTGCCACCAACAGGTGTCAGACGAATTTGTTTGCGCCCCAGTTTGATTTCAAATTCATCTCCAGGCTTCAGGTCGAGCAGAGCCGTATACGCCTTGCCTATCAGCAGATTGCCGTTGCCTTGAACGGTGGCCACATAGCTGAGTTTGCGGCCGCCTTTGCCTACGCCGCCAACACCACCCATGCCAAGACTCACTCCTTTGGCTTCCAGCAGTGCCTCATAAAAAGCGGTGAAATTCAAACGTTCTCCACCGTCCTTTTTATTGGAGACATAGCCACAGGCACGAACAAGATCAGACTTGCTTACGTCACCAAGGTCTTTGACTTTATTGAGAAGGTCGCTCCCAGTGAGCATCGCTTTCGAGAGAAATCAACCTTCACAACATAGCGTTTGTGCAAGTCGTTATGCCATCATTTTTCTCTGAAAAGTTCTTCGGTATTTCATCCTTCGCTATGGCACGTTTCGTCTTGTGGGGCACTTACTGCACGGATGCTCTTGTGAAGCGTGCTCCTTATCGTGATGAACATCTTGCTCGCCTTCAGGGCTTGAAAGATCAGGGAACGCTGGTCACGCTCGGACCCACTGAGGGAAGCACCCATGTTTTCGGGATCTTCGAGGCAGACAGCCTCGACGTCGTTCGCAAGCTGGTTGAGGACGACATCTATTGGAAGCAGGGAATCTGGACGGCGCTTGAGGTTTATCCCTGGGTCCAGGCGTTCTGAGCCTGCATGAGCACCCATTCCGCCACAAGCTGATCTCCCTCGCTCCCGAGAACGTCGGCGTAACCACTCATCTGGCCTCGACCTTCACGGGCAATGGCTGCGATGGCGTCCACCGTTGCGATCTGCTCACGCTCGAGGGTCTTCAGCTTCAAGTTTTTCCCTCGGCGAATGATGTTGCCGCCGTTGATGTGGCATCCGGCGCAGTGCTGTTCGAACAACAGGGCGCCGGTGCTGGCATCCGGTCCGGCGGCCAGCGATGCACCGCCTGATCCAAGGCTCAGCAGCAGCACAAGAAACGCACCAATGCAGCAGCGAAGGATGGAGCTCAGCACAGGGACGGTGTGGCTTGAATCAGTCTGCTTGAGCAGGTGATGCCTCCTTCTGGAACCGCTGGATTAGTTCATCGGGAGAGCGGTAATCCTTCGGAAGCGAGGTGTGCAATCTGTTGAGGTAATCCCAGCAGACCGTCCGGCGAATGGCGTTGAGATCGCGTCCATCGGCCACAAGGCGACGCAGGGCTTGGCAGTAGGTCGAGAATCCAGCCTCCAGATCTCCGATGGTGAGCGCCTTGGTTGCGGACGGCATGAAACAGAAGGTCAGGATCCTCTGACTTTTGCGTCGATCTCCTGATTGGTCTGTTGTCAAGATCACTGTTGGAGCTGTGCGGTGGTCCCCATGGCGGAACAGGATCTGATCCGTTTCCTCAACAAGATCTCCCAACTTCAGGTCCTTGCGGAGCGTGTGCGGAACGACTCCAGCAGCCGTGAACAGCTGGCGGCCTGTGCGGACCACAATCAGGTTGTACAGCTGGCCAGATCCTGGGGGTTCGACATCGGTCGGCGCTGGGGTGAGCGTGACCATGGGCCTGGGGGAGAAGCCAACCTGCTGGCGACTACGTGCCCTCCCCCCGGTGAAGAATCAACGCGCGTGTTGGCGTCTGCTGAGACGTGGAGATTGCTGCTGATTGCGTCCAACGGCTACCGGTCCCCCGATGACGCATGGATGGACCAGTTCGATCACGAATGGGTGCTTGTGCTGCGGGGCAGCGCCTGTGTTGCGCTGCAGAACCCCGATCGGATCGTCGATCTCAGCCCTGGGGATCATCTTCTGCTTCCGCCCCATCAGCGCCACAGAGTGGAGCGCACCGATCCTGCGCCTGGAACCCTTTGGTTGGCCTTGCACTGGGATGCGGCTTGAACCTGCATTGGCACGCCTCTTCCACGATGGCTCGTGCCGCCCCAACAAAGCAATGAGCACGACAGCTGATTGCCGTTGGCTTCATCGCGGACGAGAGTGTGTGCATCGAGACCGGAGGAGCCGATGACGGCCGACACTCCACCTGAGCAAATCCCAGAAGCAGACTGACTTCCTGGCCCCTGCTCCAACAGTTTCCACCCATTCGTAAGCGATTCGTCTGGCGCGACAACGAAGAGCGTCAAGCCAGTCGACTTTCCTCTGCATCGTTCGTAGGTGCCCTGCAGGAGAGCCGCTTCACACCTGGACCAGATGGCCCCAGGGTGCCTTAAGCCAGGCGCTTCGACCTTCCTGTATCAGTTCCATCGCTGGAGGAGATCTCCCGAGGCATCAGACACTGAAGTTGAGGTCGATTGCCATGCGCAAACGAGCGAGTTAGGCCGTCTTTCTATCGGGAAGGGCGGCCTTCCTCTTGGCTCATCAACCGTCAGTCCTCGAAATCAAGCTTGGTGGCCGATCCACCACGGCCCAGACGTTTGCGGGAGGGAGTGGCATTGGCTCGCTTGACCAACCAGTAAGCAGCCGACAGTGAGACGACTGCGATCCCAAGACCCACCAGAAGCTGGGGTTTGTTTTCAGCACCGGAAGGCAACAGGATCACCTTTCGAGCCACTGCCGTAAGTGCTGTCACCAGAACCAGTTCGATCTGCACCACGTGGCGCCTCAGGTAACTGGTGATGTTTTGCAGCACCTCCAGAGCGATCAACACGGTGAGCAGATCGCCAAGGATCTTGATCAGATCGTCACCCAACCACGTTGCCGATGTTCCGGTCAGCAACTTTGAGCCCAAGGAAATGATCAGCTGGATGATGGCGGCGCTGATCACAACAGCTGTGATCAGGGTGAGCAGCCGAGCAACCTCCCGCTCACCAGCATCAACGAAACCGAGGAAACTTCTCTTG
Organism: Synechococcus sp. A15-62; assembly: GCF_014280075.1. Lineage (NCBI taxonomy): Bacteria > Bacillati > Cyanobacteriota > Cyanophyceae > Synechococcales > Synechococcaceae > Synechococcus > Synechococcus sp. A15-62. The sequence continues at coordinate 871,274 of NZ_CP047950.1, forward strand.
GATCGATTGGGTCCGCTCACGAGGTTCAATCGTTGAAGGGGTTGTAGTAAGGGCGAGCTTTGGTGTCGCTGGCTGGATTCACCACCTTGGTGTCGCAGGTGACCGAGCCGTCTTCTGCGGTGACGCAATCGGCCTCAATTTTGCTGTCTTTTCCCGTGGTGCTTCCCGGCCCCCGAAGCCATCCCTCGGTTTGGGCGAGGGCGGGGGATGCGCCGAACACCGACATCATCAACAGGAGGGAGGAGCTGAGGAGTTGAGTGGGCGTCATTGCGGCATTGACTGAGCAACCACTTTGCCGGTGAAGTCCCCTAATCGGTGCAGTCGTCTCGAATTTCCTGCAAAAGCAGATCAAGTTGACCGAACGGATCATCCTCGGCTGTGGCCCCACCGGCACTGTCGTTTGCAGGCTGGCCATGCCATTCGGCTTCAACGCTGCAAAGCTGATCAGCCAGCCCGGCAAGGCCACGCAGTTTGTGTTCGCGCTCCAGCACCTCAAGTAGGGCGGGCATTCGGGTCGACACCGCACGCAGTTTGCGACGCAGGTCGGCCTGTGTGCGCCCTTGCTGCTTCAACCAATCCTTCAGCAGCAGAGTCAGATCCGCTTCAAATTCAGGGTTCCAGCCAGACATTGATCAGCGATTCAGTTCAGCGATTCAGTGCGTCAGGGGAAACCAGCGATCCAGTTTGCGGCGAGCCCGCATCCGGATTGCCGGTGTGACGTGATTGCTCCACAAACCCACCATGGCCGTAAGCGCCACAAGATCATCACTGAAACCGGCCACCGGCAGCAGGTCGGGGATCAGGTCGGCGGGCATTAGCAGATAGCTCAGGGCCGCCAGCATGGTCAGCCGCGCGGCTGAAGGCGTCTCGGGGTCAAGCATCAACTCCAGGGCTTCCAGGGCTGGGGCGGCGAGACCTCGGCCGGCCCGCTTCAGCAGGCGCCGCAGCAGGCTTTCATCGATCACCTCCCGTTCGAGCACGTCGGCTTCAACGGTGGTATGCGCAGCATGGTCAGTCATGCGGAAGGGGCCGATTGAACCCACTCTCTCCAGTCCCTCAACAAGACGCCAGCGGGACAAGCCGAAGTTCAGAGTGTGGATTCCACGAGTCCGCTCTGAATGCCTGTCTTGCGCAGTTTGCGCAGGGCCCGCTGCACCACCTGACGGCAATACTCACGGGAACAGTTCATATGGCGAGCCACTTCTGCGAGGGTGCGCCATTCGTTGGTGCCATCCAGCCCAAAGCGCAAGGTCACAACGGTGTGCTCTTTTGGGGTGAGATTGGCTTTGGCCAGCAAGGACCAGACCGACGCGGTGCGCTCGGCGATCTCGGCCCGTTCCATCGGCGGCAGCTCCTCGCTTGGCAGCACGTCCACCAGCTCTGAAGGATCGGATTTCGATTTCACAACCCCCTGCAGGCTCACGGTGACGCTGCGCAGTTCACAGGCCAGCAGATCCTCCACCTCAGCGATGGGGATCTCCATGAACTCCGCCAGCTGCTCACCGCTCGGGCTAAGGCCGTTGCGCTGCATCAGGCGTGCCTTGGCGGCCCGCAATTTCGTGAGTTTTTCGTTCACATTCACAGGAATGCGAATCGTGCGGCTCTGGGTCGAGAGCGCTCGGTTTAGGCCCTGCCGAATCCACCAATAGGCATAGGTGGAGAAACGATGGCCGCGGGTGGGGTCGTATTTCTCGACGGCACGGGTCAGGCCAAGGGTTCCCTCCTGAATCAGATCGAGCAGATCCAGGCCCTTGCCCTGATAACGCTTGGCCAGATTGACAACCAGGCGAAGGTTGGACGTAATCATCTGATTCTTGGCCCGTTCGCCACGGCGAATCACACCTTTTTCTTCGTCGCTGTACTCACAGGCCGGACCACTCCCGCCAGCCAGATGACAGCGTTCTGTGATGGCGACCATCGCCTGAACCTTTCTCCCCATCATGAGTTCCTGCTCTGGAGTGAGCAGTTGATGGCGACCAATTTCGCCGAGAAAAGCACTCAGAGAACTCGTCATCATGACGATACGGCTGAATTGAACCTAGAACCAAAGTGTTTTTTCTGGCGGTCATAATAAAGACTCCCGAATTAATACTTTGTGCGCTATTTCACTCTTTCTTCCTGTTAGTGAAGTGAATCTTTCATTGTTAATACAATTGGGTGGCTAAGGTCGCCGCACCTTCCGTTGCTGCGCCCATGCCCCTGGCCGTCGCTCTCACGTCCGACATCGCCAAAAACGCTGGCGTTGCCTACGTTCACTACCTCAGTTTCATGCTCTGCTTCGGCGCCCTGGTGCTGGAGCGGAAGCTGATCAAAGCTGATCCGAATCGCCAGGAAGCCACGGCGATGGTGATCACCGATATTGTTTATGGCATTGCCGCCCTTGCTCTGCTCGTCAGTGGAATCCTGCGGGTCATCCACTTCGGCCAAGGGGCTGAGTTCTACACCCAGAATCCGCTGTTCTGGTGGAAGGTTGGTTTGTACCTTTCCGTGGGGGGGCTGTCGCTCTATCCCACGATCACCTACATCCTCTGGGCGATTCCGCTGCGCAAGGGTGAGCTGCCGAAGGTGAGCGAAGCTCTCGCCAAGCGTCTGGCCTGGATCATCAATATTGAATTGTTGGGCTTCGCCAGCATTCCGTTGATGGCGACCCTGATGGCCCGCGGTGTTGGTCTCCCAGCCGCCTGATGCAGCCCGAGCTCTGTCCTCCACAACAGCAGGTTCGAACGCTGCAGGTGGCTTTGGAGCGGCAGGCTCCCGGCCAAAGACCCGGCTATGCCTCCTCCATCGCCACCACCTCTCTAGGCCCGCCTGTGTTGAAGCACTGGTGCATCTGGGTTCAGCCCGCCGCCGCCACGCCGGCCAACCGCTGGGACCAACGCTGGCTTGATCAGGTTTCCTCGGCGCTGACCACCTGGGGTGGTCTGGTTCCGCTCACGCTGGTGGACAGTCCGGACCAGGCCAACGTGTTGATTCATCGGCAACGTCCGGCTCGCCGGCAGGTGGCTGGGGTGTGGCGCGCCAGCAACGGACGCACACAGCTTCAGGTTGTGGATGTGCAGCGCCAGGGCCGCCGAAGGCTTGAACCCCTGGTGAAAGTGATGGTTTCACCAGGGCTGCGCGCTGAAGCACTGCAGGCCACGGCTCTGCATGAACTGGGTCATGCCTTTGGCCTCTGGGGCCACAGTTCTGTTCCCACTGATGTTCTGGCGATCAGCCAAGGCGAACGTCCGGTGTTGGTGCCATCGGAGCGGGATCGCCTCACGCTGACGTGGGTGATGCAGCAGCCCAGCCGTTTCGGTTCGACGATTCAACAGCCCGGCGAACCGGTCAAATCTGAATCACCGGAGTGACGTCACCATTCGTGCGCGGCATGCTGCCGGCAGTCGTGATTGATCGATGCAGCTGATCCGTTCTCTGGCACTGGCTGGTTTGCTGATGAGCCTGGTTGGTTGTCGTTCCAACAACAGCCTGCCCCAGCAGGACCCTCAGGTTCGGGAACCGATTCGGATTCAGCTGGACGGCAGCAATCCAGCAGCCAGTGAAGGTGTGTTGGATCGTGCTGAAGGACCTTTGCGGTTCACCGTTGGCCATGGTCGCCATGGCATCGGCTGTGAGGGCACCACCTTCGAAGAGGGCGTCACCCCGCTTGGAACGTTTCAGGTCAACGCCATCCTCAGCAACGACCGCTTCGAGATGGATCCCGCACTGGTGGAGCAATCCGGAAAATCGCAAGAGGAACTGCGCGAGAGCCTCTTCACCAATATGAACTCCATCGACTTCAAGGGTGACGGGGAAACCGGGGAATACGGCATCGGTTACATCAGCCTGGCTCCTGTGCCGGCTACGGAGCAGCCCTTCCGTTTCAACACCTACGACGGCGTCTTCCGCTGGTACAGCTTCGCCATTCACGGCACCAATGACGAGAGCCGTATCGGCAAAGCGGTGACTGGCGGGTGCATCAATGCCGGAAAGCTCACCATGGGGGTGTTGTTGGACACCGTGGAGCTTGGCGATGAGGTGGTGATCAGCACCGACAGCCCCTGCTTGCCTTAGTGCCGGCGCGGGGCGCCCCGTCGTGCGGCCAGCACTTCCTGCACCTGCCGCCAGCTGACGCCGTGATGGGCCAGGGCTACCTGCATGTGGAAGACGATGTCCGCAGCCTCGCCGGCGATCTCGGCAGCGTTGTCGTCTTTGCAGGCCATCACGAATTCAGCGCTCTCCTCCCCGATTTTCTTGAGGATGCTGTTGTCTCCCCCCGCCAGCAGCTTGTTGGTGTAGCTGCCTTCCTCCGGTTGCTCGCGTCTCCCTTCGATCACCCGGAACAGTTCAGTGCAGGCATCCGTTGGCGGCGCTGGAGCCTCGGCTCCACCAGCGGTTCGGGCGTCGCTGTTTTCGTAGAAACAGCTGCGGGAGCCGGTGTGGCAGGCCACATCCCCAGCCTGCTCCACGGTCACCAGCAGCACGTCGGCATCACAGTCGTAGCGGATCTCCCGCATCGTCTGGATGTGACCGCTTGTGGCCCCTTTGTGCCAGAGCTCTTGGCGTGAGCGGCTCCAGTAATGCACCTCACCGCTGCGCAGGGTGGCTTCAATCGCGTCCCTGTTCATCCAGGCCACCATCAGTACGGCCCCATCCAGCCAGTCCTGGGCCACAGCTGGAATCAGCCCCGCTTCGTTAAAACGGAGTTGGTCAATGAAGGCGGGGCTGAGGGGCTGCATCAGGCCTCGGACATTCGGGCAACGCCTGAATCTTCCCGCAGCGTGCTCCATTCCGCGTTTCACCCCTTGCTCGTTTCTCCGACCCCCTACAGCTGCAGCAAAGCCTTTAGCGGCTATCCCTGCTGTCACCGGCAGTGGCGCCACCAGGGCCATTGCCGCTTCGTGCATGGGTACAGCCGTTCATTCACGGTGCACTTCGCTGCAAGTTCGCTGGATAGCTGTGGCTTTGTTGTTGATTTTTCCAGCTTGCGGCCTCTGGAACAGCAACTCAGTCAGCAGTTCGATCACACCTTCCTGGTGAATGCCGATGATCCTTTGATGGAGGAATGGAAGCGTCTTGATCAACTTGGTGCACTTGATCTCCGGGTTATGGACAATGTCGGCATGGAGGCATCAGCTCGTTTGGTTTGGTCCTGGACGAATGCGTTGCTGCTGGAGCGGGATGGAGGGAGGACCTGCTGCTGGCTTGTGGAGGCCCGCGAAAACACTCGCAATGCTGCTAGCTACCACATAATTCCTGATTGGTTTGGCTCGTCCTCCAGTGGATCGTGACGAGGGGATCAGGTTGTTCATCGCGCAAACCCACGACCTGAGTTTTTGCTAGTTCTGATGGTGGACTGCTGACTGCTGCTGGTCACCATGTCCTCCCGATGGATTCAAAGTTGCCTGAACGATCACACCCTGCAGCAGCTGCACAGCATCTGAATCGGGTGGGGTCTTCCCTTGCCTGGTCAACGCAGGTTCGATGAGGTTTTTGTCATGACAATGCCTTTATGGCAACGCACTGCACTGGAGGCCTTCGGAACAGGCTTTCTTGCCTTCACGGTGGGTCGACTGGGCAGCAGCGAATTCAATGGGTTCGAACAGGCCATCGTGATCGGTCTGTGTCTTGCGCTCCTGATCCATCTCATTGGTCGTGCGACTGGCGCCCATTTCAACCCTGCCGTCACATTGCTCTTGAATGCGCAAAGGTTCGGCCGAGCAAGGCTCCTGTCACGGGGTGCTCTCCGTGAATCTGTCGCCTACATCTCAGCTCAGCTGCTGGGAGCCACCGTGGGGCTTGGGCTCAACCCCGTTGAAAGGCCGATCAATGACTTTGCTCTCGAAGCCTGGCTGCCGGAGTTTGTCCTCAGCTTTGTGCTGTTTGGGTTGATTCTGCGTTGGAGTCACGAAGGTCGCATCTGTCCTGTGGCTCAGCCCTTGTCTGGCCTTGTGATCGGTAGTGGGTTGAGCGTGCTTGTGATACTGGGAGGTTTGACTGAATCCGGCATCTACAACCCAGCGATGGCAATCGCATTCGCTGTTAAGGGGATGGGTGGTTCATTCATCGCCATCGTGGATCAATTCCTGGCAGCCGGATTAATGCTGCTGTTGTTGCCCTCTCAGCCACAGTCATCCGATTGAGAGCTGTTCTCCCTCGACGTCAACCGCGATGGAACTGTTCTCGCCCAGTCGCCCGGAAAGGATCAGCTTGGCAATGGGTGTCTCCAGTTCCCGTTGCACAGCGCGTTTCAGCGGTCGTGCTCCATAGACGGGGTCATATCCGGCACTGGCTAGCCAGTCGGCGGCCCCATCGCTCAGGCTCAGCTCCAGCTTGCGCTCAGCCAGGCGTTGGCGCAGGCGCTCCACCTGGAGGGTGACGATCTGGCGCAGTTCCTCCCGCCTGAGGCTGTGGAAGATGATCTGATCATCGAGGCGATTGAGGAATTCCGGCCGGAAATGGGCCCGGAGAGCGTCATTCACCCGGCTTTCCATTGCTTCATGTTGCTCGGGATCGCCGGCCAGCTCCAGGATCGACTGGCTGCCGATGTTGCTGGTGAGAATCAGCACGGTGTTGGTGAAGTCCACGGTGCGGCCCTGCCCGTCGGTGACGCGGCCGTCATCGAGGATCTGCAGCATCACGTTGAAGACATCCGGGTGGGCTTTCTCCACCTCATCGAACAGGATCACGGCGTAGGGCCGACGACGCACGGCTTCAGTGAGCTGACCCCCGGCCTCGTATCCGACGTAGCCGGGAGGTGCCCCGATCAAACGGCTCACGGTGTGCTTCTCCATGTACTCCGACATGTCGATCCGCACCATGGCGTCGTCGCTGTCGAACAGCCGGTTGGCGAGCGCTTTGGAAAGTTCCGTCTTGCCCACACCGGTGGGGCCGAGAAACAGGAAGCTGGCGATGGGGCGATTCGGGTCGCTCAGACCAGCCCTGGAGCGTTGAATCGCATCCGCCACAGCGGTGACGGCCTGTTGTTGGCCGATCACCCGCTGATGCAGGTCATCCTCCAGCTGCAGCAGCTTCTCCATTTCGCTCTGCACCAGCCGCGCCACAGGGATTCCGGTCCACTTGGCGATCACCTCGGCGATGTCGTCTTCACTCACCTCTTCCCGCAGCAAGCCTTTCTCGCCTGGCTCCTCTGAGGCGATCTGGGCTTCCTGTTCGAGCAACTGCTTCTGCAGCGAGGCCAGGGTGCCGTATTCCAGTTCCGCCGCTTTGTTGAGGTCGTAGCTGCGTTTGGCCTGTTCCACCTGCAGCTGCACCCGTTCGATCTCTTCTTTGAGCGACGACAGCTCATCGATCGCGCCTTTCTCCTGCTGCCACTGGGCATTCAGGGAGCTTTGCTGTTCGCCCAGGTCTGCCAGTTCCCGCTCGATCCGTTGCAGCCGCTCCTGGCTGGCACTGTCGGATTCACGGCCGAGGGAGAGTTTCTCCATCTCCAGCTGCAGGATCTTGCGATCGATTTCATCGATCTCCTCCGGTTTGGAGGTGATCTCCATCTTCAGGCGCGCGGCGGATTCATCCACCAGATCGATTGCCTTGTCGGGCAGAAAGCGGTCGGCGATGTAGCGGCTGCTCAAGACAGCCGCCGCCACCAGGGCACTGTCGGCAATGCGCACACCGTGGTGCACCTCATACCGCTCCTTCAGACCCCGCAGGATTGAGATTGTGTCTTCCACGCTGGGTTGATCCACCAGCACCTGCTGGAAGCGTCGCTCCAGGGCAGGGTCTTTTTCGATGTGCTGGCGGTGCTCGTCGAGGGTGGTGGCGCCAATGCATCGCAGTTCCCCCCGGGCCAGCATCGGCTTGAGCAGATTGCTGGCATCCATGGCTCCACCGGTGGCTCCAGCGCCCACCACCGTGTGGATTTCATCGATGAACAGCACGATCTGGCCTTCCGAGGCGGTGACCTCCTTGAGCACAGCTTTGAGCCGTTCCTCGAACTCACCGCGGTATTTCGCACCGGCGATCAGGGCTCCCATGTCGAGGGCGATGAGCTGACGGTTCTGCAGGGCCTGGGGCACATCGCCGTTGACGATGCGCTGCGCCAATCCCTCAACAATGGCGGTCTTTCCCACCCCTGGTTCGCCGATCAGCACGGGGTTGTTTTTGGTGCGCCGGCTGAGGATCTGGATGGTGCGCCGGATCTCCTCGTCGCGACCGATCACCGGGTCCAGCTTTCCGTCACGGGCGGCGGCTGTCAGGTCCCGTCCGTACTTCTCAAGCGATTCATAGGTCCCTTCCGGGTTTTGATCGGTCACCGTCTGGTTGCCTCGCACGGCTGTAATGGCTTCGTTGAGTTTGCTGGTGTCAACGCCCGCCTGGCTCAGCAGTTGCCTGCCACAGCGTTCATCGTCGGCCAAGGCCAGCACCAGATGTTCGATGGCGATGTAGCTGTCACTGAATCCATCGCGGGCTGTTTCGGCGCGATCCAGGCAGCTGTTCAGGGATCGTCCCAGAAACACCGATTCCGGTGGAGAGCCAAGACTGGGCTGCTGCCTGAGATGGCTGTCGACGGCCGCCTGGAACGTGCCAGCGTCGACCCCTGCTTTGCTGAGGATGCGTCCAGCCAGCCCGTTCTGCTGCAACAGCGCAAGCAGCAGATGCTCCGTTTCCAGTTGCTGATGCCTGGCGCTCTGCGCCAGTTGCTGGGCGGCGACGATGGCGGCCCAGGCTTGTTCGGTGAACTGTTCAGCCGTGGGTTGCATCTCGGATGCGTTTCAAACTGGGTTCACCGTATGGGGCTTGATCCGTTTTCAGGGGGGGCAAACCGAAGCCTTGGGATCGGTCCTCACGCCAGGGGGCGGCTAACCGGGGTGTCTTTTTAGAGTTTGCCGAACTCTTGGATGCCCATGCCTGATCAGCCGCTGGTGGACTCCCTCGTGCAGCAGGGCTTGGCGCTGGCAGCAACGGCTGGCGGTGAGCTTGAACGCAGTTGTTGGATGGTGGTGCATGAGCACCACCACGGGGTGAAACCCACGGAGTACGACATCCGGGAAATCGACGAGGACCTCTACCTTGCAGTCCTAGAGGCAGCTCGTCAGTTGCAGTAATGGTTCTCAGGGAATCTGCTGTTCTCAGCTTCGAAGTACTGGAACAGCTCGCCTTCGTTCTCAATCAGGACAGGGTCGTAACCCTTCTGCAATGCAGCCACGGCCAAGAGGATCTGCTGGGGCCCTTCGATCATTGCAATCCGTTGATTAACACAGACGGCAGTCGTGCTCTGAGGCAGAACGAACGGCTGCATTGAGTCGATATTCAGGAGCAAATAGCTACTCATCAGTGCATGAAAAAGCAGGTGGCGCTGATGTTGTCGCTATCCATCTCCCGATATACCTCACACACTCCACCCCCTTAGCAATGGCGGGTCTTTACATGGTCCACCAAGGAAGCTGGCGGAAAACACTGACTTGTTCAAGCCAATCCAGGCGTTTACTTCTGCCCCCAGTTGAATCCGAACCGCTGCTGGGCAGCTGCCTCCATCTCCTTGCGGATCAGCTGCATTGCTTCACGAGCAAATGCCTTCTCATTTTCCTGTGCCGTAATGATCTGCTTCGTAAGGGCACGGAGCTTGTCAATGTCCTCGCAGCTATCGATCTCTCTGAAGGCTGCCTCCAGGTGAAACCTTTGCTCTACTGACAGGTGCTGGTTGGTCATTGGAAGTAAGTAAAAGCAGTTACAACCTTGCTTTTATTGCAAGGCTGCCAATCAGTGAGTGAAATTCAGGCTGCAGAAATGCTCAGAGGAGCAGCTGGGTAACTCGTGGGCTTGGGGTCAGGATTGCCCTCTGCAAGTGCTTTTGCTCGACGGTACATTTCGCTGTTGGTTGCACCCTGAGCTTCCATTGCAGCTGCGACAACAGCCCAGTTACGAATTTCAGTTGTCATCCTTAAATCAATGAAGACCTGTTGAGTCTTGCAATCACTGCTTCTAGCTGTGTGGTGGGTAACCGAATGCAGGCCGAACCACAGCTGATGCATGTTTTTTGTTATCACTCAACTTTCAGGTATGAGATGTAGCCTTGGTCACTTTTTATCTATTAGAGATGTCAGTACTTAGATGGCTTGTTGCTAAAACTTGGTTCTTTGCCTGAAGGTCTTTTATCCGATTAAACCCCCGACAGAACATTCACCCCGTCAGAAATGGCTGGGTTTTTTTATGGCTATTGCTGATCTTCGGTTGTGAATGCTGCGGGGGGAGAGGCCCCTCCGGTCCTCCATCCCCCTCAGTGGTGGGGAGAGTCCGTTAAGCCTCGATCCCCGTGTGGCGGCCGCAGAGCTGCCAGACCCACACCATCAACATCGCCATCAGCCACTCGGTGGGGACCCTGTTCCACAGGTTTTCTTCAGGCGATGCTGTTGAACTCTTCACAACTCCTCTGCTAGTGCATTTGTACTTGATTGGAAGGGATGTCGGTTGATCATTCGAGCGGTGTTGCAGCGCCCAAGGCGGACCCCGTCTTTCTGCACGTGAAGTCGGGAATGACGGTGATCGTCACGGGCACGGATGGGACCTGGCGGATGGCCGACGTGATTTGGGTGGACGGTGGCGCCAGAAACCCGAAGGTGCCGACCCTGTTCCAGGTGGCTGATGTCGATACGGGCGTCATCAACTGGATCAACGCTGACCTCGTCACCCACATCGTTCCCAGGGTCTGATTGGGGAAGCGCTGGGCCCTCGTTAAACCCAGCACTACCAATAGGGATGCAGCTCTGCAACCCGCTGGGACACTCCCAGCAACAGGCAATGCTGGGGAGTTCGGATGGTTACACCCAGTCTTTAGGGATTGTTAAGGGGAGAGAGCAGGTTGGTTGCGTGCTCTCCATTCCCTCGCGTGACTTTCGAGTCAAAACGAAAGCTCGATTAACAAGTCACGTCCAATTGATAGCCACCAAATGAAGACCTGTCAGAGCCTGTGAGGCATTGTCCCCAAGTAGGGGTATTGGCGCGCAGCAAAGAGGAGTTAATCGACCCTATCGGCAGAATCCACCGTTACTTCTGTCGGTCATCGAGGAGAGGCCTTGTTACTGAGCTGCCAAGGCTTCCTCGGATGAAAGGAAGACGACCCTGGAGCCAACTCTCCAGGGTTTTCTTCTGATCAACCCAGCGCAGCGGCGGCCTGAACACCCCTGGATGAGGGCTCGCTGACCCGAGTTGCCGCTTCTTCTATCAATTGCCAGCCTGAGCAAGTCGATAAACACGAGCCCCTTCATCAGAGCTGGGGGGCTCTTTTTTTGGCGAACGAAACCACCGGCAAGTCGACCAAGCGATGGTGGTTCCGTTGCTCCTGCTCTGCAAATCAACTGGAGCTCTTCTGTCGTAACCCTGCTTCGCCAGGACACGACGCATCATCTGACACCTATCTACAGACCCGACTGGTCAACAGGGTGGAACAAAAGGGGTGACCGATCGATCTGCTCAAGGAAAAGAGGACAGCAACCCGCAGCTCATAGAGGTTGTTGCCTCCCTGACTCTCAGAGCCAAAGGCTCAGAAGAAAACTATTGAGCAGTACCTGAGGCCCAGGTTGAAAACTGCTGAGAGCTTTCTGAGAAAAGCCTGAGAAGCGGAAACAAGGGGGCGCTCGTTCTGCACATGGCACACCCCCCTGGGACCGAATTCATGTTGATGAGCTCAGTTGGAGTTGGTGGGCCGAAAAGTCCACGATGCAGGATCGGCATACCGAGCTGAGTGAGGTGGAGCCATGGCCTCTCTGTAAGCAGAATTTATGGTGCTATGCCGAAAAACTCATTCAGGGGCTGGGATATGAGTACGACATTCGGGAAATCAACGAAGATCTCCACCTGGCTGTGTTGCAGGCGGCCAAGCAGGCCCAGTCTGCGGCTTGATCAGCCCTTAAGCAGCTCCCGCAGAAGTGCGCGGTGAGCGTTTTCAGCCTCGATGCTCTCCCGCATTTCTTTGGGGAGGCGGGCCTCCAGGATGTCCTGTTTTTTCATCTCTGTGGCGTAGCGGCTGCTAAACGCGCTGAAGCGATTGAGATAGGGCGTCGCCGTCTCTGGGGTGAATTCAATCACCTCCAGGGCATGTTTGAAGTGGAGGTAGGACACGGTCCACTCCACCAGCTCGTCAAAACTCTGCAGGCCAAGCGGATTGTCAGGGAGTGTCATCGCTGCATCGCCCATGGCTTCAACCAAAACCCTCGGCCTTGGCCTGGGCCGTCAGGTCCTTCAACCGGCCGTTGAGCAGAACATCGCGTTCACGGTCTGCCCCCACATGGGGGGCGATCTCCACCCCAGCGCTCCGCATGGCCTGCATCGCTGCTGCTTCCTCGGCTGAGCCCGTTTCACTGCCGAGGTAGCGCTCCACGGCGGCAGCCCCTGGGGCGTCCGCGGCGAAATACACCGTTCCTGGGCCTCGCCGCTCGATGGTTTGCTGCCGCTGCCGCCGGCGCTGCTGCACGCTTGCCCAGAGCCGTCCTTGATTGGCGGTCATGAAAGCGTTCAGATCGGCGGCGTCGGTGTCTTCCGCCAGGGCCATGCTGGTGCCGTCGATGAAATCACTGAGCAGGGTGACAACGGCCATCAGGTCTTTGGTGATTGCGGGGGTGTTGATTTGGAAAGTCTTGATTGGGAGGGATTTGATTGAAACGAGCGCTGGATCCGGCTGGTCTTGAACCAGCGGGTGATGGCTGATTCCCGGGCGTCGTCGTACAGATCCTGCTGGATCACATTGAACCCGTGGCAGCGTGCCAGGGCCAAAAGTTGATCGTCATCACGGCATTGGGCCACATCACGCCGCAAGCCCTGGTGGTGCTCCACAGCCCGCAGAAAATCCCGAAGAGCTTCACGACTCATCGCCTGGACCAGCCCAATTCGGCCCGTTGTTCAACGTAGGTGGCAACCGCCATGATCTCCTCCTCACTCAGTTTGTCGGCATAGCTGGGCATTGCATTCAGCCCATCCTCGATCTCATGTTCCAGGGCTTCCAGCGGGGAGCTGGAGTAGGCCTCCACATGCTCGTTCAAGTCGCTGATCTTCAGCGTTCGGTTGGCGCGGATCACATTGCCGCCCCCCATGTGACAGGCCGCACAGTTGCTGTTGAAAATCTGCTCACCTCGCTCCAAGGCGGAGCTTTCCATCGTGTCCATCGCCATCACCGGAGCAGACAGCAGACCTGTTGCGCCAACGATCAACAGCAACGTCAGCATCAGGCCTGATAGGCGTGCCATCGCAACCCCCCTCAATGACCCAAGCTATCCATCGTTGCCGGCAAAAAAAAGAACCCCGGGCTGCGATTGATACACAGCCCGAGGCGTTCAGTTCAATCTGAAATTCTCGGAAATTTCCTCGGAAATCCAGGAATCACTCAACAATCACCTTGCCGACCATGCCAGCACCGCGGTGGGGCTCGCAGTAGAAGTCGTAGGTGCCTGCGGTGGCGAAGGTTTCTTCCCAGGATTCGCCGGGGTTGAAGGCGAGATCAGAGTGGCTGTACTCGTCGTGGCCGTCGAAAACAGCGTTGTGAGGAGCCAATTTGTTGTTGACGAATTTGACGGTGTCGCCGGCCTTGATGTTCACGGTGGCGGGCTCGAAAGCCAGCATGCCGCCGTCGGTGCCGAGCTTCACTTCAACAGTGGCGGCTTGAGCGCTGCCGACGTTGAGGCCGATCAGCATCAGGAAGGCGCAGCAGGCGGCTGCAATGGTGCGGATGACGGAGCGCATGAAAGTGCTAGGTCGATACCTAAACCTTACGCGCGGGTCTAGGGGTTCCGCGATTGGGCAGGCCGGAATCGCTAAGAACTGTTGCCAAGTCAGGGGCATGGCTGCTGCCACCGAAACGTTCCGGCTGCGTCACCGGGTCATGGATGAAGTGGCGCTGTCGAATGCTGAATCGGTCCCAGGCATTCACTTCGATCGGCAGAACGCGGATCAGGGTCTCAATCAGCCATGGCCAGAGCGGAATGCCGGGCGTTCGGGCCACACCGCGCCAGCGGCAGAGGGTTTTCACGGTGTCGTTCACCGAGATGGCCGGCTGTCCCATCACCACCCGGCGCAGAGCGCCTTGACCGGGCTCACGGTTCGGCTCGTGGGGGCGTGTGGCCACCAGGCCACAGATGCGGGCGATGTCTTCCGCATGGATGAAGTGGAAGCTGGCATCCACCCGAAGCCAACGGGCCAGCCAGAGCCATTTGCTGGCTTCAGCCAAACCTTCGGTGAGATAACTGGTGGGGAAAGGGCTGGTGCCATCGACCCGTCCGCCGAACACCAGGGTGGGAAACACCGCGACGACTTTGCTGGCAAGGGGATGCTGCTCCAGATCCCTGAGGCAGCGAGCCTTGGTTTGGATGTATTCCGTGCCGTAGGCCAAGGCTTCAGGCAAGGGGCGCAGGTGCCGATCGAGCACGCTCGCCGTTGAGAAATAAATGATCTGCTCCAGCTTGCTGGGATCCAGAAGCGCCAGCATCCGCTTCACCGCCACCACATTCACCTGTTCGGCCCGCTCCGGATCACCCCAGGCCGTGGCGGTGTGAATCACCCGGTTCACCGAGGCCAGCTCATGGGCATAACGGTCGGTGTCCCGCAGGTCACCCACCAAAAGACGGATGCGGGGATGGTCTGGGGGAACAGCGGTGAGTTTGGCTGGGTCTCTGAGCCAGAGCAGCAACTCCGCATCGGATTGGTCCAGCAGCCAGCGGGAGATGTACTGACCGACGCATCCGCTGGCGCCGGTCACCAGGATGCGGGTCAAACGACAGCCCCGAGACGGTCCATCACGCTCTTGCCGGCCCGGAAGAAGGCTTCGCCGTTCTCTTCCGGTGTACCCGGCAGGATTCCATGGCCGAGATTGAGGATGTGCTTCCGGCCGCGGGCCTTGCGCACGCAGTCATCGATGCGGGCCTCGATCGCCTCTGGAGTACCGAAGAGCAGACCGGGGTCCACATTGCCCTGAACACCAACGTGCTCCGGCAGACGTGCCAGGGCCTCGGCCATGTCCACGGTCCAATCCAGCGAGACGATGTCAACACCGGTGTTGGCCATCCGCTCGATCACGCCGGCGCTGCCGGAGATGTAAAGGATGAAGGGAGTGTCGGGGTGGGTCTTTTTGACCAGATCCACCACTTTCTTCTGATAGGGCGCAGCGAAGGTGTCGTAGTCCGCTGGGCTCAGCTGGCCAGCCCAGGAATCAAACATCTGCACCACCTGGGCACCGGAATCAATCTGATAGCGCAGGTAGTTGGCGATCGACTCGGCGAAGTGGTCGAGCAGCTTGTGCAGGATCTCGGGTTCGCGGAAGGCCATGGCCTTGATCACCGCGTAGTTCTTGCTGCTCTTGCCCTCCACCACGTAGGCGGCCAGGGTCCAAGGGGCACCAACGAAGCCGAGAACGGCTGCTTCGTTGCCAACGCTCTGGCGGAGACGACCCAGCACTTCACCCACGAAGGGCATCGACTCGGAGGGGTTCAGCGGGCGCAGAGCATCCACCTGGGCCATGCTCCGGATCGGATCTCCGATCTGGGGGCCTTTGCTCTCGATGATGTCGAAATCGATTCCCATCCCCGGCAGGGGCGTGAGGATGTCGGAGAACAGGATCACGCCATCGGGCTTGAAGGCGTGAAACGGCTGCATCGAGATCTCATAAGAGAGATCGGGGTTCTCGGAACGCTCACGGAAGCTGGGGTACTTGTCCCGCAGGTCCCGGTAGGTCTTCATGTAGCGACCGGCCTGGCGCATCATCCACACCGGAGGACGCTCCACCAATTCACCGCGCGCAGCACGCAGGAGCAGGGGTAAAGAGTCGCTCATCAAGCACGGTCAGGTCAGCCGGAAACCTACCCGAACCCAAGCCTCAGCTAGAGCTTTACCCCCTCTTTGTCATCACGTTCGTCACACGATGTTGTCAGGCTCGCTGCTGTTCAGGCTGCGCTTCGGATCGTGCTTGAACACCATCAGGCTTAGCGGTGGCAGGCAGAGATCAAGGGAATTCTCGTAACCGTGGATGCCCCACTCGTCCGTTGGTTTGCCACCCATGTTGCCGAGGTTGCTTCCCCCGTACTTGGCTGCATCGGAGTTGAAGATCTCCTCGTAGAAGCCGGAGAGCGGAACGCCCACGCGGTAGTGGGAGTGACTTTGGGGCGTGAAGTTCGACACCACCACCAGCCAGGTGCCGCTGGAACTCTCCCGACGCATGAAGCTGATCACGGAGTGGCGGTTGTCGTTGCAATCGATCCACTGGAAGCCGAACTGGTCGAAGTCGTCCCGCCAGAGAGCCGGTTCTGCTTTGTAGAGAACGTTGAGGTCATCCACCAACCGCTGGATGCCCTTGTGGGGCTCGTAGTTGAGCAGATCCCACTGGAGATCGCCCCACACATTCCATTCAGCCCGCTGGCCGAATTCCATCCCCATGAAGATCGTCTTCTTGCCGGGGTGGGTCCACATGTAGGAGAGCAACGCCCGGGTGTTGGCGTACTTCTGCCAATCATCTCCCGGCATCTTGTGCAGGAGATGGCTCTTCCCATGCACCACTTCATCGTGGCTCAGGGCCAGCATGAAGTTCTCGGTGTAGGTGTACCAGATCGAGAAGGTGATGTTGTTCTGGTGGAACTGGCGGAACCACGGGTCCAGCTCGAAGTAATCGAGCATGTCGTGCATCCAACCCATATTCCATTTGAGGTTGAAACCGAGACCGCCGCTGTCCGTGGGCTGCGTCACCATCGGCCAGGTTGTTGATTCTTCCGCGATGGAGAGGGCGCCTGGGAAGTGCTGGAACAGCACGTGGTTGGCCTGCTGGAGGAAACGCACCGCCTCGGTGTTCTCCCGGCCGCCGTTTTCATTGGGGAGCCATTCCCCATCAGGGCGCAGGTAGTCGCGATAGAGCATCGAGGCCACAGCATCCACGCGAATTCCATCGATGTGGAACTGCTCGAACCAGAAGATGAGGTTGGCAACAAGGAAGTTGCGAACCTCGTTGCGGCTGTAATTGAAGATCAGCGTTCCCCATTCCTTGTGTTCCCCGATTCGGGGATCACTGTGTTCGTAGAGATGTGCGCCATCAAAGAAAGCCAATCCATGGGCGTCCTTCGGGAAATGACCGGGAACCCAGTCGATGATCACGCCGATGCCTTCAGCGTGGCAGCGGTCCACGAACGCTCTGAATTCATCGGGCGTTCCGTAGCGGCTGGTCGGGGCGTACCAACCCGTCACCTGATATCCCCAGGACCCATCGAAGGGGTGCTCCGTGATCGGCATCACCTCGATGTGGGTGAATCCCCTGTCCTTCACATAAGGAATCAGTCGATCAGCGAGCTCGGCATAGGTGAGCAACCGTGCCCCGGGCTTCATGTCTGCCGCAGGGACAGGTGGGCGTGGGGTTCCATCGGGTTGGATCCAGGGCTCGTCCGCTGAGGCGTGAATCCAGCTGCCCAGGTGCATCTCGTACACCGAGATGGGCTGATCGAGCGCATTGCTGCTGTCGCGCTTCTGCATCCAGCTCTGATCGGACCATTGGAATCCGTTCAGACGTGCCACGACGGAACTGTTGTCGGGGCGAACCTCGTGCTGGAAGCCGTAAGGATCAGCCTTCTGGTAACAGTGACCGTCCTGGGTGCGGATTTCGTATTTGTAGAGATGTCCCTCCTCGAGTCCGGGGACAAACAGTTCCCAGATGCCTCCGACACGCTGCTGCATGGGGTGGTGACGGCCATCCCATGAGTTCAGATCACCAATAACCGAGACGGTGAGAGCGTTGGGAGCCCAGAGGCAGAACATCACACCGGTGATCCCGTCACGCTCGGTGAGGTGGGCACCCATCTTTTGCCAGATGTGGTGGTGATTGCCTTCGGCGAACAGATGGTGATCCATTTCGCCCATCCACTCACCACGGAAGGCCCATGGGTCGTGCTGTTCATGCACGATTCCGCCACGCTCAACCCTGACCCGGTAGTGACATCCGGGGTCTTGGCTGACCTGGGCCTCAAACACCCAGGGGTGGTTTGGCGTGGTCATGGCGATCTCTTCGCCAGCCTGCAGCAGGGAGACCGATTGAGCTTCCGGCATCCACATCCGCACGGTCCATCCTTGATCCGAGGCTTGAGGACCAAGCACCGCAAACGGGTGGTCATGGCGACAATTCGCCAACCGTTCGCCGTCCTGCACCATCCAGTCGAGGACTGCGGCGACACCCATGGGAGACCTGAGAATTGGGCGTGATGTTAAGCCTGATTTACGAAACAGATCCGCTGTTGATCAGACGAAGTCTCGGGAAATGTCGACGTTGGTGATCCGACCGCGTTCGTCGAAGATCACGAACAGGTTGGTTGTGGCCTTGCCGAAGCTGACAGCCACCAGCACCAGCTGTTGTTCGCCCCCCTGATGGGCGATCACGGCGTCTTTGACCTTGCGGAACCCCCCCGACGTCCGGCTGAGCTTGGTCCATTTGCGTTCCAGGTCTCCGGGGGCCAGATCTTCCTGCAATTGCAGAGACATCTTGGATCGAGCTGCTACCCAGCGCCCTGCTGCCAGATCGCGGGCGAATTCGACGGCCGTTGTCTCGATCGGCTTGATCTGGTCAGTCCACTTCCAGGCCAGCAGCTTGCCGTCTTCATCCAGCACCATCAGCATCCCTTCGTCACCGGATGCCGTGGTCACGACAGCATCAATGGTTGTCGTGTTGTATCCAGGAATCACGCTGACAACGCGTGTCGCCTCGATGGCCATGCGTTGGTCCAGGCGTTCCTGGACGGTCTTCACATCAACACTGGCCTGAACCGGGGTGGCGAGAGCGTCATGCATGACGTCTCCCTGGCGGTTTTTCAGGGCGTCCAGAAGCAGTTCAGCCGCCGCTGTTGCTTGGGCCGGGCTGAGTTCAGTTCTGGTGAGGTCCTCTGCTGCTGCGGGATTGATCACCCCCATGGGGGCTGACAGAGCAAGGGCCAGCAGGGCAGCGGAGAGCTTCAAGGCACAACCATCAGTCGAGCCGCAGTCTGCCGGAGTCAAAGGGGTTCAGCTGCAGGGTGGAGTCAGCAAGTTCCAGTGTCAGCGTCACCACATGATGCTCTGGGCTTGGTGCGCCGCAGGGCACGGCTTCGTGGCCAGGGTTGACGGCGATGGCAGGCCAAGCTGCTGCGGCAATCGAGAGCCTCAGCCGATCGCCGGAAGCAAGGGTCGCCTGCAGTGGTTGGAGGGTCACGCTGCGCCTGGCTGGCTGCAAGGCCTCCTCTCCTCGAACGCGCACCACTCCCGTGCTGAGTTGTTCAACGCTGTTGGCGTTTGCAGGCAGGCGGGACAGGCTGATGCAGAGATCAAAGCCGGGTTGGTCCGCTTCGGCGTTCAGCAGGAGTGACGGTTGACCCGACAGCAGAAGCTCCTCAACCAGGGGAGCAGAGGTGAATGTCGCGACGTCGCTGCGTTGATCCACCGCCAAGCGATCAACGGGGCCAGGGGTTGTCCCCAAGTGTCCACCGATGGCCGGAACCGGTCGCCAGGGGTCATGAACGATGACCACGCTGCCTTCTCCTTCCCCACTCGCCACGAGTCCACCGTCGCTTGGATCGATGCAGGCCAGTCCATGGGTGCGCAGTCCCCATGACGCCGGCCCGCTGGTGCCGGGTGCGGGGATTGCCTCCCACTGATGCTGGGTGATGTTCCAGAGCTGGTGACTGGGCTTCGGCTCCTGCGGGCGGCAATCCTGCAGATGCTGTTGGAAGAACTGCAGCATCAGCTGCTGGGTTTCAGGCCACCACTGCAGATGGGAGGCCGGCCCGATGTGAAGGCAAGGCTGCCCCCCGGCGAGCTGGCTGCGATGCCAGAGGTCCAAAAGGCCCACCAGATGCGGATCCCACCATCCACCGATCAACAGCATCGGCCGTTGAAGCCAGCTTGCCGGTGAGCGATGAACCGTCCACTGCTGATCATTGCGGGGGTCGCTTTGCATCCATCTCCAAGCCATGCCTTCGGGGTCATGGCGCTCCAGCAGGGCTGGCCCGTCGCGCAAATAGCGGTTCTCCTCCAGGCTGCGGCGGATCTCCAGCCAGGCCGCCGCGTCTCCTCGTCGCTGGGCCTGAAGAGCGGCGAGCTGTAGCCCCCATCCCAGCCCCAGATGCCACCAGTGGGCACCGCCTTCACAACTCCAGTGACGGCGTTCGTCCAATCCGGTCATGGCTGGGGCGGTGCAATCCGGTGGTGGCGCGGATTCCGTTGCCGTGAGCTGGGTTAGCCCCTGATAGGAAAACCCGTAGGCCCCCAGGCGTCCATTGCATTCCGGCAACTGGCGCACCCAGGCGTGGGTGGCGCTGGTGTCGGCTGCTTCCTGACCAAACCCCCCGAAGCTGCCTCCTGACTCCCCCTGGCCTCTCACGTCCTGAATGACTACCAGAAAGCCATGGGAAGCCCACCAGCGGGGATGGGCGTAGGTGACGGTTGAGGCGATGCGGTTCCCGTAGGGCTGCCGCATCAGCAGGGCTGGCCAGGGGCCTTCACCACTTGGGTGCCACAGCCGTGACCGCAGCACAACTCCATCGGCAAGCGTCAGCGCTGCAGAGCGGCTGGAAACGATGCCCTTCTCAGCGCACATTGGGGCAATGCATCCCCACGACGTAGGTCACAAGGATCTCCGCATCCTGAAAGGTCAGGTTCTGACTCTCAGCAACCTTGCGTGTCGCTTTTTTGGAGTAGGCGGATTTGCCGTCGGCATTCATCTGCCGGAATGAACGACACATCGCCTTCGCTTTTTCAGGGTTGCGTTTGACGCTGTTGAGCAAGTCCGAATCTGCGGCACCGACGGGTGAAGCTGACCCAGTGAGGGCTAGAGCGACCAGAGCCGTGCGTAGGAGGTTCAAGCCCATAAACCACTCATACGCAGAATTGGACTTCAAGTCAGGGCTGCTGGGGTCAGTTCGCCAGTTGCCTCGCGCGTCGGATCCAATCGCCAGCAACCCGTAGATCAACAACAGCAGGCCGTTTGGTTCCAAGGCTGCGCTCCAGCCTCCCGGTCTGGCGCACGAGACGCTCTGGGGTGCACGCCGCCAGAGCGGTGGGCGTGGCAATGCCCGCATGCATCAGCAGCGCGGCGTCCTGGGGAGGCAGATTCAAACTGCAAACCAAGTCGGCCAAACCCCGCAGCCGTTTCAGGTTTCGGGCTGAAGCCTGGCCACTGCGAGCGAGCTGGCTCAGCTCCAAATCCGTCAGATCACGGATGCGGGACCAGCGGTTGATGCCGGCTCGATCAAGCTCCTGTTTTTCTCTGCGGAACGACTGGGGGAGTTCCTCAATCGCGTCGTTGAAGCCTGGCATCAACGCAAGGTCTTGCTCACCTCGCCCAGAATGACGGGCCGGCCCAGGCCATCGCCTTCCGTCTGGATTCCGCGCAGCCGCACCAGCACAGTGTTGCTGGAACGACCGGAGCCGCGCAGGTTGCCCTCCAACTGTTCCAGGGTGGCTTGAACGGTGTCTGGAGCTAGATCGGCTGGAACCTGCGCCACCACCAGGTCATTGCCGTTGTCGAAAACGATCGGTGCCCGTACAGCACCTTCCACCACCACTGGTGGGGTGTAGCTCACGCCGAATGCCCAGCAGCTCACCGCGAGCAGCAGGGTGAAGCTGCTGACACCAACCAGTCGAAAACGAATGCCCCACTTGGTGAGGAAGGCAATGGCCGTCAGCGCGCCAAGCCCAAGCCCAGACCAACCCAGCCAGGGAGCGGCAGTAAGCAGCAGCTGATCGAAAGCCATGGGGTCTGGTGGACTGAAAACAGTCTCCTTATATTGCGCGAGATTCCGGAGTGGCCGCCGCGTCTGATGGGGAAAACGCGGCGCAGGGTTTGGTTGGTATCAACCGGTTTGGTTCTGATCGGGGCTGGAACAGCGGGCTTCATCGCTCTAGACCGTGCTGCCGAACGCATCCTGAGCAGCGTGCGCCCCGGATTGGAGCGCACGCTTTCAGGCCCTCTGGGCCACGACGTGGACATTGGTCCCTATGAGGGTCTTCGCCCCCTGGGCTTGGGGATTGCCATTGGGCCGACTCGGATCTTGCCGGCGGCGGCGGATCGCTCTGAGCTGAGCCTGGCGGGGCTGGAGGTGAGCTTTGCTCCGCTGGCGAGTCTTCGGCTTCTGCAGCCGGTTCTGCAGATCACGGTGCACAAGCTGCGCGGCCAGTTGCAGGCCAATGAGACTGGGAATTACTGGACCTTCGGATCACCGAGCGGCGACGGCGCCCTGCCGCGGCTTGGCGTGCAGTACCGCTTGGCCGACCCTGCGCTGATTCGTTTCGGCCCTCAGCAGCAGACCCTTGAACTCCGCAGCCGGGGCGCGGTTCGGCTCGGGGAGGCCTTTTTCAGCACCGCATCGGAACTTCGCTGGGTTGAGCGTGAAGGGGCCCTGCGGTTGGACGGTCAAGGGCATTGGGATCGCCCCAGCTTCAAACTTCGAACTCGGCTGGATCGGCTCAAGCTGAAACCATTGGCGGCCGTCATCGCCCCCGCTCAGGAGCTGGACGCCTCCGGGACGTTGGAGGGAGATGTTCAGATCGGCTGGGCCGACGGCGCGTTGAACTGCCGAGGTGGGCTCAGCTTCAAGCGTCTCAAGCTTGCTTCGCTGAACAGCAATCGTCTCAGCGTCGCCTGCAAGGGCGATCAACTGACGCTGGAGCCCGCAACACTGGGGTTCGGAGTTTTTGAAGCTCGGGCCTCAGGTTCTGTCGCCCTCAACAAGAGCTTTGATCTCCGTGCTGAGGTGCACAGCTCAGACCTCAGCTCTGCAAGCAAGGATCGGTTGAAGCTCAGGATCCAGGGCCCCTGGGTGGAGCCCCGGTGGAGTGTTGATGGTGAGATCAAGTTGCCTGAGGCCATGGGGCTCAACAGAGCCCTGACGCTGGAGGGAGCCTGGCGCACCCCCTGGTTGCAAGACCAGCAACCCTCTGTTGCCGTGGACAGCCTGCGCCTCAGTGCCCCGGGACTGCGCTTCGGACTGGCCGGGACGATTGGATCCCAACTGGATCTGCGCAGCACGGAGCTGCAGATCGCTCCCCGCTTCTGGTCTGCGGTTCCGTCTCTGCAGGCCGGACTGGGCCAAACCGCTCCGGTCCTTGGAGCCGTCAACGTCAGTGGTGAATTGGCCTCACCGGAGCTGAGCCTGAAGCTTGGCCAGGCAGCCAACCCGCTGCTGGATCAATGGTCGTTTCTGAGCCGATGGTCCACGGAGGATTCCGCGCTGGTGCTGGATCGCTTCACCAGTCCTGTGTTGCGGGCGGAAGCGCGCCTGCCTTTGCAGCTGGCGCAGGGGCAGCTGCAAGTTGGTGAACTTCAGAGCGGCTTTGAACTCAAACCCCTCAACCTGAGCCGTTTCACCCCCTTGATCGGGATGCCGTTGGGGGGGCAAGTCGCAGCGCGGGGGCGCGTGAACGGTCCGCTGTCGGCGCTGCAGCCCGACATCAGCCTGATGCTGGATCAACCTCGCTTCGGAGCGTTGCAGATACCCGAGCGCTGGACGGGACGTCTCAACGGTGAACTGGGCCGTGGTGCTCGCCTGGCGATGGCGGCCCAGCAGCCCAGCGTGCCCGGCACGCTCGAGGCCGTTCTCAATGCAGATGCCTGGCCCCAGATCGTTCGCTTGGACCGTGGTGAGGGGCAGTTGCGCTTGGACGGACTGGCGCCCGGTGGAGATCAACGTCGCTACCGGTGGAGTGCGGCAGATCTCAACATCGATGGCCTTCGTTTCATCGTCCCGCCGGCTAACCAGCCCAAAGCGGCGGCGGGCCAGCTGACGGGTGCAGGTCGCCTGGCCATGGGCCCCCTTGCGATCCGTGGCTCTGCCTCCATTGCTGAACCCTCGCTGGCGGGTGTTGCCATGCAGAGCGTTGAGGTGGAGGGCGTCCTGACGGATGGTCGTTTTCAGGCCGATGCGGCGCTCACTCCTCTGCAGGGCAGCATTCAGCTGAAAGCCCGTGGCGACCTGGGTGGGCGGATGCACAGCGCGATAAAGGCCGAAGGCCTGGACGTGACCTGGCTGACACTTCTTGCTCGTCAGCTGAGAGGGAGCGACCCCCGTCCGGGTCTTGCTCCCGAGCGTGCTGAGGATCTCGGAACCCTATTCATCAATACCTTCGGCGGTTCCCTTGATGGGCAGTTGCGAGCTCTGGCGGAATCGCGCCGGGCTCTCGAGGCCTACGCCCTGGCCCATCCGTCCAAGGGACCTGAGCTGGAGCGCCTGGAAGGGCGGGTCAATCTGTCGGGAACGATCAAGGGGCCCGATCCCAAGCGCCTGAAGGCCGAGCTGATCGCCAAGGCACACCTGTGGATTGAGGGGGATGACCAGGCCAAGGCACTCCAGCTTGAACCGGTGGTCGCCACGCTTCGCGGCTCGTTGTTCGGTGGATCCGGAGACCTCTCCCTGCTGCAGGTTCCGATCTCCCTCCTGGCGTTGTTGGCGCCTGTGCCGCAGCAGCTTCGCGGCAGCATCGGCATCCGCGGCCGCTACGACCTCAGCGCAGCGGCTCCTCTGCTGGTTTCCGATCTGCTGCTCGACTCCGCCAGCCTGGCGGGCCAGCCCCTGACGTTGGAGCAGCGATCAGTCATCGTTGACAGCGAGCTGATCCGTCTGGATCTGGCTCTCAAGGGAGGGGAGAGCAAGGAAGCTGTCACCGTGACCGGGACGGTTCCTTTTGATCCCGATGCCGACCTGAATCTGAGGCTGGAAAGCCATGGGGATGCCCTGGGCGTGTTGTCGGTCCTCGCTGGGGAGTCCTTCACCGCCAAGCAGGGGAGCACGGATCTGCGGCTGCTGCTGCGCGGGCCTTTGAACCAACCCCAGGCCAATGGCTTTGTGGTGGTGAGCAATGGAGACCTCAGCATCGGTGAACAGGAACTGAGCCGGATCAACGCTTCGATCCTGTTCGACTTCGATCAGGTCGAGGTGCAACGGCTTGAGGCCGAGGTGGGTCGCGGTGGCGTGTTGCGCGGTTCAGGAACCCTGGGCTTGTTCAGTCCCCAAAGCGATGGTTCACCGCTCACCTTGCAACTCAGTCAAGGTCAGATTCGTCAGCCGATTGTGCAGTTCCAGGCCGATGGCGAACTGCAGGTCTCCGGCGCCCTGGTGCAGCCGGTGCTCTCGGGAAATCTGGCCCTGTCACGAGGCACGCTGCGGCCGCAGTCAGGGTTCTTCGGACGGCTGCGACGGGGTGGACTTCGATCCATGGTTTCCAACGGTGTCGAGGGCCCCTCAGAGGAGGTGCGTCCCGGTGCCGACTCGGTGATGCAACTGCTGGCGGAGCAGTGGGACTTCCAGGAACCTCTGGTCCTGATGGGCCCCAACCGAACCATCCAGGGTCCGGATCAGCTGCAGCGGTTCATGCCGTCACTGCCGGCCATCCGCTTTGAGAATCTTCGGCTTGCCCTCGGCCCTGATATCGAGGTGCAGATGCCCCCCTGGATCCGCTTCAAGGGTGAAGGTGCTCTCACCTTGAACGGCCCCCTGGATCCCTCTCTGGAGGCGCGGGGCTTGATCCGACTCAATTCCGGCAGGATCTGGGTCCCCCCCCTTGCGCCACTGCGTTTGGATCCGCAGGCAGCGAATGCAGCGGTGTTCACACCCTCGCTGGGGCTCGTCCCCTACGTGGATATCGCGATGCAAGCCAAGGTTTCTGACACCATCAGCGCGGGCACCAGCGATCAGATCACCAGCGCCAATCTGTTTGCTTCGAATGGCACGGGCAGCGCTTACGCCGAGGGTGGTCAGCTCCGTCTGGTGAAGGTCATGGTCCAGGCCACAGGGCCGGCCAACCGTCTGGTGAACAGGGAAAACCTTGTTCTTCGCAGCTCCCCACCGATGAGCGAGCAGCAGTTGTTGGGCCTGATCGGTGGAAATTCCCTGGCTTCCCTGGGCGGAACCGGTGGCGCTGCGTTGGCCACGATGCTGAGCCAATCGCTGCTCTCCCCTGTGCTCGGCACGTTGACCGATGCCATGGGGCAGCGGCTCCAGGTGGCGATTTTCCCCACTTACGTCAATCCCGATGTGAAATCGGAGAAGGAGCGCACCTCCGGCCGGGTGTCGCCAACACTCACAGTGGTGACGGAGTTCGGTGTGGCGTTGACCGACAAGTTCGATCTCTCCGTGCTTATGGCACCGAATACAACCGACGTGCCTCCGCAGGCCACCGTTTCCTATCGCTTAACGCCAACGACGTCTGTCTCGGCGGCCATGGATGCCAATGGCACCTGGCAGAGCCAGTTGCAGGTGTTCTTCCGGTTCTGAGGAATGCCTGACGTGCAGGTGATTGGGGTGGACCTCGGGGGAACGGCGATCAAGCTGGCTCGGATTCGTGCTGATGGCACGGTGATGGCCGAAGCACAGTGCCCCACACCCCAGCCCGCGGTGCCTGGTGCGGTGACGATGGCCCTGTGTGAGGCGATCGAACAGATCGATCCCGGGCATGCGGCTCAGGCGGTCGGTGTCGGACTTCCCGGTCCGATGGATGCGGCGGCCCGGGTGGCCCGGGTCTGCATCAACCTGCCCGGCTGGGAGGACGTGCCGCTGGCGGATTGGCTGGAGTCGCGGATCAATCGCCAGGTCACCCTGGCCAATGACGGCAACTGTGCGGTTGTGGGCGAGGCCTGGCTTGGGGCCGCCCGGGGTGTTGAGGATGTGGTGCTGCTCACCCTCGGCACCGGTGTGGGAGGTGGAGTGATCTTGAGGGGGGAGCTGTTTACCGGCCATAACGGCGCTGCAGCGGAACCAGGGCTGATCGGGGTGCAGCCCGATGGTCCTGCCTGCAACAGCGGCAACCGTGGCTCTCTGGAGCAGTTCGCCAGCATCACGGGCCTGCGGCGGTTGTGTGATCGCGACCCCCGCGAGCTCAGTGCGGAGGCCGATGCCGGTGATCCTGCGGCCCTGGAGGTTTGGAGCCGTTACGGCGAGCGCCTGGGCTGTGGCGTCGCTTCTTTGGTGTATGTGTTCACGCCGCAGTTGGTGTTGCTGGGTGGTGGCCTGGCGGGTGCCGCCCGCCACTTTCTGCCAGCGGTGCGCCGCGAGGTGGAGTCGCGGGTTCAGGCCGTCTCGCGGGAGGGCTTACGCATCGAAGCCGCATGCCTGGGCAATGGTGCTGGACGACTGGGGGCAGCGCGGCTCGCTCTACAGCGGCTGAACGGGATGATGGCTCCAGATTGATTGCCTTGATGTCCAGCGTTCCAGAGCCTTCCGCCGCGCTGTTGCAGCGTGCCGCGGCTGTCCGCCGTGCTGCTGTTGATCTGGGGCAGACCGATGACGGCCAGCGGGCCTTGGCGCTCCAGGCCATGGCGGATGCGCTGACTGAGCGCGCAGCAACCATCCTTGCGGCCAACCGTGAAGACCTCGAACGCTCTGCTGCCGAGGGGCTGGCACCGGCCTTGATGGCGCGGCTGAAGTTGGACGACATCAAATTGGCTGCGGCCATTGATGGCGTGCGCAAGGTGGCAAGCCTCAGCGATCCGTTGGGTTGCCGTCAGTTGCACCGGGAGCTGGACCAGGGCTTGGTGCTGGAACGGGTTTCCGTGCCGCTCGGGGTGGTGGGTGTGATCTTCGAAGCCAGGCCGGATGCGGTGATGCAGATCGCCTCCCTGGCGATCCGCTCGGGCAATGGCGCTCTGTTGAAAGGGGGCAGTGAAGCCCGCTGCACCAATGAGGCTGTGATGGATGCCCTGCAGGCAGGCCTGGCGGCCAGTCCGGTGTCTGCCGATGCCCTGGCGCTGCTCACCACCCGTCAGGAAAGCCTGGCCCTGTTGCGTCTTGATGGCCTTGTGGATCTGATCATCCCCAGGGGAAGCAACGAGCTGGTGCGCTTCATCCAGGACAACACCCGCATTCCTGTGCTGGGCCATGCCGATGGGGTGTGTCATCTCTATGTGGATGCGGCGGCCGACATCGCGAAAGCCGTTCGCGTGGCGGTGGACAGCAAGAGCCAGTACCCCGCCGCCTGCAACGCCATTGAAACCTTGCTGGTTCACCGCTCCATTGCCCAGCCTTTTCTTGCCGCTGCGCTGCCGGCCTTCGCTGCTGCTGGCGTGAAACTGCGGGGCGATTCCGAGAGCGTGGCCCTTGGCGTGCCGGAAGCGGCCACGGAGGAGGACTGGAGCACGGAGTATCTGGATCTGATCCTGGCGGTGAAGCTGGTTGATGATCTCGAGGCAGCCGCCGATCACATCCGCTCCTACGGGTCGCGTCACACCGAGGTGATCCTGACGGAGGATGCCCAGGCGGCTGATCGTTTTCTTGCGGCGGTGGATAGCGCCGGGGTGTATCACAACTGCTCGAGCCGCTTCGCCGATGGGTTCCGTTATGGATTCGGCGCTGAAGTTGGCATCAGCACCCAAACCCTTCCTCCCCGGGGACCTGTTGGCCTGGAAGGGTTGGTGACCTATCGCTATCGGTTGCGCGGCGAGGGCCACATCGCTGCTGACTACGCCAACGGCAGCCGCGTCTTCACCCACATCGATCGGCCGCTCTGATGGATTGCATCGGTGTGCGGGAGCTTCGGTTGTGGGCCCATGTCGGGGTGTTGGAACACGAACGCCGGGATGGCCAGTGGTTCAGCCTTGATTTCAGTGTCCAGTTCGATCTGAAGGCTGCTGCCGTGGCCGACGATCTGAGCCGGAGCCTGGACTACAGCCTGGCCATTCAGGCCCTGCAGGATCTGTCCCGGCAGATTCGTTGCCTCACGATCGAGCACTTCAGCGAGCAGATGCTGGATCGCTTGGAATCCTTGTATGGGGCCATGCCGATGTGGCTGCGCTTGACCAAATGTGCTGCACCGGTTCCAGGATTTAACGGTCGGGTGTTCGTGGAACGCTCGCGCCATGGCGGCAGATCAGCCCTGTGAGCATCCCGTTGGTGTTGGTGCATGGTCTCTGGGACACGCCCCGCCTGTTTCACCGATTGATTCAGGGTTTGGACCAGCCGGATCGCCCGTTGCTGGCGCCGCATCTGTCCCATGGTCTGGGTTGGGTTCCCCTGCGGCAGTTGGCCTCGCGCCTCGACCTGCACATTCAGCAACGCTTCGGGGCAGACACCCAAGTCGATCTTCTGGGGTTTTCGATGGGGGGCGTGATCGGCAGGATCTGGCTGCAGGAGCTGGGGGGAGCACAGCGCACCCGACGCTTTTTCAGCGTGGGTAGCCCGCAGCAGGGCACCCTTGCCGCTCAGATGATTCCTCGCCCGCTGCTGGCCGGTGCGGCAGACATGAAAGTGGGTAGTCGCCTGCTGCGGGATCTGAATCGCCAACCCGATGCCCTGGCTGGGATCGAGTGCTCAAGTTTCTTTTGCCGCTGGGATCTGATGGTCTGCCCCGGCTGGAGAGCTGTTCTGCCGCTGGGTCGGTGTGAGGAAATCCCCGTCTGGACCCACCAGCAGCTGATCAGCCACCCCGATGCGATCCGACGGCTCTGCAGCAGCTTGCGCCCCTGAAGTCAGGCCGCGGCCACCAGGCCGGAATGGCGAATCAATGCTTCGGTGCTGGCTGGACGCCCTCGGAAGGCTTCAAACACTTCTGCTGGGGAGCGACTGCCCCCGAGGCTGAGCACGGTGTCGCGGAAGCGGGCTCCCGTTTCGCGAATCTGCTCCTCCTGATCCAGACCAACCTCCTCAAAAGCAGAGAAGGCATCGGCACTTAGAACTTCAGCCCATTTGTAGGAGTAGTACCCAGCGGAATAGCCCCCCGCGAAGATGTGCCCGAAGGCGCAGAGGAACTGATCTTCTGGGATGGGAGCCATCACCGTGGTGGTGGCGGCAATCTCACGGCGCAGTTCGTCTGGGGTGATGCCAAGGTCGGGGGTCCACTGGCTGTGGAGGCGGAGGTCACTCAGGGCGAAGTGAACCTGCCGCAGGGTGGCCAGACCTGCATTGAAGGAGCGGCTGCTGCGCAGCTTGTTGAATTCCGCCTCGGGCAGGGGTTCACCGGTCTGCCAGTGGCGCGCCATGCCCATCAACGTGGCGTGATCAAGGCACCAGTTCTCCATGAACTGGCTGGGGAGTTCCACGGCATCCCATTCCACGTTGCTGATGCCGGCTGCTTCCGGTTCCTCAACGGTGGTGAGCATGTGCTGGAGACCATGGCCGAATTCATGGAAGAGGGTCTCCACCTCTTCGAAGCTCATCAGGCTTGGCGTGTCGCCCACAGGTGGGGTCTGGTTGCAGACCAGATAGGCCACCGGCAGCACCACTGATCCATCGGGTTTCTTGCTGAGGCCCAGGCATTCATCCATCCAGGCTCCACCGCGTTTGCTGGCAGGCCGGCTGTAAGGGTCGAGGTAGAAGCCTGCGATCGGTGTGCCATCCGTGCGCTTCACACGGAAGAAGCGCACGTCATCGTTCCAGGTCGGTGCTTCGCCGTCGGCGGCGACGATCTCGACGTCGAACAGCCTTGAACACAGGCTGAACAGACCTTCGAGAACCTGCGGCAGTGGGAACCAGGGGCGCAGCGCTTCCTGATCCAGGTCGAACCTGGATTGGCGCAGCTTCTCCGACCAGTAGGCGATGTCCCAGGGAGCCAGATCATCGGCTTCAGGGGCCTTGTGCTCCCGGGCGATGGTTTGGAGATCCAGTAGTTCCTGCTGAGCTGCTGGATAGGCCGCAGCGCGAAGTTCTTCCAGCAGTGCTTCCACCGCCGGAACATCGTCGGCCATCTTGGCGCTGAGGCTCAGATCAGCCCAGTGGGCATAGCCCAGGCGGGACGCTTGTTCACGCCTCAGGGTCAGGATCTCCTCGATCAGTGCCCGGTTGTCGAGTTCCCCTTCACTGGCCCGCCCTACATGGGCCCGATAGGCCTTTTCCCTAAGGGATCGGTTGTTGGCGTGGGTGAGGAAGGGCAGATAGCGGGGCATGTCCAGTCCCAGCAGCCAGGGGCCGGACTCTGCAGACGCTTCAGCATTCCCCGCTTCGCGCGCTGCTGCGGCCAGCGCCTCTAAGGCCCGTTGCGGCAGGCCTTCCACCTCGTTGGGCTGGCTGAGCTTCAAGGTCCACTGCTGAGTGGCATCGAGCACGTGGTTGCCGAACTGGGTGGAGAGGGCGGCCAAGCGTTCACTGGTGCTGTTGAAAGCTGCTTTGTCCTCACCACTGAGGCCAACACCGCGCTGCTGCATCGAGAGCAGTTCTGATTTCAGGATCCGCTTCTGGGTTGGATTGAGCGGTTCGGCGGGATCGCTTTGAAGGGCCATCAGGGCCCGATGAAGAATCTGGCTTTGGCCGAGCCGGTTGCTGAGGCGCACAACATCGGGCTGCTGGGCGGCGTGGGCATCGCGCAGCTCCGCGGAATTGCAGACGCCATTGAGGTGCGACACCACACCCCAGCTCCAACGCAGCCGTTCGCCGATGGCCTGCAGCGGTTGCATCACCCGATTCCAGGACAGCTTCGAGGGTCCGGCAAGGGCTGACTCAAGAGCCTGCTCTAGGGCAGTGAAGTCCTGATCCAGCTGTGCGAGCAGAACCGGGATGTCTGTGCTGACGAGCTCAGGGGAGATGGCACGGAACTCGGGAAGCTCTTGACCGCGCAGGAGGGGGGAAACAGTCGACATTTCAGCTGGCGATGAACTGCAGGGCCAGAGCGTTGGTGGAAGCTTCGTAGAGATCCATGGCAATGCGGGGCCAGATGCCGATCACCAGGGTCGGCACTAGCAGGCTCAGGCCAATCACCAGCTCTCTGGGGCGCATGTCAGCCACGCTGGCGAGAGCAGGAATCCTTGGGCCGAAGAACACCCTGCGGCACATGGAGAGCAGATAGATCGGTGTGAGCACCAGACCGATGGCGGCAAGCAGCACGGTGATCGAGCGGAACACTGAGGTGAAGGCTTCCTGGCTGGTGATGCCGAGGAACACGGTGATTTCACTGATGAAGCCACTCATGCCCGGAAGGGCAAGGGAGGCCAGAGAGCTGGCCAGGAAGAAGGCAAAGGTGATCGGCAGAGCCTTGGCCAGTCCGCCCATATTCGGGATCGAGAGGGTCTTGGTTCGCTCGTAGAACACGCCCGTCACGAAGAACATTGCTGCGGCGATCAGGCCATGGCTCACCATCTGAAGCATGGCTCCGCTGATTCCCAACGCATCAACGGCACCGATTCCAACCAGCACAAAGCCCATGTGGCTCACGGAACTGCAAGCGATCCTGCGTTTGACGTTGTCTTGGGCGAAGGCATTAAGGGCGCCATAAACGATGTTCACGATTCCAAGAATCACCAAGGCCGGCGCCAGGGTGGCGTGGGCTTCGGGAAGCATCTGCACGTTGAAGCGCAGCAATGCGTAGCCGCCCATCTTCAGGAGCACTCCGGCCAGCAGCATCGACACCGGCGCGTTCGCCTCGCCGTGGGCATCAGGCAGCCAGGTGTGGAGCGGGAACATCGGCAGTTTCACGCCGAAGCCGATCAGGAAGCCCACGTAACACAACAGGCCGAAGCTGCCGCCCGGCGAACGAGCCGCCAGTTCCGTGAGGTTGAAGGTGAAGGTGTCTCCGGAGAGAGCCAGCGCCAGGCCACTGATCAGGATCAGTAGAGAGGCCAGAGCGGTGTAAAGGATGAACTTGGTCGCGGCGTACTGGCGGTTTTGTCCGCCCCAGATGGCGATCAACAGGTAAACAGGAACCAGTTCCAGTTCCCAGGCCAGGAAGAACAGCAGGAAATCCTGCGACAGAAAAACCAGGCCCTGGGCCGAGGCCTGCACCAGCATCAGGGCGAAGTAAAGCCTTGATTTGCGCTGAACCGACCAGCTGGCCGCCACAGACAGAAGGGTGACCAGGCCGCTGAGCACCACCAAGGGTGCTGAAAGACCATCAACACCGAGGGACCATTCGAGGCCTAGGGCTGGGAGCCAGTTCACCCGCTCCACCAATTGCAGCCCTTCAGTGCTGGGGTCGAAGCGGGTGGCAAACACCCCCATCATCAACAGAAGATCGACCAGCAGGACGCCCAGGGTGATGATCTTGGGCGCTGGGGATGGCTTCTCTTCGCTGCTCGGAACCAGTGGCAGCACCAGAGCTGCAGCCGCCGGCAACAGCACAATCAGCGACAACCAAGGAAAGGAACTGCCCGAGACAGCAAGCTCTGCTAACCCAGCATCCATTCCGTGTCCGCAATCTTTAACAAAGCTAACAGGGCTGAACGCCCGGTTTAGGTGGATCTACTCATCCTCGGCCGGTTGCCAGTGGCTGCCTGAGGTCTGCAAATTCAGCACCGGCGCGCGGCTGGCAACCCCTGCCGCTTCCCAGGCCTTGACCATGGCGCGACTCACGGCAGGGCCTTTGTCTTCCTCGCACAGAGCCAGGACGCTCGGTCCGGCTCCGCTGATGGCGCAGCCCCAGGCGCCCGCCTCCATGGCCGCCTGTTTGACCTGGTCACCGCCTTTGATCAGCCGCCAGCGGTAAGGCTCATGCAAACGATCATGCATGCCGTCGGAGATCAGATCACCATTGCCGGTGCGCAGGCCCTGCAGCAGCAGCGTCAGGGCGCCCAGATTGACCACGGCATCGCCAACGGGAATGGCCTTCGGCATGGCCCGGCGGGCTTCGCTGGTGCTCAGGCGAATCGATGGGATCGCCACCACGGCCTTCACGCTCGGCATCCATTCGCATCGCACAACACGCCAGCGCTGAGAGGCGGCTTTGGCGGTCATGCAGAGGCCCCCCAGCAGGGAGGGCACAACGTTGTCGGGATGCCCTTCGATGTCGATGGCCAGCTCGAGTAGCTTCTCCTTGGAGAGGGGCTCGCCAACGAGGGCATTGGCTCCCATCAACCCCGCCACGATGGCCGTGGCACTGCTGCCCAGCCCCCGTGCAGGCGGTACGGCAAGACGCACCCGTGCCTCAAGGGCGACCGGCTCAAGCCCGGCCGCCTTCCACACCCGTTGGGCTGCTCGGTACACGAGGTTTTCAGGCCCACCGCGGAGGTGACTTCCCTCCGATCCTTCAATAATCAGCTCAAACCGTTCACCACCCCCTTCGATCCGACGCATCGCGAATCGGTTGTTCAGGTCGAGGGCTGCACCGAGGCAGTCAAATCCGGGGCCGAGATTGGCGGTGGTTGCCGGGACGTCCACGACCACTTTCTGACCGATGCGCGGCTGCGCCATCGCTGATCCTCTGCTCAGGCCAGTGTCCCACCTGACTCCGCCAGCATCCGGGCGCGACAGGCTGCACTGAACAGTCCGGCATCGGGATCGATCACCGCCGTGACCTGCATCCCTTCGATCAGCTCGCGGAAGCGACCCTTATCGCGCATCGCATTGAGAAAGCTGGCGGATTGCAGTCCCTTCAGTTGTTTTGATGCGGTGCCCCCACCAACCCAGAGACCTCCTGTGCAGAGTTCCTGGAGGGCAAGATCGCCTGCCGCTGCCCCATAGGCCTCCAGCCAGAGCTGTAGAGCGCGTTGCATCAAGGGATCACCCCCTTCAGCAGCGACGCTCACCTGAGCGGGAAGATCGTTGGAGCTGTTGCGCCGCCAAGCCTCCGCCACGCTGCGCAGGGGGTGCATGGCGGCGTCGGGTTTCTGAAGCAGCCAGTGGGCCACATGCCCCAGGCCGGTGCCACTCACGATGCGTTCGATCGACAGCCGGCTGATGCCGAGGTCTTGTTTGAGCCAGCAGGCCAGCTCCCATTCCGATTCATTGCGCGGGGCAAATTCGCGGTGCCCTCCTTCGCTCGCCAGGGCCACCAGGCCCCGTTCACTCTGCAGTCCTCGTGCCATGCCGAGACCGGTGCCGGCACCAAGAATTGCCACGGGGCCCTTGTCCTGGTGGCCCCTCTGAAGGATCACCTGCTGATTGCCGTCGAAGTGGGGCAGTCCGTAAATCAGCACGCCGAAATCATTCACCAGTTCGAGCTGTTCTGTGCCCGCAGCCTTCGCCAGGTCGGCCTCCCGCAGTCGCCAGGGAAGGTTGGTGATCCGGGCCTCGCTCCGACGCACCGGACCGGCAACGGCGATGCAGGCATGCGTTGGGGCTTGGAGATCAGCGGGACGGTTGTTGAGGAAGGCCTCGAGCATCGGCTCAAGCGATGCCCATTCCCCTGAGCGGAAGCGTTCTTGATGCAGCAGGCGCAGCTGACCCGCCTCACTCCCGTAGAGAGCAAGCAGAGTCTTGGTGCCTCCCATGTCCCCCGCCAGGAGTGTGGTGGTGGCCATCCAGGGCTGTGGCGTCTCCTACCAGCGTGGTTCGCTCAAGAAAAGAAGTCCAGTGGAAGTGGTCCCCAGGTGGTGCTTGGCGTGGTGTCGTCATCGCCGTGGCCACTGATCAGAATTCCTTCGCCGAGGCCGTGCTCGATCCGAATGCGGATCGTGCCCCCCTTCTGATTGGCTTTCAGGAAAACAGGACCCGCTTCCTCAGGGCTGTCGACGAGCTCCAGCGGCTCCCACTGTTGGCTTTGCTCCAGGCTGCGCAGCGCTGTGAGGGCCTGCTCGCTGGACGGAGCCATAACGCCGATGGTGAACCAGCTGGCCTTGGCCATGGTCTGATCGAGTTCTGCTCGCAGCTCACTTTTGATCTGGGGCAGCAGCTCCGGTGCTCCGCGCAGACGCGCGAGATCGGCAAGGTTCTGCACGGGGGAATCCGTCATCGGTTCAGCTCCAGGCCTGCTGCGCGCTCGCTGTTGGCCGTCTGGGCAGCACTGAGAAGGTCGGACACTGCTGTAACCCCGAGATCACCGTCATGTCGGCTGCGCAGGCTCACGGCGTTCTGCTCCGCTTCCTTGGCACCGATCACTGCCAACACAGGGATCTTCATCTGTTCGCCGGTGCGGATCAATTTGCCGAGCCGGTCGCCGCTGCGGTCGACGGTGGCGCGAACACCAGCCTTGGTGAGCTGATCGAGCAGCTGCTCCGCGTAGGGCTGCACCTCGTCGGTGACCGGCAGCAGACGCACCTGCTCGGGGGCCAGCCAGAAGGGGTAATCGCCGGCGTAGTTCTCGGTCATGATCCCGAAGAACCGCTCCAGCGAACCGAAGATGGCGCGGTGGATCATGATCGGCCGCTGCTTGCTGCCGTCGGCGGCGATGTAGTCGAGCTCGAACCGTTCCGGCAAGTTGAAATCCAACTGGATGGTGGAGCACTGCCACATCCGGCCGATGGCGTCTTCGATCTTGAGGTCGATTTTCGGGCCGTAGAAGGCACCGCCGCCCTCATCGATTTTGTAAGCCCAACCCTTGCGCTCCAGGGCCTCAATCAGTCCCTTGGTGGCCAGGTCCCAGACGGCGTCTTCGCCGATGGACTTCTCTGGGCGGGTGGAGAGATTGATCTCGTAGTTGCTGAAATCGAAGGTGGAGAGGATCCGTTCGGTGAGATCGAGGATCTTCAGGATCTCGTCGCTGATCTGCTCCGGCAGGCAGAACACATGGGCATCGTCCTGGGTGAAGCCCCGCACCCGCATCAGACCGTGCATCACACCGGGCCGCTCGTAGCGATACACCGTTCCCAGCTCCGCCCAGCGGATGGGCAGTTCCCGGTAGCTGCGCAGTTTGCTGGCGTAGGTGAGCACGTGGAACGGGCAGTTCATCGGCTTGAGCTGGTACTCCCGCTCGTCCACCTCCATCGGGCCAAACATGCTCTCGGCGTAGAAGTCGAGGTGGCCTGAGGTCTTCCAGAGGCTGATGTCCGCCACGTGGGGGGTGTAAAGGAGCTCGTATCCGCCCTCGAAGTGGGCCTGGCGCCAGAACTCCTCGATCAACAGGCGCATGCGGGCACCGCGGGGGTGCCAGAACACCAGGCCAGCCCCGGCCTCATCCTCGATGGAGAAGAGGTCGAGGTCTTTGCCGATGCGGCGATGGTCGCGGCGAAGCGCTTCTTCCTTGCGGCGTTTGTGCTCCGCCAGCTGTTCCGGGGTCTCCCAGGCCGTGCCGTAGATGCGTTGCAGCTGCGCTTTGGTTTCATCGCCTCGCCAGTAAGCGCCTGCGACGCTTTCCAGCTCGAAGGCCTTGGCATTGAGTTGGCCGGTGTGATCCACGTGGGGGCCGGCACAAAGGTCCCACCAGTCCTCTCCAAGGGTGTAAAGGGTGATCGGTTCCTGCAGTCCCTCAAGAATCTCGAGCTTGTAGGGCTCGTTCTGGGCTTTGATTTTTTCCTCGGCCTCGTTGCGGCTTACTTCAACCCGCTGAAGGGGCAGCTTCTTATTGATGATTTTGATCATCCCCTTCTTGATGGCCTTCAGGTCGGCCTCCGTAAAGGGATCGGGATTGTCGAAGTCGTAATAGAAACCTGTTTCGGTCCAGGGGCCGATGGTGACGCGTGCCTTAGGAAACAACTGCTGCACAGCCATGGCCATCACATGGCTCATGGAGTGCCGAATCTTCAGCAGTTGATCGCTTTCGCTGGTCTTGGGCAGAACCACCGGTGCTGAAGGGGCTGGGGTGGTTGCTGCAGCGCTGCTCACCGATTCAGGTTCAGGGCCTCCATCCTATGGGCGAGACCCGAGGGCAACACGTGGGTGAGTCAACCAATCGGGAAGCTGGCGCACTCTTGGATGAGTTGCTGTCTTCCCTTCTCGATGACTTCGAGCACTGGTTTCAGCGGGGCGAGGAGCTTCTGCAGGCCTGTCCGGAGGAGGTGATGCCGCGGGAGGAGCGTCAGCGCATGGAGGAGCGGTTGCAGGACGGCAAGAAGGCCATTGCTGCAACGCGATCACTTGTTGCTGCATCAACGCAGCCCATGGCGGTCTCCATGGAGGTTATGAGCCCGTGGCATGGCCTGGTCACGGAGGTGTGGGCTCTGGCCGCGAGGTTGGGGTCGTCCCGCTCGACTCAGGCACCCAGTTGATTGCGCAACTCGCGCAAGTTGCTGCTGTAGAAGCTCGCCAGTTCCTGATGGCTCTTCACAGGTTGACCGTAGGCGGAGCGGCCAGTCCAGGTGGGGAAGGATGCCCATTCCGGAGCCAGCTTTGCCATGGCGTTCTTGGTCAGGCCCTGTCGGTCAATTTCTTTGAGAGCACCCCGGCGCTCAACAAGGTGCAGAGCGGCCTGATCCTGGTGCCTGGGTTCGAAGCTGCTCAGCCTGAGTTCCTTCGCCACTCCTTTCCAGGTCTTGGGCAGAAATTGATAAGCCCCGGCAGCGGCGCTGGTGTAGCGCTTCACGATCACCCGCTCGGGATGGCGTGAGAGGTCCTGAAACTGCCCTCCCCCGTACATGATCCGATAGCCCTTGTCTTCGCCGTCCTTCCAGGTTCCCTCGGCGTAGCGAATGGTGTTGAGCAGGGCGCGTCGCTCAGGCGTCAGCTCATAACGACCGCCCTCCTTGCCGAAGGACAGGGTGGCGCGGCTGCTGGTGGCGCTTTGCTCAGCCTGTTCTGCAGGCGCCTCTGCGTTCTGGATCGGCTGTTTGGCTCCTGCGGACAGCACCAATCCTGCAGTCAGGGCTGCACCGACCACAGGCCGGCTCCAACGTGTGGCTGGGCTGAACACAGAAAAAAGACGATGCACGCAGAACAATCGGGTGGACGGTCACAGTGCTGGCCCATGAGGCCTGGACGCGAGATCGGCGCCTGAGGGGTTGACTCGTCGTCTCCGCTGTGTATATGCAGCTGAGAGAAGGGTGAGAGTCTTGCAAGACTCGCGGTCGCGACTGAGGTTGTCTTGGTCAGGCCTTGGTGGCCAGCGCCCAAGGTCGTGCCAGCCGCATTGATAAGTGCGGCTGATGCTTGCCTTGGGTGGCGATCAGGCTGGTCGGGCGAAGCCCAAGGCGTCCCGAACCCGTTCAAGCGTGGCGTTGGCCACGGTTTCGGCTTTCTCGCGGCCTGTGCTCAGCACATGGTCGAGCTCGGTGGGGTCCTGCATCAGCTCCCGGTAGCGGGCCTGGATCGGCTCCAGGGCGTTCACGGTGGCTTCGGCCAGCAACGGCTTGAACTGTCCCCAACCCATCTCGGCACATTCAGTGGCGGCCTGCTCCCGCCCCTTGCCGCTGAGGATTGCGTAGAGCCCCAGCAGGTTGTCGGTTTCTGGTCGATCAGGGTTGCCGAATTCGAGGCCACGTTCTGGATCGGTTTTGGCGCGTTTGATCTTCTTGGTGATCAGCTCGGGAGGGTCCAGAAGCGTGATGCGACTCCCCTCGTTGGGATCGCTCTTGCTCATCTTGCTGCGACCATCCGTCAGGCTCATCACCCGTGCCCCTTCTTTGAGGATCATCGGTTTGGGCACTTTGAGCACCGGCGTCTCCTTGTCGCCGAAGCGGGCATTGATGCGCTGTTGGGCGATGTCCCGCGCCAACTCCAGGTGTTGCTTCTGATCCTCTCCAACGGGCACCAGGTCAGCGTCGTAGAGAAGGATGTCGGCGGCCATCAACACGGGGTAGTCCAGCAGGCCCACGGAGACGTTGTCCCCCTGCTTCACGGCTTTCTCCTTGAACTGAATCATCCGCTCCAGCCAGTTGAGCGGCGTGACGCAATTCAGCAACCAGCACAGTTCGCTGTGGGCTGCCACCTGGCTCTGGACGAACACCGAGCAGCGTTTGGGGTCCATGCCACAGGCCAAGTAGAGCGCTGCTGTGGAACGGGTGTCCTCAGCCAAGCGGCTGGGGTCATGGGGAACGGTGATGGCGTGGAGATCCACGACACATACAAAGGTGTCGTGGGTCTCCTGCAGATCAACCCAATTGCGGATGGCACCCAGCCAATTGCCGAGGTGCAGTGCTCCGGTCGGTTGCACCCCGGAAAGAACCCTTGGCTGGCTCATCAATCAGGCCTCGGTTGCTTCGGTTTTGGTGTCGTCGCTGGAGGCGGCTTCTGACTCCACCACCGGCTCCACAACTGGTTCCACCTCTGGCTCGGCAACCGGTTCAGCCGGGACTTCCGGCTGGGGTTTGGCCGGTCGGGCAAAGGGATTCGGACGGGACCCACGGCCACCACGCTCATCGTCAGAGCGGCGGCCACGACCGCCACCATCGCGGCCACCACCATCACGCCGTCCCCCCCGGGCAGGCTGATTGCGTTGCTGCTCGATCAGGGCGTCGAGTTGGCCGTCCTCCAGCATTTGGCCGAGGCTGCGAACCGCGAAACCCAGAACGGCGACGGTTGAGCGGAGGTTGAAGGCCTCCTGCAGTGCCCTTGCCGAGCGCATTTCGTTGTCACTCAGGCGAATCCGGAAGCCTCCGCCTTCACGGCCGCCACCACGGTTGCCACGACTGCGCTGACCGTCTCGGCCGCCGTCTCCCTGTCCCGCCTGTTGTTGGGGATCGCTGTAGGAATCACTCATGGCCCATGGCCTGGAATCAGGCGCAAGTGTGACGCATCACCGGGGTGGTTTCGGTGATCCAGAGCAGCTGGTGGCATTCAACGCTGTTCTCGCGAGCCAGCACGAGCATCGGAACCGCCGTGACCCCCCGCTCAATCCGTTCGCGATAGCTGCTCACCAGTTGTCGGTACCGCTCGGCTGTCCAACCGTGGAGGGCCGTGTCACGACTGTTCCAGTAGTCCTGCAGCGCCCTCTGGCAGTCCTCGATGCCGAAGTCATGCCAGCAGTTCTGTTGGGCCAACAGTGGATCCATCCCCTGCTTCAGCAGGCGCCGGTAATGCACCAGTTCCGGGGCTTCATCGCGTCCATCCGGAGGGAGCAAACGGTGCAGTTGCGTGAGGGGGGTTCGAGACAGCCGCAACCAGCAGCGTTCCCGCAGCAACACAGGAAGTTGCCACGACCAGCCGTCGGCACGGCGAACTTCATCGAGCACCTCAATCAGTCCTCGCTGCTGACGCTCGGTCAGCCCAGTGAGCGCGTGGGTTGTGGTCTCGACCTCAGCCATGGGCGCCGGTGTAGGTGATCCCGTCCTCCACGTAGTCCTTGGGTTCCAGATGAATGGTGCACCGCACCGGCCCGAAGCTTTCGTCCAAGCGCTCTTCCACCTGTTCGGTGATCCGGTGCGCCTTGGTGAGGTCGTCTGCGTCGACAACCATATGCATTTCGATGAACACCTGCTGGCCAAGAACGCCCCGGCTGGCGATGTCGTGGCAGTTCATCACCCCTGCGGTGGTCATGGCTTCGGCATAGATGGCTTCAGGCGCAACCGCCATGTGGTCCACAAGCCAGGGCAAGGTGCCGCGCAGCACCTGCCAGCAAACACGAATCAAAAGCAGTGCCATGGGGATGGCCAGTGCAACGTCGAGCCAGCTCACCTGCAACCAGACCGCCCCCGCCATGCCCACCAGCACCACCACGGTGGTCCAAACGTCGCTCGCCGCATGTTGGGCATCTGCCTTGAGCAGGTTGCTGTTCAGTCGCCGACCTTCCCGCAGCTCATATCCCGCGAGCAGGAGGTTGAATCCCAGCACCAGCGTGAGCAGCACCAGCTCCTGGCTGGTCACACGGATGGGAGGCAGGCCTTCCAGGAGCCTCTCCCCTGAACGAAGCAGGATCTCGATGGCTGTGAACAGGATGAAACCAGCGATACCCAGGGCTCCCACCGCCTCGTATTTGCGGTGGCCGTAGGGGTGATCCCTGTCGGGACGTGGATCGGAAAGCTTGTTGGTGACCAGTCCCGTGAGGCTGGACAACGCATCGGTGGCGCTGTGCATGCCATCAGCGATCACCGCAAGGGAACCACTCATGGCCCCCACCAGAAGCTTCAGCAGCGACATGCTGATGTTCAGGGCCAGGGCCACCATGAGGACTCTCCGCACCCCCTGGCGGTTGTCGACCATCGCGATGGGATGACTGTGCGTCACGGCTAACTAGGGCCTCATCCCAACTTATGGAGAAGTCGTGCTTCTGGCCTGATGTTCTGGTCTCGGGTGGTGGGTTGAGCTAAGAAGGGCCACTGCTACAGCAGCCGTTCTGTTGAAACTCCCGGCTTCATGGCCCGACCTGGTGATGCCACCGTCGTCGCTGCTGCGGCCGTTGGCTCTTGCTGGAGCTGGCCTGCTTGCGGGACAGTGGCTGATCAGTGATGTGATGCACGTTCCCGGCGGGGGGCTGGGGCTGCTGGCAGCTGGTGGCGTGGTGATCTGGCTTGGCCGCAAGCCAAGCCAACCTCGGTTCACTGCACCGGTCTCACTGGATGGCTGGCTGACTCGATGTCAGCAAGTGCTGGATCAGTTCGCACATTTCGAGCAGCAACCCTCTGCGGATCTGGCCCGTCGTGCTGAGCTGAAGTCGGTCTTGGAGCGCAGCGGTCCTGTGCGCATGGCGATGGTTGCCTTGGGAGGCTCCCAGGGACCGAATGAAGCAGACCTCAGCAGCTCTCTGGCTGGCCCGGTGCCGTTGACGCTGTCACTCTGCCATCCACTAACCACCGATGTCGGCAGACGTTGCTGGCCCCGCGGCCTGGTGGATCAGGACCTGATCCTGTTCAGCCTGCAGGCGCCACTGCTGGCTTCGGATCTGCTCTGGCTTCAGCAGGTGCCGGAGGATCAGCCGGCCTGGTTGCTTTTGGCGACTGAAGCTGAGAACGCATCCACCGACGCTGTCTCTGCTGTTCGGGATGACCTTCCCCCGCGCTGGCGCGAGCGAATCCTGGTTCAGGAGCCGTCGATGCAGCTGCGCACTGCCCTTGCACCGCTGCGCCGTTCGCTCAAACAGGCTGCAGTTGAGACGCGGCCGCGGCTGTTGGCGGAACTGCACCGGCGTTGGCAGCGGGACCTCGAATTGCTGCGGCGTGAACGCTTTCTGCAGATCCAGCAGCGCACCCAGTGGGTGGTGGCAGGGTCTGTGATGGCCTCCCCCATTTCCAGCCTGGATCTCTTCGCTGTCGCCGTCGGGAACGGTTTGATGATCAAGGAGATGGGAGAGATCTGGGGGACGTCACTGCAGCCCGATCTGCTGAGGGAGGCGGCGACACAGCTGGCTCGGGTGGCCCTCGCCCAGGGCGTGGTGGAGTGGACCGGTCAGACCTTGCTTGGACTGGCCAAGCTTGATGGGGGCAGCTGGCTGATCGCCGGTTCGATGCAGGCGCTCAGCGCTGCTTACCTCACCCGTGTGGTGGGCCGATCCATGGCGGATTGGCTGGCGATCAATGCTGGTGTGGATGAGCTTGATCTTGTGGCGTTGAAGCAGCAGGCACCGTTGCTCGTGGCTCGGGCTGCAGAGGAGGAGCGGGTGAACTGGAATGGCTTCGTTCAGCAATCCCGTGACTGGTTGCTTAATGCAACTTCATGAACGCTTAGTAAAGTGCTTAATGAAGTTTTTTTGAGAGCTGATTCCGATTGTTGAGATGTCATGTAACGGAACGTTCCATCCATAAACTTGATCCACCTTTCCCTTTTTTGGGAGAGGTTCATCCGTCTTCTTTTCTTCCATGTCCACCGCAATTCGCAGCGGACGCCAGAGCAATTGGGAAGCCTTTTGTCAGTGGGTGACCGACACCAACAACCGCATTTATGTGGGTTGGTTCGGCGTGCTGATGATTCCCTGCCTCTTGGCGGCCACCATCTGCTTCACCATTGCTTTTATCGCCGCTCCCCCGGTTGATATCGATGGCATCCGCGAGCCTGTCGCTGGCTCCCTGATCTACGGCAACAACATCATCTCTGGTGCTGTTGTTCCTTCCAGCAACGCCATCGGCCTGCACTTCTACCCCATCTGGGAAGCTGCTTCCCTCGATGAGTGGCTGTACAACGGCGGCCCTTATCAGTTGGTTTGCTTCCACTTCCTGATCGGCATTTCCGCCTACATGGGTCGTCAGTGGGAACTCTCCTACCGCCTGGGCATGCGCCCTTGGATCTGCGTCGCCTACAGCGCTCCGCTGTCTGCAGCGATGGCTGTTTTCCTGGTTTACCCCTTCGGTCAGGGTTCCTTCTCTGATGGCATGCCCCTGGGCATCTCCGGCACCTTCAACTTCATGTTGGTGTTCCAGGCCGAGCACAACATCCTGATGCACCCCTTCCACATGCTGGGCGTCGCAGGTGTTTTCGGCGGCAGCCTGTTCTCCGCCATGCACGGCTCCCTGGTGACCTCCTCCCTGGTGCGTGAAACCACCGAGAGCGAGTCCCAGAACTACGGCTACAAGTTCGGCCAAGAGGAAGAGACCTACAACATCGTGGCTGCCCACGGTTACTTCGGTCGCCTGATCTTCCAATACGCCTCCTTCAACAACAGCCGTAGCCTTCACTTCTTCCTGGGCGCCTGGCCTGTTGTCGGCATCTGGTTCACGTCCATGGGCGTGTCAACCATGGCCTTCAACCTGAACGGCTTCAACTTCAACCAGTCCATCCTTGATGGTCAGGGCCGTGTTGTGAACACCTGGGCTGACATGGTGAACCGTGCCGGCCTCGGCATGGAAGTGATGCACGAGCGCAACGCTCACAACTTCCCCCTCGACCTAGCAACTGTTGAGTCCACTCCTGTGGCTCTGCAGGCTCCTGCCATCG
Source organism: Synechococcus sp. A15-62 (assembly GCF_014280075.1). Classification (NCBI taxonomy): domain Bacteria; kingdom Bacillati; phylum Cyanobacteriota; class Cyanophyceae; order Synechococcales; family Synechococcaceae; genus Synechococcus; species Synechococcus sp. A15-62. The sequence goes on from NZ_CP047950.1 coordinate 915,493, forward strand.
GTTGATCTGGAATCAACAAACGATTCAGATCAACTGAATCGGAAAGCCCCCTCCTCGGAGGGGGCTTTTTGTTGCTGTGTTGGCTGCGAAGGATGAGTGTGGGGGTGCTCAGGCTCCCTCAGGGCACCAGCCGATCTGATTCTCCAGCCGCTGCATCCATTGATGGCAGCGGTGGGTGAGGTGTGCCCCCTGGGGGATGCGCTGTTGGTGGTGTGCGCAGGCTGGCTGGGTGATCCCTGCCTCTCCAAGGGTGTGCTGAAAGTGCTGGCAGGTGAGGCACACCATGAGGGACCGGCTGGGTCGGAGCTGCCCTGTTCCCATCGGCGGCCAGGCGCTTGGCGGCGGAGCGTTGACAAGGCCCATGGTCTTTTGATTGGTAGCTATGTACTACTCGTTCCCCCGTGAGCTGTCAACGTGGTGTTGGGGAGAATGGAGTCATGAGTGAGCATCAACCCACCCTCCAGTTCGATCTGGATCTTGAAGCTGTTCGCCTGCTTCACCGCTCGGTGAGCTTTCACCTTGAGAAATGGCCCGGGGGGCCAGATCCCAGAGAGCAGGAGGCCCTGCAGTCGATGAAGACCTTGCTCACGGCAGCGCTGCTTGAGTTCAGCCTTGATCAGGATGGTCAGCGCTGAAACGTGCGCCCTTCACTCCTGAGCGGTGAAGCAGCAACAGCGATGCGTTGGTAGGTCTACAACGCATTGAGTCGGTTCAGGCCTGCCTGGACTGCATCCCCACCTGTTGCATCGACGATGGGAAAGAGCAGGGCTGCAGAAGCCTGTGTCTCCTGCGTTGTTCTCCTAAACCGTTGTCCCTGTGGGTTGGTTGATCGCCGTTGCAATCGTCGTGCTGCTGTCCTGGCTGGGATGGCGTTGGAATCAGCTCGAGTGTGCTGAAAGCCGCTCCGTCAGCGGCCGCTTGGTGAAGCGGATGCGTCGTCATTCGCGGCGACGCAAGCACCATCACTAGGCCTGCAATCAGGCCATGGGCATGCGACAACCCAGCTGAATCGTGCCTTCGTCGATCAACCGGCCCAGCCGTTGAGCGATAGCCTCCTCAGTTCGTGTGAATTGATCCTGGCGGGCGGTCACCCACGCCATCTCGCCGTTGGTGATCACGCCGGTGGACATGGCTTCGAGAAAGAGTACGCCGAGCGTCATGACACGGATGTGGTTGGAATCACGTTGATGGGACTCCACCGGGGCTGCATGACCTGCTCACCTTTCTTCATGGCGAGGGATTAAGGATGGTCTTGAGGGCCCTGTCGATCTGAGTGTTCAGGTGTGAGCCGGCGGGATTGAGGCGAATCAAGCCTGTGAATCCTTCGCTGAGTTCGGGCCTGTCAGGGGGACTGCTCAGCCTGAAGTGCATCGCACGAATCACGGTTTCTGGAACGGATCGTTGACGAGAGCGGTTCCAGACCAGGCACTGATCCAATGGTGTCTGCAACCACCAGCCGGTCCATTGAGCGTGCTGGCCCCCCATGCTTCGGTGCATCAACCGTTGGCGCCAGTCCCGCTGCGCATGGGTTGCATCCACAAGCACGTTGTCGCCATCAGCAATGGCGCGGTCGATGGCCCCATGCAGATGGGGCTCCAATTCAGACCAAGGGCCCTGGACATTCGCGTCCCCCCACAGCTGCTCTCTCAGAGCGTCAGTGGAGATCACTTGTGCAGGGAGAAGCGGAGCGAGGATCGCCGCGAGAGTGGACTTGCCGCTGCCCGGTGGGCCGATCAACAGATGGCCCTGGGGCCGTGGTTCAGGCAACGAAGCGTTTGTAGAGCCACCGCACCAGTCCACCAATCACGGGCACCGGAGCAAACGTGGGGCCAACAAAATCGAAGTAATCGCGGTGGTCTCCGATCTTTCCGTCTGGATTGAAGCTGAGTCGGGTTGCTCCCGGGTAGATGAACTCAATTCCTTTGATCTTGAGGCCCATACGCCATTCAACAAAGGCTGTATCACCATTGACCACCACTGACTCCGTTTCCAGGAAAACGTCATCACAGCGCTGCATCAGACCGTCCTGAGCAAGGATGTAGGCGTCGATCCCCTGCCGTTCCTGGGTTGGATCGGTGAAATGCACGTCGTCGGCGTAGACGGCTTTCCATTGCGCAGCTGTGGGGCCAGCAGTGCCGTACGGCTTAGTGAACAGGGCACGGATCTGTTCGGCGTCCAGCGGGGGGTGAAGCATGGGAGTGGTCATCAGAAGTCGGCGCCCACCTGAGCGGTGATGGTGTTGTTCAACTCGGGCGTGCTCATGCTTTGGTAGATCGATTGCACCCGCAATGTTGTGAACAACTTGCTGTTCTCTGCGGGGTAGTAGCGCACCTCAGCGGTCAGGGTATTGCCCGGTTGAACTTCATTTGCCCAGACCGCTGTGAACTGGTTTTGAAGTCCGAACTGAAGCGAAGGCCAGGGTTTCCAGCTGAGATCGGCCGTCAGCGTTGCGCCGCCATAGCTGTTGCCGCAGAAAGTGTCGCTGGCACAGGTGATCCCACCCCCGCTCCACTGCAGAGAGGGACCGATGGACATGGTTAGTTCAGTTGTTTCTGACTTCAACAATGGGAAGGCCACACCGATGTTTCCCAGAACGGTGTTCACCCCGGAATCATTGGTGCCGTTGTATTGGTAGTTGCTCAGTGCAAACAAATCGAGGTTGGCTGCGATCGGTTTGTCGTAGCGGAGTTCTGCAGATCCTTTCTCTGTATCGATCGAGAGTGGCTCGCCTGAATCCTTCGACTTGCTGGAATTGAAACTGCCGCTCAACGACAGCTTCTGTTGGTCGTCTTTGTAGCGGGTTTTTCCGCTGAAGCTGATCGAGAGGGAGTTGTCGCCATCATTCTCATTGCCGATCACTCCGGCGGAGATCGAGCTGGCCCAAAGGGGCTTGGGCTTGGCTGGTTTGAGTTGGTCTGCGGTGAGTTCCAACCGTCCCAGCTGGGGATGGTTCAGCACCGTGGTCCCGTTGTTTGGATTTCGCTCAACCAACTCCCCGTGCAGGCTGTCGCCGTTGCGCAGGGTCAAGCTGACGGTCTCGGCCCAGCTCATGCCTGGAGCCAGGCAGAGGCTCAAGAGTCCAGCCGTGGCGAGGGAACGATGCATGGCTTCAGCTAAAAAAACCCTTGGACTGAAGCCAGAGGCCGATGGCAAGCAGGGGCCCGAAGCCGGCGATCAACACGGTGATCTTCAGGCGCAGCGGCGAAACCTGAGGTTTGGTCTCTCGAAGAGCCATGGCAAGGCACAAAGGCAAGTGAACTTAAACGCTGTAAGGCGTTGGTACCTGTTCAGAGCTCGTACTCCTCTTCAAACTGCTGAATCAGACCCTTGTAGAGCGCCAGAAGGCCCTCGGTTTCTTCGCAGAAACCGTCCGTTGTGTACTTCGCGATCAGATTCACCACGGCGCTGCGGATTTGCGTGAAGGCGCCGAGGTACTCACCCTGGATGTCCTCATCGCGGATGTCATTGATCAGCGCGCCCACCAGCTCAATCTTCCGCTTGGCAGCGGCCATCTCCGCTTCCATCTCTTTGTTGAGCTTGCGGCGTTTCTTCGGCATCCCCTCAACCGGTTCAGTCAGCGACATTACGGGAGCCGCAGGCCTTCCTCGTTCGAGCGGCTTCCCTTAGCGTCGGGTTCGCTCGACCCATGGCCTTGTGAATCGGACATTTCGCGGTGTTGCTTACGTGTCCGTCTGGGTGGTGATCTGGGGAACGGTGGCGTCCTTGATGGACTGGATGCTGCTGACGGGCGAGGTTTATGAAACGGCCAGCTCTGGTCAGGCGGTGACGTTCATCGCCTACGGGGCCGCAACAGTGGTGTTGGCCACGCGGTTCTCGGGGCGTTTTCTTACAGAGGCTGATTCAGAGGCTTCGGATCAGGAGTGATCCGCCCATCAGCAGCGCCAGGATCTCGAAGGCTTGCTTGACCAGGCGGCTTCCTTTCACCAGGGAATAGTGCGCCCCCAAAAAGCCACCGATCAGCGATCCGAGAACGAGAGCGGGAAGCCAGTCCCAACGGATTTCACCGCTCAATCCCAGCACCAGCGCCCCGGTGCCATTCCACCCCAGACCCACCAGAACCAGGGTGTGGGAGACGGCTTTGGCATAGCTCAGCCCGAACCAGCGCACCAGCCAAAGGGTGACGAATAATCCCGTTCCTGAGGTGAGTGAGCCGTTGAGGATGCCGATGATGAAGAGGCCGCAGCTGCCAAGTCCGACGGTGCGGGCTGTCAGGGGTCGGGGCTGGTCTGTCGTTCCCAGATCAGGTTTCCGGGCCGAGTACAACCCCAGCCCCAGGGTCAGCAGCCCAAGGCTGCCGGTGGCCACTTGATCGGGAAGCGCAAGAACCATGCTGGCCCCCACAAACACCCCTGGAAGACCGGCGGCCAACACCAGCGCGGAGCGTTTGAGATCAAGGCTGCTGGCCCGCCAATGACGTCCCGTGGCTCCCAGCCCCAGGGCCACACTGGCCACTTTGTGGGTGGCCAGCGCCATGGAGAAAGGAAGGCCCAGAAGGATGAGGGCGGGCAGTTGCACCAGTCCTGCTCCCCCTCCCGCCAAAGCTGAGAGTGCATTGGCGCCTATGGCGATGCCCAGCAGGGCGATTTGCATCAGCAGTTCAGACACACTCAAGCTCGTGTCAGGAAGGCGATCGGCACCGAAAACGTGATGATGCGATGGGGATCGCCGGGAAGAATGGCGACGCAGGCCACCTCACGATCAGCGTGGGCTTCTCGGGACTGCACCACAAAGTCCGTGGCGTCTTCGATGCTCCACATCGGGGCGTCACCGCAACGGCGTTCATCCCTGTAGGCCTGCCAGACCTCGCAGAACGCCTCTCCATCGTCACCGCTTTTCATTTCCGTCAGCGCCTGTTCCAGGCCCACGTCTTCGAAACGCTCGAACAGGCGCACCATCAATGGATGGGCAATGGTGGATGAGGCCTTCAAGGTGGAGTTGATGGTGCCAATGGCACTCACCATCAGCTTCGGTTTGGAGCGTCGTGCATCAATCACTCCCACTGGCAGGTTGAGGTCCCAACTGGGGTGTCCGCTCACAGCACAGGCCAGATCGAACAGCCCCAAACTGCACTGCTTGATCAAGTTCTGAATGGTCTCTCGATCCATAACTTCAGTTCCGCGCGGCCTGATTCACCGTTTGCCTTCCAGTGTTGCCAAGATGACCGCCGGATGGTTCCTGTTTGGATGTCCTTGGTTCAGATCTACCTTGAAGCCGTCACCCACCAGGTGATAACCAATGAGGAGCTTGCCTACGTCGCTGGCAATCAGGATCGATTCGATCGCACTGAACTGAAACTCACTGCACGTCTGGAACAACTGATCGGTGCAGGGAACATCAGTGTGGGGACACGCTGATTAACCGAACAGAAAACGTTGAAGCCGATTGAGCAATTGCCGCATCGGTCTTTTGTCACGACTGAAGATCATTCGCTCATGTGACAGCATCGCGCGACTCACCTGATCTTCGCTCCCTGATAGACAGAAATAAAGGGGAAGTCAAGTCATCACGGAAGGGCAACCACCCCCGACCAACTCTGGAGAACATCGGGTGCGCCTTGGGTCAGGGCAGCAACAGCACTGGCTGAGCCAATCCCGATTCCCACCACAACCCCTACGGCAAAAACAAGCATCCCCGTCAGAACACTGCGTTCGGAAAATGGCATCCACTCAACGATCAGCCGTTCTGACTTTCCTTCGGCCAACGACCAATGGCCACCATGGTGTCACAGGATGTGATGGGCTCCCGAGCCGATCTGTTGTGTTGTTTCGGCCATAAAGGTAGATCTACCGACTGATTGATCGGGGTGGTCTTCGCTAACAACCGGATGTCAGCCAGATGACCGTTTTAGTCATGAAAACGATTGACGAGCACATCCAGAAGGACCAAGAGGAGTTCCTCAAGGCTCTGTCTGAGCACAACGAAGGCAAGGTGCGTCATCTCACAGAGGAGCTGCAGTGGCTGTTGGATCACAAGAAGGAATTTCCTGATGATCCCCATGACCCCTCACCCCTTGAGCTGTTCTGCGAGCAGAACCCCGATGAGCCCGAGTGCCTGGTGTACGACGACTGAGCAGAAATACCTATTCCTTGCTCCAGCTAGGCGCGAGGCCGCGCACTTACACACAACTTACTTAAGTTGTGTGTAGTCGACGTGCTCCCTGGTGATTCGCGCCATCCTGACCCGCCCCATTGCTGGCGATCTCGGTTTGCTTCTGCTTCGGGTGTTCACCGGAGCGCTGCTGATTCACCACGGTTACGAGAAGCTCGCCAACATCGAGAATTTCGCCGATGCGTTCGTTCGCCCTTTGCATCTGCCCTTCCCGATCCTTCTCTCCTACGTCGCAGCTTTCTCTGAGGTGATCGGTAGCTGGTTGTTGATCACTGGGTTGCTGACCCGGATGGGAGCCTTGGCCGTCGCCGGAACGATCTCCGTCGCCATCTATCACGCCATCGTCACAGCGGGCTTCAACATTTATCTGCTTGAGCTGCTGGGTCTTTATTTCGCCGCTGCTGTCGCTGTTCTCGCCTGTGGCCCTGGTGTCTTCTCCATCGACGAGCTCATTGCCCGCCGGCTCGAACCAGACATGCAGTTCTCCGCTGCGGAAGGCACGGATTACGCCGGCGGCGAGGTTGCTGTTCTGGAAGAAGCCGTCGCCAGCCGCTGAAAACCAAGGTGATTAGCTTCAAAAGCCCCACCACGGTGGGGCTTTTTTAATGGTTTGGCGTCGGTTTGGGCAACAAACGCGTCAGAATCATCAAAGTTGAATGAACGCGATGAAAGAGGTCAGCTTGCTCGAGATGATTGGCCGTTCATTGGCAAAGGTTGCTGCAGGAGCTGGTATTGCAGCAGTTTTGATTTGGCTCACCTACGTGATGCTTGATGTTGGTCATATGCAGTCGGGTTTCACCCTGCCTCAATCCAGTTACTGAGCCCAGATGCAGTTGAGTGGTCTTGAATCTCCGGTTCTGATCATTGCTTCGCTACTGATTGCCCTGCAGGTTTGCTGGATTGAATCTGTGCTTCGGCGCAACCAACGCAGGCTCCTGGGAGAACCTCTCAGTGCAGCAGCATTTCAGCGTGAACTCCAGCGGATTTTTTCAAGAGCGAATGGACTGTCCTGAACCATGAAGCAACTTCCAGGTCAACGGAGCAAGACCCTGCCGCGATGGCTGAAGGCGATCATGGCGGGAGCAATCACTGTGATCGCCACCATTTGGCTGGTGTCGTTGCTTCCCTTTCTGCTTCTGGCAGCTTTGGTGCTTTCAATCGCGCTTATTCCAATCACAGGTCGTCTGCGACGGGAGATGGAAGAGGCTGGATTCAGTGTTGATGAACCGAGAACAACCCATCAACGCCCTGACCTCAACATCACTCCCTGGCATCGCCAGATTCGCAACCTCTGGAGAGATTTCAATTCTTGAACAGGTCGCTCGCCATTGAGCGATAACGACCAAGAGAACTACCGGCGCGACGAGATTTTGTGGGCACACTTTGACCCGGCAAAAGGTTCAGGGGAGCGAAATTCACCAACGTCAGCTCCGGCTGCTCTTCCTGCTCAGCTGCCAGCAGCTCCGCAATGGCTTCTGCTGTGGTTTGTGCTGGAGGTTCGCTCTCCGAAACAGCTTCGGTTGTTTCGACCGGCTTGACCTTGAGTGGACTTTTGGCTTTTGCGCCACCGAGGGGCCAAAGAAAAACAAGACTCAGCAGAAGAGCAACGGCGGCCGTCAGGGTGCCGGTGAGTCCAAACGCCAAACCCTGAAAGTTCCACAGCAACCCCGAACCCGCCATGCCGAAGGTGCCGAGGATGGCCAGCATTAGGCCGAGGAAAGATGCCTGTGGTGCTTTGATTTTCAGCGGCTGGCTGGATTCAGAGACTTCAACGGGTGTAAGTCGTGGTTCAGGCCGAAGCAGAACAAAGCTGATCCCCAGCAGAACCAACGACGTGATGGTGCTGCCAAGCCCCAGAGTGCGGCCTTGAAAATTCCAAAGCAGACCACCGCCAGCAAGACCTGAAACCCCGAGGGTTGCTAATGCAAGTCCGCTCAAGAAAGGGAGACGATTGCGCATGACTCAGTTGTTTCGGTTTTGCGTGGCGGCGTAAGCAACGGCTCCGCCTGTGATCACGGTGAGTAGGCCTGTGGTCAGCAGAAAGCCCACCAACATGGCGAATCCAAGAACAGATCCCAGGAGGGACATCTTGATTCGCAGCAATTTCGATTTCATCAACATCACCAACAGCAAGACCACGGTGGTCTTCAAGCCAGCGATTTTCGCCGCGCTGATCGGGCAAAAAGGATTAATCAACACCATCGTCTGGTCTTGGCGTTCTTAAGCGTTTGTGAAGTCTGGCGAAAACAAGAGCGCACCGTGGCGTGGCGACTTGATCCGCTTTGAGCGAGGGACGGGCACAAAAAAACGGGCCCTTGGGCCCGTTTCCTTAATTGACGTGTCAGCTCAGCGACGACGGTTGCGGGAACGCTGCTTCAGCTTGCGCTTGTATTTCTCAACAGGGGTCTCGTGGTGACGGATCCGACGCAGATCAGAAAAGATGCCGGCTTTGGCGACGGAGCGCTTGAAGCGGCGCAACGCGGATTCAATACCTTCGTTTTCGCCGACTGTGACCTGACTCATCCGTTCCCCGAAAGAGAGCAATAAACATCAACTTTACCAGCCACCCCCTACCCCTTTTCCCACCCCCTGCCGGCAGTGGGCTGAGTCTTTTGCATGACGCTTGTTGAAGAGATCGTGGCGCGTCCCAGCTTCTGCTTTGGGATGGGTCCATCACTCCGGTAGGCCCCTGTCTTGACCCTCACGCACTGCCCCCTGTGCATTGGTCTGGCTGTTCTTTCGGCCGTTCGATTCATGGCCCACTGCGTCATGGCCGTTCAGCTCGAACGCAGCACGGCAGGAGCGTCGACCCATCCCGCCATGCTGTTGGGAACTTTGTTCGAGCTCTGAAGGAGTTCCGCTTCAGGGATCCCTGGGATCCACCAGCTGCAGATAGGCCGCGTCGGCGTTCTGCAGGGCTTCATCATCGTGATGAGCTTCAACGCTGTAGATGAGGTGAAGCAGCCGGCCGCGGTCCATCCCACGGTCGGCCACGTCTTTCCAGAGGCGTGAACTGAGCTCCGCATCACGCCATTCGAGCTGGGCCTCGACCAGCGCCCGGGTCATCGTGATGTAGCTCTGCCGGTCGTTGCGCAGCCGGTCTTCGGAGAAGCTGTGTTGAGCAGCCGGCTTGAGCAGATTGCGAATCGTCTGTGAGGCCGCCTTCAGCACCTTTGGCATCGTCGTCATCCGACTCAGTTCAGTCTGATTCGGCCGTCTGGACTGACAACGGAGTGAAATGCCTATGCCTAAACCAGAAATGAGTATTTGAACTCACTCCTGCGGGACGGTAGTGCTGATGACTTTTTGTAAAGTTAAATCCGTTAGTGTCATTACAAATATAAAGAACCCGTGGAAATACTTGTTATGGCGGCCGTTTTTGTGCCCCTTTCTGCTCTCGTGATGAATGCATTTTCCGGTGATTCGGAAGACGATTTCGATTTCCTCTGAATGGAAGCAAAGCTCCTGGCGATGTTGGCCTTTGGTGCCGCAGTTATGACCCTCTGGGCTTGGTTGATGGCGAATCTGCCGCGGATGGCGTCTGACCGGAACAAGCCAGACAACCGCCGTTGATTCGGTACGGCGCTAAGTGTCCACGAAGACAGGTTGTGCCACGGAAGAAGAGTTTTTGCCCTAGTTCGCGCGCGTGGGCATCAGTGAGCGGTAGAGATAGCCAGCGTTCGGGAACCTGACCCTTCAGTTGTGATCTTGCTTCAAGCGCTGACTGGCGGCGTTGTTTTTCTTCGCGATCGTTTTTGCGATACACCCCTTCAATCTGTAATTCGCGGGCACAGGTTTCACAGGCATTCACGGTGGGCTTGCGGCGGGCCGTGTTCAGCGACAACTTGTCGCTGGGAACTTCCCGCTCGGCCCCGCAGCTGCAGCGGCACCACCAGAAGGAGTTTCCTGCTTTGGTTCGCCGTTCGGATGCGCGCACCACGGTGAGTTTGCCGTAAACCTCGCCAATGCGGTTGCGTGGACTGGATGGCATTGGTCAGGCGGATTTCTGATCAGAGGCGTTGTTTAAGTCGGCAAACTTGGCTGCCATCGTTGGATTGCGTCGGGTCAACTTTTTAACGGTCACATCCTGTGCCTTGTCATTGGCAAGCCGCAGGTTTCGATCAGCACCCATCAGTGCATCCTTGGTTTTTTGCAGGTGATCGATCGACTTATCGATTTCATCGATTGCCGTTTGGAAACGTCTGGAGGCGAGGTCGTAGTTGCGGGAAAAGGCCGTTTTGAAGGTTTCCAGGTCGTTCTCGAAGTTGGTGACATCGATGTTCTGGGCTTTTACCAGAGCCAGTTCAGCCTTGTATTCCAGAGATTTCATGGCTGCATTGCGGAGCAATGTGATGAATGGAATGAAGAATTGTGGGCGAATGATATAGGTTTTAGGGAAGCGATGAGATACATCAACGATGCCTGAATTGTAAAGCTCATTTTCAGGCTCCAACAGGGAGACGAGCACTGCATACTCGCAATTTTTTTCGTTCCTGTCCTTGTTTAGCTCTTTGAGGAAGTCTTCATTTTTCTTCTTGGTCGCCGTTGTATCGGCCTCGTTTTTCATCTCAAACATGATCGAGATGATTTCGTTGTTGTGGTCGTCCTGGTCGCGGAAGATGTAGTCACCCTTGCTTCCACTGCGCGCGTCGTTGTCTTTTTCGAAATAGGCCTTCGGAAAAGCGGCTGCACGAATCCTGTTGAATTCGGTTTCGCAGTGTTGTTCGAGGGTTTCCCCCACCATTTTGGTGGAGAGCCGTGCCTTCATGTCGCGCAAGCGTTCAATGGCCTGATCCCGCTCACTGAGCTGGGCTTCGTAGCGATCCTTCAGTGATTGAGATTCCAGCTGATGCTTCAGTTCTGCTTCCTTCAAGCCGCTTTGAAGTGCATCCCGTTGTTTCTCCACGGAATTCACCGCTTCATTCACGGCCAGCTGGCGTTGCATGGCCCCGGCCTGGAGCTGCGCTTGCAAATCTCTCACCTCATTGTCTTTTTGCAGCGTCATCGCCTGCATTTCTTTGGCGAATTTGGTTTCGGCTAGGCGTAGTTCTGTAGCCTGCTGCTCGCGCATTTGCTGGAGTTCAGTGGCAATGCGATCCCGCTGCTTCTCCGCTTTGTTCACGGCATCCTTAATCGCCAGTTCTTGATGCATTGCACTTTGCTTGAGTTGTGCCTCAAGCGTTTGCATTTCCCTGTCTTTTTTGGCAATGGCCAACTCGATGGCGTTTCGTTTGTCCTGTTCCGCCAGGGCGAGCCGCTTGTTCAGTTGCTGCTCGAAATCTCGATCCCTCACCTGTTTGAGGATGTCGGCATACCCGGCTTCATCCACCTTGAAGGCTGTGTTGCAGTGAGGGCAGATGATGTCGTGCATGTCTGACGATTTGTGTTGAACGTACGCGCTACGTGCTGGGATTTTATCGGCTCTGGCTAACACGAGATCAGCTCACGGTTCATGCCATGCCCGATTGGATCGATCCACGTTCACTGCTCGACACACTGATCATCGTCAGCATCGTGGCCCTGGCTGCCGTCGGATTCGTCGTTGGCATAAAGCAGATGATCATTGATCTGAGCAACCTGCGTCGCGCCAAGGTTTAAGCCAGCGTCAGCCTTTCAGCCTGGATTGCAGCGCCGCCAGTCTTGCGGCGTTCACACCAAGATCCGAGTCGCCGAGGCGCGACTCGGATCTTGCCTGGATCCGGTTGTTATCGCGATCAGCAAACAGTTCGAGGTCGTCCACAAAACCAAAGAATGCGCTGCTGGCCTCGGCATGGAGGTAGGTCACGGTTTGATCCATGACAACCGTCCTCGGCGTCTCCTGCACCAACTCACTCAGCCTGTTGAATTCAGCCATCGTGTTGGAGCTTTCCCAGGTTTGGTTGGAACAGTGAGCTGTTGTCGGGCAGTCGCGTAAAGCCCCGTTGCTGACGCCGAGATCCGCTGGAACGGGGCCAGCAAGATGGAACAGCATCAGTACGGGGGCCAGTAGGCCGGCAAGGAAGGTCACTGGTCTCTGTGGGAATGACCTCTCCAGTTGAGCATCCAAAGCCAGATGCCAAAAAGGGTTCCAACCGGTATTGCGATCACCACCAACTGGCTGATCACGAACTGGCGCACCTCAGGATCCACGGTTGTTTTGATACGGGGGGATGCGGGCAAAAGTCGCGTTCCGTCCGCCATCATGGAGCTCATTGCTGGGCAAAGATGACGAATCCGGGGTGGATTGTGCTCGCGTGGATGGTGGTGGCGCTGGCTTCTGGCTTCAAGTTTTGGTCGATCACGCGCCCCTACCGCAACAAAACTGCTCCCTTGCGTGAGCAAACCGTTGACGAAGCACGTCAGCGCCTGGAACGTCGCTGGAGAAGCGACAGCAAGGTGTGAGACTTATTTCTCGGCGATCACCCAGGCTGTTGCAGCTCTCTGACGCACGTAGAGGTCTGCGAGCTCCCGTGCTAGAGCCTTCAACTGGTCGAGATCGTCCGTGTCGTCGATGGACCGCTTGATCGCTTCAGCTTCGAACTGCTGAGGCAAGCTGAGGTTCATGACTCACATGCATGTCAACCAACTGTAACGAAGCGTTATTTCTGGTGTGGGCTTGCTGCTGCCCGTGAGCGGGCAATCTCCTTTTGCCAAGCCAAAAGCAGATCTTTGCTGATCTCCTGGAGCTGTTTGACGTCGGTCATTGAATTGATATCACGACTGCGCTGTTCGATGTCGAACTGTTGGCCAAGTGTCAGAGCGATGGGCTCCATGGTGACGTCGGCAGATTGAATTCAAAGTATTGACTCGAACCTGTGTTGTCGTAACAACGGGCACGGTTCATTGCCGATGTGTGCTGTTGCAAATTTTGTTTTGATGAAAAAGGATCGCCTTTCATTGTTGATGGATTGATCGTCATCCAGAGCCGATCGCTAGATGTTGACATCACAAACAAAATGATTTCGTGTTGCCTAGATTGAAATGGAGACGTTGGGAGAGCTTTGGACGGTTCCGGACAAAACCTTGAGCGCCGTTATCGCCTGGAAATCTGGAGGGAAACTGTGTATTGGATGCAAACGCGATGCAGCGACCTGGAAGACCTTGATCGTGAGCGTGATGCCGCCTCGATCTACACAGAATTTCGCTTGAAGGGCACGGGCTAAGCGTGAAATCAGTTCTGGGACTCAGCGACGGGCAGGGAAATAGCCACCAGGAGGGCAATTCCGATTTCAGTGGCGGCGATCAGCAGTTCAGTAACAATTCCCATGCTCAATTTCGGTTCTCGTCGATGGGTGGCATGTCACTGGGGCGCATCAGGGCAAACACCACAGCAGCTGTCAACACGATGCCGATACCAACCATGGCGATGATTGCCGTTGTGTAATCGCCCATGGAGCGTGCTCGGATAGCTCTACGTTACACGAATGTAACGCTCTGTAAAGCGCTTCTCAGTTTCGGTTGGGCGTGACTGTGTTCCGGTTCAGCGAATCCTCTCCACGTCGATGGATCTCCCTGGCGTATTCGGTCCATGCCCCTTGCCCCCAGTACCGAAAGCAACTGGTTTCCAGCAGCAGCAGATGCAGTAACGACTCCTGATAAGCCAGGGTGCGGGTGGTGGTGGGGTCTGCGGCGACTGATGGGTCGAACCGCGCATGAAACTGAGCGCTGAGTTGATTCATCGGGCCCAGAACATTCGCGTAACCCTCGACCCAGCTCAGGTTGTTGGTCCAGGACGCACCCTCCATGCTGAAGCTGGTGTCGTCAGCCATGAGTTTGCTGATGGTCTCTTCCAGCCCTTCGGTTGAGGTGTTGTCGCCAAGTTCACTCCAAAGGCGGTGTTGTTGCACCGCCTGGATGGCGGGGAAGTGGTGAGGATCCACTCCGTTGCGCTCCAGAGCCTCCAGGTATTCACTTCCGTTGATGGCCGCGGTGCCTTTGGGGTTGTCACGGATGTGGCGATTGGCCTGCCGGAAAGCCTCTGGAAATTCATTCATCATCACCCCACCGTTTTCTCCATCGGCAATCTGGCTCACCAGTGCTGGCACCTCGACGTCACCAAGACGTTGCCGTTCGCAACCCAATGCCTCGTAATAAGGCTGCATCTGCCCCACAAGTTTGGTGTCAGACCCCTGGGTTTTGATCAGTGCCGTGATGCTGATCTCCTCGCCCCGACTGTTCCTGGCCAGAAGTTGATTGGGAACGAAGCATTGGCTGCGCTGCAGTGGGCTCCCGTCCATGCACTCAACGCTGTGCTCCTGCACCAGGAGCCACTGATATCCCGCTTCCTTAAGGGCTTTGATGAATTCGAAAAGGGTGTCGGGATGGTTGGGTAACGCCATCTCCGGTGGAGAGAACCCTTTGACTCGTTCCAGGGCAGCGCTGCCAAAACTGGCCTCGAACTGCTGTTGCCAGGCGCTGATCTGCAATTTCAGGTCTGGGATGGGTGTGGACGGAGCCACGGCATGGCTCCAAAAGGTTCCAAGCCACTCCACATGCCCCTGCATTAAAGGATCACAGGCGAGGTAGTCGAGTGCATCGCCAATGTCGCGGCGCCCCATCTGCTCGATTCCCCAGAGCAGATTGCCCGAGTAATCGAGCATGATTCTTGGGCTGCAGCCCTCATTGATCAGTTCCGGCAGCAGGTCGGCAAGACGCCGATAGCAGTGGGCGAATGGTTCGGCGTTGTGGTTATCACCCTCATTGGGGTGATCCAGCATGTACTGGAGATGGGAGATCAAGCTCTTGTTCGCTCCCGCTGGCACCGTCGGTTGGTGCATGTGGAGAGCGCAAGCAAAGCCGGAATGCAGGTGTTCAAGATCGATCGCACTGTTCGACCAGACCTGCCGTTGTTTCCGCATCACAGCAGCAACGTCGGCTTCTCGTCCGCTGATCGGTGGACAGCCTGTCATTGCACTCCGCTCGTGATCACCAGCCGGCACGCGGTGTTTGGCGCAGCATGCCTTCCCAATGATCGCGCCAGGTGCGCTGATCGCCAATGCCAGCCAAAAGTTCAACCTCAGCAGGGGCCTGATTCAGCCGATGCCTCCAGCGGGTGATGTCTTCGGCTTGATCAAGCCAGGTGCTCATCACGTCGTGACGAATCGCCTCCCCATCCCAGTGGTGCTGGTCGGCTGTGTTTTGCGACCAGCGCATCAATTCATCCAGGCTCAGTGGTCTGAATCCCATGATTGTCAGACCTGTGATTTGCTCGAGTTCAAAGCGACGCAGAACGTCTCCAAGGCCAAAGAAGTGAAGAAGGATCATTGAGTTGATCACTTTTGCGTGAAATTTATGAGCCTTTTTTGTCCGAATTGTTCAGGTTGATGGTCTTTGCTTTTGGAAATATTTCAATTAGATCAACATCCAGGGCTTGGCACTCATGGCTTGAGAGTGCCAAGCTTCTCCCAGCATTCTTGAGCCGATGCCTCTGATCAATGTGCGCACGTCGCTTCCAGCACTGAAAGACGGATCAGCGTTGTTGCAGGAGCTTTCGTCTGAGTTGGCCAATCAGACGGGCAAGCCGGAGGCTTACGTGATGACGCTTCTGGAGACAGGCGTTCCGATGACCTTCGCCGGCAGTCATGAGCCCTGTGCCTATGTCGAGGTGAAATCGATCGGTGCGCTGCGTCCGCCTGCGATGACAGCTGCGTTCTGTGAGCTGATTCAGGCGAGGACGGGAATCCCCGCCAACCGGGTGTACATCGGGTTTGAGGATGTGCAGGCCAGCTGCTGGGGATGGAACGGCAACACCTTTGGCTGATGCTCTCCCATACTGAGGCCGAGATCGCGCTCTGGTGGTGACAAGCTCTCCTCCCGGCACTCCGGGCAACCCACGTCAAACCACGTTGATCGCATCGTTGCGTGAAAGGTTTCGCTTGGCGGAACAGAACCGTGATGCCAAGGCGAAGCAGGCTCTCTTCCGCGAAGCGATCTATCTCGGCATTCAGCCGCAGGTGATTACGGAAATCCATTGAGCAGCCCCAGGTTGCTGCTGTTCAAAACACTGTGGGGCTGGACTGGGTCCCTTGAACAGGCCTGCTCCTCCGCTGAATGCGAGCGCTTTGATGGCCTTGAGGTGAACCTCGATCACCCTTGTCTTAAGGCTCTTCAGCCTGAAGGGATCCGTCGCTGCCTCTCCGATGCAAAACAGCATCTGATTGTTGAAATTGTTACCGGGGGGGATTACACCCCCGATCTCAACTGCTCTCCATCGCAGCATCTGGATCAAGTTCAGCGCGGCTTGGAGCGAGCCATGGCGCTGGCCCCGCTCAAGATCACTTTGATCACCGGCAGCGATAGCTGGCAAGAAGTTGAGCAGCATCGTTTTCTCGACAGACTTTTGGACAAAATTGATGCGTGTTCGATTCCGGTGACGCTCGAGACGCATCGCAGTCGTTCTCTCTTCAACCCATGGCGCATGCCCGCCTGGCTGGCCCGCCATCCACGGCTTCGGCTCACAGCGGATCTCAGTCACTGGTGTGCGGTATCGGAACGGTTAATGACACCTGAACTCCCCCCCATTCAGGCGGTGGCCGCTCGGGTTGATCACATTCATGCCCGAATCGGCCATGCTCAGGGGCCCTCCGTCAGCCACCCTTTCGCACCGGAATGGGCTGAGGCCCTCGAGAGCCATCGCCGCTGTTGGCAGTTGTTTCTCGATCAAAGCGCGAGGCCCGAACGGCCGATCACGATGACGCCTGAGTTTGGCCCCGATGGCTACATGCCGCTTCAGCCATTCACAGCTGCACCCCTTGCGGATGTTCAGCTCCTCAATGCAGAGATGGCCTCATGGCTGCGTTCCTCAATGCTGTTTCCTGCTGATCCCAACCGTTCTCGATAAAGACCCTGCCAATGCAGGATCCTTCGTTCCAGCTGATGCGGAGGCCCTGGCTGGAAATCCTCTTGATATCCGTGTTGGACTGATTCAACCAAAGCCTTGTCTTCGTCCAGAAAGGTGAGCATGTCCCTCAGCCAGGCGTCGGCTGTGGCTGCATCCATGGCGTCTCTGCCTGCGAACAAGTGCAATTGCATCGTGCAGCGGTCGGGTCGTTCGGGCATGAATTCCAGCCATGCCAACCGCCCGTCTGGCCAGACCAGCAGATGGCTCCATGGCGGCAGCCCGAAGGTAAGGAATCGACCCCCGTCCGGGTGGGGTGTCTCTAGAAGGTTGTTGTGTTGGCTGAAGCGATGGCGGTAATCCCTCACCGGCCCTTGTTCGCGGTGCAGCGTTGTCGGATGGGCAATAGCGACGTGGTAGTCGTCAAGTGTGTTGTCGTGGGCAATCTTCCAATTGCAGGCCAGGCTGCTTCGGCTCAGTCGCAGCAGGGTGGATGCAGTGTTCCAGGCTGCTCCGGCTTCGGTATGAACCAGCTGCAGCTGCTCCTCGAGTGTTAGAGCTTTATCGCTGAAAGCGATCCAGATCAGTGGGCCATCGATGCGGCAGGCAAGCTCTTGCAACCCCCATCCCTGCCGGTCAAAGTCCTGCTCAAAATCGGCTTCACGCGCCGCGGCCAGCAGCTCTCCGCGCAGGTTGTAGGTCCAGCCGTGATAAGGACAAACCAGGCGTCGACAGGACTGCCCCGTTCCTCCGCCTTGTCCAAATGCAACACCGCGATGGGGACAGCGGTTGCGAAAAGCACGTGGATGCTCTCCAGTGGGCCAGGTGAGCAGAAGTGGCTGATCCAGCATGGTGATGGCCAGCACCTCTCCCGGTTGGAGATGGCTGATTGGTGCAACCGGATGCCAGTAGTGGTTGGCATAGGTGTGGATGTCCCATTGATGCATCGCGTCGCCGCGGTACAGCGATGCAGGAAGGAACGTCTGATTCAACACGGCTTCACTTAAGACAGTTCAGTCAGGAAAGTGCCGGCTCCAGCTCCCGCATGGTGGCGGAGAGGGAACGACGCATGGAGAGGAAGTCGCTGCTTAGGCGCAGCTGATCGAGATCGGTTTTGTCGAGATCGACATCGAGGGATCGAGTGATTCGCCCTGGATTTGGGGCAAGCACGTGGACGCGCTGGGCCAGCACCAAAGCCTCTTCCACGTCGTGGGTGATCAGCAGAACGGTCAGGCCTGTTCGTTGCCAGAGCTTGAGCAGGAAGTCCTGCATCGATTCCCGGATCTGTAGATCCAGAGCCCCGAAGGGTTCATCCAGCAGCAGGATGCTGGGGTTGGTGGCGAGGGCCCGGGCGATGGCAACCCTCTGTTGCATTCCGCCCGACAGTTCGCGCGGCAATTTTGTGGCGGCGTCACTAAGGCCAACCACTTCGAGGAAATAGGCGGTTCGCTCCTTGATCTCTGCTGCTTTCATCCGCTGAAGTCGCATCCCGAAGGCAACGTTCTCAGCAGCGTTGAGCCATGGATAAAGGCTGTATTTCTGAAACACCATGCCCCGGTCTGGCCCGGGACCGGTGACTGGGTTGCCGTCAACAGTGATGCTGCCGCTGCTCGGTTGATCCAGACCAGCAATCAGCCGCAGAATCGTGCTCTTCCCGGACCCAGAGCTGCCCACAAAGGCCATGAAGTCTCCGGATTTCATGGAAAACGAAAGGTGATCGAGGATCAATTTCTCCCCGAAACGCTTGCTGAGGTTGTTAACGATCAATTCCAAGGCTCACACCGCCCATTTGCAGCTGAGACGCAGCAACAGCCTGAATCCCATGTCGATGGCGAAGCCGATCAAGCCGAGAACGATCAACTCGGCGAAGATCTGATCGGTGCGGAAAAAGCGCTGAGCCAGCTGGATGCGTTTGCCAAGGCCCACTTCCGCGGCCACCAGCTCAGCCACCACCACAAGGTTCCAGGAGGTTGCGATGTTGATTCGCAAGGTGTCGATGATGCTGGGCAGGCTGTAGCGGGCGACGACTTGCACCAGCACCTGCCGGCTGCGACCACCCAGCGTGAGTGTGGTTTCGATGAGTTCTTTGGGAACGAACTTCACCGCATCCATCACCATCAGGATGTTGAAGTTGATCGTGCCGAGAAAAATCAGAGCGATCTTGGGTTCCTCCCCGATGCCGAGGTAGATGATCAGCAGAGGGATGAATGCCGCTGCAGGCATGTAACGCAGCATGGCGATCAGCGGCTCGCAGATTGCGCAGATCGCTGGGTACACCCCCATGCAGATGCCGATCGGCACCGCCAGAAGTGTGGCGAGAAGAAATCCTCCAAACACGCGGGCGGTGCTGGCCACAATGTCTTGGAAAAGGATTCCGCTCTCGGCCATGGAGGCCAGGGAGCGGAACACGGCCTGCGGAGAGGGAAGGAATTTTTCATCCACCAGTCCGAGGGAAGCGATGGCGGTCCAGAGCAGCAGGGGCACCAGCAGTGATGCCACCTGCAGGCCGCCACGCACGGCCTTGGATGGCATGGCACCAAGGGTGAACAGGGAGAGAAGCCCATTGCTTCTCCCCTTGCGAGCAGCGGCGGCCGTGGCAGTCATCAGGAGGCGGCGACCTTCTTGATGAAGCTGTCGTCAAACAGCTTGCTCATGTCTGGTTTCTCAGGGATGAAGCCCACCGAAACCATGAAGTCGGCCATCGACTTAGCGGCGAACGGCATGAACTTCATTCCCTCACCAGTGCTGAAGGCCTCGAGGTTTTCCTCGATGGAGAAGAAACGGGTGCCGTCTTTGTACTGCTCGTATTCCTCAGTGGGAATGCCGGCACGCTTGGCCATGATCGCCTCGGATTTTTCGGGGTTCTTTTCCATGAACTCGCGAACGTCCCACCAGGTCTTCACGATCTTCTGCACATCGTCGGGGCGCTCCTTGATCAGATCACCGCTGACGGTGAGCAGATCAGGAATGGCACCTGGATACTCCTTGGAGCTGGCGATCACCTGGGCACCTTCTCGCTTCATGGCGGTGCCTGTGTAGGGAGGGAAGGCACCAACTGCATCAACTTGACCGGCCGCGAATGCAGTGGCTGCCTGATCGGTGGGCATGCCTTTGATCACCACGTCGTCGCGGCTTAGGCCCGCATCCTTGAGGGCCAGGCTGAGCAGATAGTCATCGACAACGCCTTCCTCAACAGCAACGGTCTTGCCTTTGAGATCGGCGATGGATGTGATGGAGGCATCGGCAATGATCTGGTCATTGCCAGCAGAGTTGTCGTTAACCAGAACCACCACTTCACCGCCGTTCTCACCCGGCAGGAAAGAAATGGTGTCGTTCAAGGTTTGGGAGTTGCCGTCGATCTTGCCAGCGGCGAAGGTTTCCATCGACTGCACGTAGCCGTCGAACCACTTCATCTCCACATTCACGCCGTTCTTCTCGAACAGCTTTTCCTCCACGGCAATCGCCCAGGGCCACCATCCGGCCCAGTTGCTGTAGCCCAAAACGATCGGGGTGCCACCCACCGTCGGTGTGGAGGGCTTGGAGCAAGCGACAGCCAGCACGATGGCGAGGCCGGCGAAGAGAAGGTTGCGCAGTTGTTTTGTCATGGCATGGGCGGGAGGAACAAGACGTTGAATTGATCTGCTCAGGCGGTGGCCAGAGCAGGGGTTGTGGTGGTCCGGCTGGCGAGGGCTTGCCGCACCCAGATGTGCCAGGCATCCAGGCCTTCACCTGTCAGGGCGGAGACCTCGATCACCGTGGCGTTGGGATTGATGCTGTGGATGTTGCGGCGGATCGCTGCCACATCCACAGGCAGGTGGGGCAGAAGATCCACCTTGGTGATCAGCACCACATCCGCGTTGCGGAACATCAGGGGGTACTTGAGCGGCTTGTCATCGCCCTCGGTCACGCTGAGCAACGCCACTTTGTGGTGTTCCCCAACGTCAAATTCCGCAGGGCAGACCAGGTTGCCCACGTTCTCCACGAGCAGTAAATCCAGCGCGGAAGGATCGAGCCGTTGTTGCAGCAACTTCAGGCCACCACTCACCATGGCCGCATCAAGGTGGCAGGCTCTGCCTGTGGTGATGGGCACCACCGGGATGCCAACAGTTTCCAAGCGGTCGGCATCCAGGTGAGTGGTCATGTCGCCTTCCAGCACGGCCATGCTGAGTTCGCGAGCCAAGGCTGGGAGGGACTGTTCGAGCAGGGCGGTTTTCCCTGCGCCTGGGCTGCTCATCAGGTTGAGGCAAAGCAGATCCCAGCTCTGGAAATGCTCGTTGTTGTGTTCGGCCTGATGGTTGTTGGCCGCAAGCAGATTGAGGCCGAGGGTGTCCTCAAGAGGCATATGCATGGCAAAAGAGGGGGGTATTGGTTTCAGCGTTGACGCTGGATTGGAGCGGACTCAAGGGCAGCGGCGGCATCGCTGCGGTAATCGATGCTGCGGATGCGCAATTCCCTACCGCTGACGATCTCCTCAAGCGGGTTATCGCAGCAGGGAGAGCGATAGGCGTTTTCGGGCACAGGGTCGTAGGTGCCGTTGCAGATCAAGCAGCGGCCCACAAAGGGGATTTCCGTGATCGTGAGCCGGGATCCATCCAGCCAGGTGCCCTGCACCGCAGCGTTGTAAGTGGTCACCAGCTGATCGGGTTCAACGCAGGTGAATCGCCCCACATCGAGATGAACGGTTTCGACCATCGCAGAGGTGTCTTCGCGACGGTCGCGCCATTCATTCAGGGAGATCAGCAGGCACTTGGTCATGTCGACTTCATGCATGGCCTATCTCCACTTCTGATCAACGTTCATGTTGCAGGTGTCGCTGATCCACTCCGGCTTCTCTTTGCGGGGCAACTGACCGCTCACCACAAGGTGGGCCATGGTGTCGCAAATCACCCGGGTGGCCATCAGGGAGGTCATGTCACTGATGTCGTAGGGAGGTGAAACCTCAACGATTTCCAAGCCGCAGACGGGAACGTTGCGCACGATCAGCTCGAGCAGCTTGAGCGCTTCTCGCGGCATCAGGCCACCGGGCTCAGGCCAGCCAGTTCCCGGCACGAAGCCGGCATCGATGCAGTCAATGTCGAAGGAGATGTAGACGCAGTCCGTGCCATCGGTGGCTCGTTCAATGGCGTACTGGGCTGCGGCTTCCAGTCCCATTTCAGTGATATCGGTCACCGTGAGCACATTGGTGCCCCGCTCCCTGCAGACCTTGACGCCCTCGCGAGGCACTTGCCAACCACCAATGCCCAGCTGCACCAGGTTTTCTGCCGGGGCGTTGGCCATGTTCGTGGCATGGAACCAAGGGCAGGTGTGCATCCGCTCATCAAGGTCGATCTCCTGGGTGTCGACGTGGCGATCGAAATGGATGATTCCCACTTTTTTGTCGCCGAGATGGCGACACACCCCACGCACCGTGGGGAAACCGATCGAGTGGTCGCCACCGAGGATGATCGGGAAGGCGCCGCTCGAGAAGACGTGGGCGATGCCTTTGGAGATCTGATCGAAACTCTTTTCGTTGTTGGCCGGGATCGTGAAGATGTCACCCACATCGCAGAGGGTGATCTGTTCACGCAGGTCGACCCCCATTTCGTAGTTGTAAGGCGTGTAAAGCGCTGAAATTCGTCGGATCCCCTGGGGGCCGAAGCGCGTTCCGGGCCGGTAGGTGGTGCCGCAGTCGTGGGGTACACCAACGATGGCGACGTCGTAGTTGCCCACCTGGTTCACATCTTCCAAGTAGGGCCCCTTCATGAAGGTGTTGATGCCGGCGAAATGCGGCAGCTCGCCTCTAGAGAAGGTGGAGATGTTGCGGTCAACAATGCTTTCGGCGGCTTCAAGCCCGAAGCGTTTGGCTTGGTCAACTTCTTGCTGCCAGCCAGTGAGTGGAAGCTTGCGTTCCTTCTCGAGTGCCTGCATGCCTTCGCTGGGATGCGAACGCTGGAAGGCCCCTGAAGGGTCCGATGGGGATGACATCAAACAAGGGAGTGTGCGTTGAGGCGGTCTCCCGGGCTTTTGTCCCTCCGTGCAACCGGCAAGGCCGGTGGAAACCTCTTGGACCAGGCATCCCCGTGAAGAGATCGGAACCCTAGGTTTCATCCGCAATTTCACTGTCTGCGGCTTTGATGCTCTGCGGAGTGTGAACCGCTACAAATGATTGGTGTGGCTGATTTTGCAGAAGATGGCTGTTGGGTAACAACAGCTGCTAACAGCAGGTAACAAGCCAATTCGCGTTGTCAATCGTGCTGCTTAGCGTTTGCTCAGCACGAATGATTGCTGTGAGTGAATCCTTCGGTGGTCTGCCTAATAAAGAGTTGAGTTCCGGTGTGTCGCAGTGGTGGCGCGAACGGGTTCAACATCTAATTGATTGCGGCAGGGCTGAGGATGCCCGCTGCCTTTACCTGGAGTTCGGGGAGGACACTGCAGGAACGCTGGGCTTCTGAAAAACCCGCATAAAAAAGGAGGGTTCCCTAGGCCCTCCTGGAGTCGACGCATTACCCCTCACCGGGGTGCATCAAGTGTTACGTGCTGAACACTCAAGCGCTGTAAGTGTTGATACTTATTCCTGGCCCCATCAATCAACTTAAGGATTGTTCCTGACGCCGCAGAATTTCATAGGCTTGCCATAGACCTTCAACGTCAGAGCACACCGCATGTCGGTTGCAGACGCGGTAGCGGCCCTGGCCGATGGCATCAATGGTGGTGCCTTTGGAAGTGGCACAGATGCGACTGATGCTCTCCATGGGATTCGCTCAGTGGATCAATGATCTACAGCCGTGAGGGGGCGGTATGCACATCTGATTTGCAGTTCTAAATCTCTTCTGCGGGAGAAAAGATCCATGGCTAAGTGCTCATCGCCATAAAAAAAACCGGGCCAGGCCCGGTTTTGTTCAGCTTTTGCTGGCGTTTTGAACGCTCAGGCTTTGGAAGGCTTGGTGGTGAGTGCAGCAGACATGGCGGAAGCCAGGAGCACGCATCCGGCGACGGCGAGGAAACCCATGGTTCAGGGGGGAGGGAACGACCTAAGCATCATTCCCACAGTTGGTGTCAGCTTTTGTTGCTGTTGGCACGGAATTCGGAAGAACCTTGTTTCCGACCGGTCTCGGCCGTTTTCAGAGGCATCTCCTGGCGATCGAGACAGGTGGAGCACAGCAGTTTCCCTTTGTTGCGCCAGTACGCCGCCATCGAGCGTTCGATGCGCATGGAGCACCCTTCACAGCGAAATAACGGCATCGACGGCTCCGCGACGCAGCCCTTCTAACGCAACAGTGCGGTTGAACCGGTGTTCTCTGTGACGATGGGTGCGCTTTGCTCGCCCCAGCCTTGTGATGCAGGCCTTTCACGTGTTGCCGCTCATCCTGATGGTGCCTGTCGCTTCTGCCTCAACGGCGTTTCAGCCCTTGGATCGGGTGGAGGGTTGGTTGATCGAGCGACGTCTGGACGACAGCCAAGATCCGATCTGCCGTGCGTCTGTGCCAGGACCTGGCACCTGGTTCTCTGCACGGGTTCATCTGGATCAGGACGACGAGATGGTGGTGCCTGCCGGGCTGCATCGGCCAGACGAAACGGGGCTGAAGGCTGTGCGTGATGCGCTCCAGCGCTGTCGCGCCAGTGTTCTCTATTTGTAGTGGTTAAAGCTTTGTGGCTGGGGGAGCTGCTGCTCTGAAATCGGGCTATGAAATCAGAGTCGGCAGTTGCAAAATCGTCGACTCCTCACACCACCCGAGCCTCCGCCCAGCGCGGGGGCTTTTTTTGACCGATCCCGAAAACCATCTTTTGTTTTTGTGCTCAGCAAAAGTTTTGCGGTTGTGATGTTTTTAACCGCTTGATCTCTGATGTATTGCATCGAGAGGCTTGATCATGGAGGGCAGTGGATCCAAGAGATCTGCTTCAAAACGGAGTTCAAAGCCTTCGTGAACGCCCGCACCAAATCACGCGCCACCTTGAAGACCTACCGCGTGGTGCATGCCACCTGGAATCAGGTGGTCACCGTTGTGCAGGGATCAGCTGAATCCCATTGATCTGCCTTGCTTTGGGTTCATTCTTTCCGTTGTGATCCCGAAGACTTCAAGTCACTTCTGGGGATGCGGAATGTCCTGAGCCATAACCGGTGGCCCAGGCGTCTGTGGGCATGATCCTCACGCGATATCTCAGCAGTGAAGGTTGGGTGGAGGAGTGTTCCCATGCCAACGCTTTTGATGCCTACATCGACGCACGGCGGCGCTGCGTGCTCCGAGGCTGCCCATACCTGCTGGTGGATGCAGAGACCGGCGGTACGGTTTCAGTACTCACTGTGAAACAGTGTTTGCATCAGTACGGCGTCGAGGGGGATTTTTCGGCGTGATCGCGTTAGTGGATCGACGCAAGAGCCGGCAGGATGGCGGTTGCTGAAACCTCCCGATGGCGACGTTTCTGGTCACCGGTGCCAACCGTGGGATCGGCTTGGAATACTGCCGGCAGCTCAAGGCCCGGGGTGATGACGTGGTGGCGGTTTGCCGTCAAACCAGTGATGAACTCGAGGGTTTGGGGGTGCGGGTGGAAGCCGGCCTTGAGTTGAGCGATAGCCAAGCCATTGATGACCTGGTGCAGCGTCTAGATGGTTTGCCCCTCGGTGGCGTCATTCTCAATGCCGGGATTTTGCAGTCGATGGGCCTGATGGATTTGGATCCCACCGGGATTCGACGCCAGTTTGAGGTGAATGCCCTTGCTCCTTTGCTGCTGGCCAGGGCGTTGGTGGATCAGATGCCCAGTGGCGCCAAGTTGGTGCTGATGACCAGCCGCATGGGATCCATCGACGACAACAGCTCGGGAGGTTCCTATGGCTATCGGATGTCGAAGGTGGCCCTCAACATGGCTGGAAAATCGTTGGCGATTGACCTGGAATCGCGGGGCATCGCCGTGGCGATTTTGCATCCCGGATTGGTGCGCACCCGCATGATTCGCTTCAATCCCAGCGGGATCCCCCCCGAGCAGTCGGTGAAGGGTCTGCTGGCACGGATCGATGGCTTAACCATGGCCACCAGCGGCAGCTTCTGGCATGCCAATGGTGAGTTGTTGCCGTGGTGAGACGGGAGACACGCTTTGGGCTTTGATCCGCGGCATTGGTCTGGTGGACGCCCTGAACAACGGGTCACCAGCAATGTTGAGGCGTTGCTGGCGGAGAACGATGCTTTGCGTCGCGAGGTGTTGCGGCTCAACCGTGAGTTGGAGCGATTGCAACGCCAACGCATTCGCACGCAAGCAAGATCCCATCGCCCCTGGAGTGAGCCATCGGCTCAAGCTCCACCACGGATCAGCAGCCAACAGGTGCGGGCATGGGGGCACGCCCTTGCTCAGCAGCAGGGATGGACGGCACTGCGTCAGCGGGGTTTGGAGCTGTTGATTGAGCAGCTCAACCGGAGTGGTTTTCCTGCCCACTTAAGCCTTGAACAGCGGTTGGATCGGTTGGTTCCGGGGCTGGGAACAGATCTCCTGGCGGCGGTGGGTGCCAAGCCGAACAAGCAAACAACGGCAGTTCTGGCGGCGTTTGCCTTGTTTGGGGTTCGCGCCAGTGAATGGCTGGATGAGGATCCACAGCGTGTGGTGGAGCAGCTGCGTCAGCGTCAGGAGCAATCCGGTTCCAGACGGCAGGGGCGCCGCACCCGAACAGACCAGCGTCAAACCGATCGTCCGGAAAATGGCCATGCCCGTGATCCACGCCGTGCAGCTTTAAAGGTGTTGGGCTTGGATGCCAACGCATCCCTGGCGGAGATCAAGCAGGCGCATCGAAAACTGGTGAAGCAGCACCATCCAGATCTCGGTGGTTCTGCTGAGGCGTTTCGACGCGTCAATGAGGCGTATCAGTCGTTGGTTTAGTAACGCCTTGGTTCGATAACGCCGCCTTTGCCGTGTTGATCGGTCTTGTCCGATGATTTGAAGGAGCAACAGGTGGTGTTGATGCCGGTGGAAGTTGGTGTGGTGCTGATTGGTGCTGGCTTTGCCGTGGCTGTGTCCCTCGCCGTCGCCGTTTGGTTTGAACGTTGGAAGGCAAGACAGCCCGATCCTGAAGGCGAATGAGCCATAAAAAAAGCCCCGCTTTGGCGGGGCTTGAAAGAGGTCGTCGTGCTGTTGTCAGCGAGCGACTTTCTGACCGCGGTAAACAAGAACAGGGCGTTGAACATTGGAAGCAGCAGCGTTGCTCTGGTTGTACTTCTGGCCGCGATAGGTCAGGGTCATGATGAGTTCCTCGAAGCAAGCTCAGGTCCCCGTTCCATGGCCTGAGTCGAACTGCGCCTCGCCGAAGACGAGGTGAACGTGATTGCGTAGCAGTTGCTACAGATCCTTTATAGAAGGACTGTCAATGCGCGTGTCGTTCGTGCTGTTACAAAACAGGAATTCTGTTCGGCTCAGGCTGTTTGGTACAGGCCTCCAAGTGGTTCAAGCACGTTTGGGAGGTGTGTGCACAGGGCGTGGCTTGAGTTGGGGTGCTTTTTGCGTCATCACAGGCTGAAGATGAACTAAATCAATTCTGTCGTTGCTGGGATGGTCGGAATGATGGATCGGCTACCGATCTCGAGGTTCCAGATCTAAACCTTCTGGTCCGGACTCAAAGCTTCCATTAATTTGTTGTTCTGCTGAACAGTTCGGCTGCGATTGGGTGATGCTTGATGCTTACTCAATGTGAAGCTGCTGGCGCTCAGAGATGCCATCCGTACGGTATGGACACAACAGTTTTCGCGGTCATGAACAGCTCTCAGAGCAAGGATGATTGGGTGAAGGCGCAGCAGCACAAGTTCCATAAACCCATTGATGTGGACACCTTGATGTGGGTGCGCAATCGCTTGATGCGCTTGGAAGTGGAGGCCCGTTGGGCCGACCGCATCTGTGTGTTTGAAGAGTTCTTCCCCAACGACGCGATCATTCCGCGCATTTAAACCTCCGCCATGTTTTTGACTGTCTTTGGCCAGAAAGGTGGTGTGGCAAAAACCTGCACCAGCATTCATTTGGCTTGTGTTTGGGCTCAGCAGGGCCTGTCGGTGTGTGTTGTTGATGCGGATCGCAACCGCTCAGCCACCGCCTATGCCGCCCGAGGGATGCTTCCGTTTGAGGTGGTGCCTGTGGAGGCTGCAGCAAAGGCCACCCGCCATGCCCAGGTGATCATCACCGATGGGCAGGCCAGCAGCCACGAGGATGAACTCAAGAACCTTTCGGCCGGAGCAGACCTGGTTTTGCTGCCCACCACGCCGCAGGCGAGATCGGTTGAGCTCACCGTTGAGCTCTCCTCAATCCTTAGGCAGATGGACACGAGACATTCCGCGTTGTTGGTGAAGGTGGACAGCCGAAAACAACGGCTTGCCCAGGAAGCACGCCAAATTTTGGAGGGTTTTGATGTGGATGTGATGCAGGCGGAAATCCCCTTGTTGGCGGCGTTTGAAAAAGCAGAGGTGGAGGGTGTTTGTGTCTCGAATGCTGTGGATGATCGTGGTCGTGCCGATCTGCGCCGCATGGGGGGATGGTCGGCCTACTGCCAGGCCGCTGTTCAGATCCGTGATCGCTTGTTGGCAGCACCGCCTGACGCCATCAGTGCTTGATCAAGAACCACCTCACTTCCTGCATCGGTCGCCAATCAGACAGATCTTCAGCGCTGCAGCCGCAATCCTTGGCTCAGCTGATTGAAGGTTGATGGGACGCAGTTCTTGGTTGAAAAATCCCACCCGTTGCTCAGCAGCATCCACCTGGCAGCCCCCAGCCCAATCCGTTTCTTCTGGTCAGGTGACGGTGAAGCCTTCCTCCGCCGCGGTTCTGCTCAAGGCGCCGAGCATCACCAACAAAGCCGCGTGATCGAAGCCGTTGTGATGCTGGCCATCGGTTTGTCGATGGCCAGCGCGGTTCTTGGCAATCTGAACGACAACGAATCCGTCTAGGTTCAAAAGCTCCTGCTTTTGATGACGAACTTGTTGGCCTTCATGCTCGGACAGCTTGAGATCAGCAATCTCACAGCGGCCTTCCTCCTCCTGGTGGCGCTTGTTTTTGTGGGCAGCTTTGCTGTGGTGTCATTACAGACCGGTGAGCTGATCAAACCGCCCAAAAATGACTGACACGTTTGAGCTGAACGACCGGCAGATCCTTTTGAAAGCATCCAGTGATCGTGTCGTCGCTGAACGGGTGGTGCGTCACATCCAACGGCGCCTTGATGAAGACGATTGGCGTCCCTACACCTGCAAGGCCGATGCCGTTCAAGCTTGGTTTCGTCTCGGCGGGATTCGAGCTCAAGTGCTTAGGGCTTTGAACCTGGTCTGATCGCGCCCTGAAGCTCAGAACGATCCCAGCAACTGGGTCATCGCTGCTGCAGCGCCGATGCCACCAAAGAACAGCACCAACGGCAGGAACACAGGCCAGCGGACGGCTGTATCAGAAGCCATAAAACAATTTCATCTTCGGGCGACGCTATTCATTTCTTCTTCTCTGTGGCGATGCCGACCTTTTCCTCTCCAGAGCTGCATGATGTGAGGCCCACCCAAGCCTCTCTCTCTGTGGTCGATGCCTGAGCCATCCAAGGCTGCTAACGCTGACGTTTCCCATGTGATGGTGATCGGTGCTGGCTGGGCTGGCTGGGGTGCAGCCAAAGCCCTCTGTGAAGCCGGTGTTCGCGTCACCCTGGTCGATGGGATGTCGGATCCCACGGGACGGACGCCGATGCGCACCGCCAGCGGTAAACCCTTCGAAGCCGGCACCAGGGGCTTTTGGAGGGATTACCCCAACATCAATGCGCTGACCGATGAGCTTGGGCTCACCGATGTGTTCACTGAATTCACCACCAGCGCC
Source organism: Synechococcus sp. A15-62 (assembly GCF_014280075.1). Lineage (NCBI taxonomy): Bacteria > Bacillati > Cyanobacteriota > Cyanophyceae > Synechococcales > Synechococcaceae > Synechococcus > Synechococcus sp. A15-62. The sequence goes on from NZ_CP047950.1 coordinate 945,230, forward strand.
TTCTGGTCTCCCGCCGGTCTGGAGGCCACCGCGCCGGTGTTCGGTGATGGGCTGCAGCTGCCCAGTCCCCTGGGCCAGGCCATGGCAACAATCAAGAACTTCAAGCGACTGCCTGTTGCCGATCGCCTGAGCATTGCCGGCCTTTTGGTGGCGATGCTTGATCTCAACCGCAACGAGGAGACCTTCCGGCGCTACGACGCCATCGATGCGTTGACCCTGTTCCGCCAACTGGGAATCACGGAGCGGATGATCGACGAATTCTTGCGTCCGATTCTTTTGGTGGGGCTGTTCAAGCCACCGGAGGAATTATCGGCAGCCGTCACCATGGAGCTGCTCTACTACTACGCCCTGGCGCATCAAGATTCCTTTGATGTGCGCTGGATTCGTTCCGGCAGCATCGCCGAGCAGCTGATCGCTCCCCTGGCGGAGCGCTTGCTCAACTCTGGTCTGCTCACCGTTCTGGGAGGAACGTTGGCCACGAGCCTGGATCTTGATCAGCCAGGCGAAGCGATGCGGTCGGTGGAGATTCGCTTCCAAGCGACAGGACGCTCGAGCGTTGTTGATGACGTTGATGCGGTTGTGCTGGCGGTGGGTGCCAAGGGCATGCATGCCCTGATGGCGGAGTCGCCACGCTGCAGTGATGTGCTGCCGGAGCTGGCGGCTGCTGGCGGTTTGGGGGCGATTGATGTGGTGTCGGTGCGGTTGTGGCTGGATCGCACCATCGCAGTCGCCGATCCCGCCAATGTCTTCTCGCGCTTTGATGCCTTGCAGGGTGCGGGCGCCACTTTTTTCATGCTCGATCAGCTGCAGAACGCTGATCAAGATGCACTCTGGGGCGGCAGCGAGCCCCGGGGTTCCGTGGTGGCCAGCGACTTCTACAACGCCACGGCGATCGCAGCCTTGAGTGATCAGGAGATCGTCGACACCTTGCTGAATCAGCTGTTGCCCCAGGTGGTGCCAGCCTTTCGGCTTGCCCAGGTGCTGCAGTTTGAGGTGCGGCGTTACCCGGGCTCGGTGTCGTTGTTCTCCCCCGGCAGTTTCAGCCAGAGGCCCCCGCTGCAGACGGCACTTCCTTCTGTGGTCTGCGCTGGCGACTGGGTGCGGATGGGCGAACGCGAGCACGGTGCCAAGGGCCTGTGCCAGGAACGGGCCTACGTCTGCGGTCTTGAGGCGGCCAATGCACTGGTGCGCAGTGGGGTTGTGAGCGGGGCGAATGCGTCAAGCCGCCAAGAGCATCCGGTGCGTCCGATCCGTCCGGAAGAACCCCAGGTGCTGTTGGGCCGGGCCCTCAACAAGCTTGTGATGGATCCCTTGGAGGCTTTCGGGATCCGTTGGCCTTGGCTGGCCTGAGCTCAGAAATTCAGTTGACCTGAAAGCCAGAGTTCCTGCCAAGACCCTGCGGCTGAGGCATTCAGCGCCATCAGGATGGTCGCGCTGATGCCACCCAGGGTGAGCCCCACCCCCATCATGATCAGGGCGGTCAGTCCTTCCGCTTCGGTGAGCGGTTGCTTTTCGAGAAAGCGACGCTTGGCCATGGCTGCTGATCCGATGCACCCGTTCTGCATCGGCCCAAGGGCACTTGGCAACAGGCCGTATCACTCATTCACGCAGAGCTGCGGGGAGATGACTCAGCGTTGCTTAGGTTGCTGGGCTGCGCTTGACGCCGCCCCGATGGGTTTCATCATGCAGCCATGACTGGTTTGATCTGTGGCATGACCGCCCTGTGGCTCCACGCCTGGTGGTGTTGCAGAACAACCAATTCGCCTGCGGTCAAACGCAGTTGGCCCTACCCGCGCTCGTGGAAAAACAGCGCCGATCTGTATGCGAGGCCCTGTCGCCGTCACCGTCATCTCAGGGCACGCATGCAACTCAGCGCACGCAGCCGCCGCCGCATTGACGGTAGAAGTCCTGTCTTGGTAGCGCAAGCTACTGAAAGCGCTTAAGTTGGCTTGTCTAGATTTTTTCGTTGAACGGCAGCCAATCGGTCGAGGCCAGGAGTGAGAAGCGTCGTCAGCAGCTGATGGGACTGTCGTTTGTGTCTGCGGCTGTTGGTGTCCTCACGTTGTTGACGATCCGTCTGGGCACCTGTTGCTCCTGGTTCGGCTCGCACTGACCTTTTCGGGTTGGCGGCTGGAGCTTAGTGGTGTCAAGTGCCTCGGCAAGGCTGAGGCAGCCACCAGATGTGGTGTCATCAGCCCTTGATTGTGGATGCAGGGCCGGTATGTTTCATTTGTTCCCCATCACCTGGCTTCAGCCCATGCGGCTGAGGCTTTTTTTATCGCCTTCTTTCAAGACTTTGTATCAAGGCAGACCAACTTTCGATTGTCTTAAGTGACATCGCCTGGTGGCAACGGCCACATCGACATCACGTTCCTTAAGTTGAAAAGAAACGTCTTCCATTGATGTCTCCTGCTGAATTGTCGAGCATCAAATGGGAGCAAGATGGTGAGATGTCTGCCCAAGACACCTGGACTTTGGTGAAAATGCTCACCAAGGTGGAAGAGCAAGACAAGGCATCAAGCCTGTTGCATCTGTCGTCGAAACACAGCCATTCCAAGCGGTCCAATCGTCGCTGAGCCGGACTTTTTCTTGTGCGGGTTGTTGGCTCGTTCGATCTGTGCGTGGGCTCGACCTCTTTTTTATGCGCTTGATCCCCCAGCTGAGGGAGGGTGAAACCCTTGGATCTCCCTCAATTGAGGGATGGATGCACAGCATTCGCTGGGACACACCTGGCTTCATTGGCGCCGGGGAGGATGGTCTTAACCGATACATAAACGACCCTTTGCTTGCTCTTACCGACACCGTGATTCCGGGCCCATAGCGTGAGGCCGCTGGCATGTCTTGCCGGCACTTTTCTCTTGGTGTGAGAACCCAAAATGAAGCTTTTCCAGCAACTGCTGGTGGCTCCTGCTGCCCTTGGCCTTCTGGCCAGTGGTGCTAACGCCGCCGAGCTGAACATCAACGGCATTTCTGATTACGCGGCTACTGCCAGTGGCAACAGCCTTGATCAGGTCACCAGCGTCACCCAGTTTTCTGACGTTTACCCCACCGACTGGGCCTATCAGGCTCTGGCCAACCTGGTGGAGACCTACGGCTGCGTCGCCGGCTACCCCAACGGCACCTTCCGTGGCAACCGGGCCATGCCATGACCCGCTACGAAGCGGCTGCCCTGCTGAGCGCCTGCCTCGACCGGATCACTGAAGTGACCGACGAGCTGCGTCGCCTGCTCAAGGAATTCGAAACCGAGCTGGCCATCCTCAAGGGTCGCGTTGACGGCCTCGAGGCCCGCGTTGGCGAACTGGAAGCAACCCAGTTCTCACCACCACCAAGCTCAAGGCCAAAACCGTCTGGGTGGCTGGTGCTACCAACGCCATTGGCGATAACTACAAGACCGGTGGTGAGAAGCGTGCGCGCGATGCTTACAACGCTGAGTACGGCGCCTTCTCCTTCAGCTACGACCTGCGTCTTGGCCTGAAGACCTCCTTCAGCGGCAAAGACCTGCTGTACACCCGTCTCCGCGCCGGCAACATGGGCGACAGCAGCGTGTGGGATGGCAACGGCGTTCCAATGAACAAACTCGATACCGCTGCCCCCGGCGGCAACATCGTTGAGATTGATCGCATCTACTATTGCTTCCCCCTCGGCGACAGCTTCACGGTCCAGGTCGGCCCTCTGACCCGGAACACCGAGATGATGGGCTACAAGGCCAGTGCCTACGCCAAGGGCGGTAGCAAGATCCTTGATTTCTTCGGTGGTTCCCTGGGTACCCCCGGCGTGTGGAACAAGGAGACCGGCGGTGGCTTCGGTGCCATCTACAGCAACAAGAAGCAAGTGGAGAAGGGCAACCCCTACTTCACCGTGGCTGCTAACTACGTTGCCGACTCCGGTGAGGCCAATGACAGCAACCCCAACACGGGTGGCTTCATGACCGATAACTCAGAAGGCAACATCACCACTCAGATTGCCTACGGCAACAAGCAGTGGGGCTTGGCCGCCGGTTATCGCTACGGCCAGTGTGGTGCCAAGTTCCCACCGCTACTGAGTATGCCGCTGGCGGTAAGTACGGCACCCCTTGCACCGTCGCTGATGGCGAGCGCAGCAACGCCGACAGCCACAGCTGGTCTGCCCACGCCTTCTGGCGTCCTGAGGAGTCCGGCTGGATGCCTTCCATCAGTGCAGGCGTCGGTAGCTCCTACCTGACCGGCAACGATGCTTGGGATGACAACACCAACAAGCGGTCCATGGCCAGCTGGATGGTGGGTCTGACCTGGAACGATGTCTTCCTGGAAGGCAACGCCCTGGGCTATGCCGTGGGCCAGCCCCAGTTCGTCTACGAGGTCGAAGACGGCTTTGTGGCTGACGGTGGTTACGCCATGGAGCTCTGGTACAGCTTCCAGGTCGCCGACAACATCCAGATCACCCCTGCTGTGTACTGGCTGAGCCGTCCCTTCGGTGACAACACCCAGAACGTCAACGGCGACTACAAGTCTCTCGGCGTTCTCGGTGGCCTGATCCAGACCACCTTCAAGTTCTGATCAACGGGCCCAGCTTCTGTTGGGCCTTCAGAACAACCTTCCTCACACACACATTCCAAGCCCTCCCGTGCGGAGGGCTTTTTTTTGTGGCTGCGACGACTCCCTGCTGTGAACAAGTGTCTCTGTTGAGCTGGCGGCAACCGGCGTGGCGAGTGGTGCTGCTCTGTGCTGGGGGGGGGGTGGTTTGACCCTGGCTTGATCCATTCCTCTGCAGAATCACTGCATTGATGGGGAGCGTGGTGGCTGGAGCTGGTGTGAATCCTGCTGATCAGCGCTGGGGTTTCTGGCCGCTGCTGCCACTTGGGTTCCAGTTACAGGAACAGGCCTGAGGGGCTTGTCCCTGATTTGTCCCTCATTTTTTGTGCCATTGGGCTGAATGATATGCAAGTGGAGCCTTCTATCCGCTGAGCTGATCTCAGCCACACGGATCACCAGGCTTGTTTCGGATGACCGACGACCGGTGGCATTGGATTGGCGAGCTTCCCGCTTCATGGTTCTGGACCATGCACTTGGATGGCCACGCCGTTCCAACAATCGGTCGCTCTGCCTCAGAAGGCAATGAGCAGGACAGCTGATTGCCTGATGCCCCACCGCTCCCGAGAGTGTGTGCATCGAGATCGGAGGAGCCCATGACGGCCGACACTCCACCTGAGCAAATCGCAGAAGCAGCCTGACTTTTCTGGCCCCTGCTCCAACTTTTCAACCCAACCGTGAGCGCCTCGTCTGTGACGACACTGATGTGCGTCTGATCAGTCGATACTCCTCTGCACCGTTCGTCTAGGTGCCCCGTAGGAGTCCCGCTTCACACCTGGTCCAAATGGCCCCAGGGTTGCCACAAGCCAGACGCTTCGACCTTTTTCTTTCAGTCCCATTGCCAAGGAGATCCCCAAAGGCAACACGTACTGACTAGGTCGACTGCAATGCATAAACGAGCGAGTTAGGCCGTCTCTTCCATCTGGGAGGGGCGGCCTCCTCTTTTGTTGAAGTGCAGGTGAGCAGTTCCCTAGGACGCCTTGCCGTTTTTGCACGGGCGTTCACCTCGCTTCAACTTGAGCCACATCGCTTTCTCAAGCGCCGTCAGCTTTGGATCTGTCTCATGCATTGCAGCTTCCGCACGTCGCCTGGCCGCAATGATGAAGCGGTCTGTCTTATCGACTCCGTCGAATCCCATGTCCCTAAAAAGGACGACACTTGCAAGGTAGACATACGAATCGTGCGTGCATCGAATGCCAGTGAGCCCTCACTTCAAGCGATGGCCAGAGCTGACTGGGACTTCAATCGCGCGACCAAATCTTGGCCGTTGCGAATGATTTCTTTCACGCCGATGCCTGTTCAGTCGTGTCATCGAGGACATCTTGCTGAAGCTGCTGAACAGCGCAGAGGGCTTCATGCGCTGGCCATCCATGGACGTCCATCAACTCCTTAACAAGCGCATCAGGGGCCTGAGTGATCGAGGAGCGAATGGCATTGACGACTTTGTTGTCCCTTGCGAGTGCAGACAGCCGTAGAGCCCTAAGTCGCCGTGTGTTCGGCTGTTTCATAACCGCACTCTGGACTACCGCTGGTTTTGCTCCAATTGCCAACGATTTGTAAGCACTTGGTTGCCCAGTTCACTGCCTTACAGAAGTGGACCGGCGCAGCGCCTCCAACCCATTGATTTGAGTGCATTCCATTTTTCCAGCGCCTCTTGTCGTGTCATCAGTTGACTCCCCTGAGGAATCGGGTCGTCAGGTGGTCGCCAATGGAAGCTGCGCATGACGATCGACTCGCCTTGAGAGCCATCCTTGGCAGCGGTGAATTGGTAATAAAGCTGCTGTGGCTCATTGACAAGCCACGCGCCAACCGACTTGTAGGAGAGTTCTTCAGTGATGAGTTCGCCCCATGGGAGAGTAGCCTGATCGATCGATCAGACGGCTTTTTTCGTAGGTGAGCTGGCGGAGCCTTTCGATGTGCTGCTCATGCTCTCCGCTGCTCCAGTGCTGTGGGAAGGCAACCCGGGCTTGAAGCTCCGAGATTTGGTTGTTGAGTTCTCTCGCTGGGTCCTCGGACCGAAGGTCCTCTCCACAGTGGACCATCACCTCCCCCTTCTGGTGAGGGAAAAGTGAATCTCTTGAATCACTACTGATGCGCCTTTCGGGAGAGGTCGTTGACCTAACAGGAAGGTCGGCCCATCTCTTTGGCGGTGATTGGATTAGTCGTTCCAGGCAGTGTTGGCGTTACCTGATCGCGGTTGATCCGACTCCAAGAACTGCCTGCACAACAAAAAGCCCCCTCCGAGGAGGGGGCTTTCCGATTCAGTTGATCTGAATCGTTTGTTGATTCCAGATCAACCGATGGCAGGAGCTTGCAGAGCCACAGGAGTGGACTCAGCAGCAGCCAGGTCGAGGGGGAAGTTGTGAGCGTTGCGCTCGTGCATCACTTCCATGCCGAGGCCGGCACGGTTCAGCACATCAGCCCAGGTGTTCAGGACGCGGCCCTGACCATCAAGGATGGACTGGTTGAAGTTGAAGCCGTTCAGGTTGAAGGCCATGGTTGACACGCCGAGGGCGGTGAACCAGATGCCGACAACAGGCCAGGCAGCCAGGAAGAAGTGAAGGCTACGGCTGTTGTTGAAGGAGGCGTATTGGAAGATCAGGCGACCGAAGTAACCGTGGGCAGCCACGATGTTGTAGGTCTCTTCCTCTTGGCCGAACTTGTAGCCGTAGTTCTGGGACTCGCTCTCGGTGGTTTCACGCACCAGGGAGGAGGTCACCAGGGAGCCGTGCATGGCGGAGAACAGGCTGCCGCCGAAAACACCTGCGACGCCCAGCATGTGGAAGGGGTGCATCAGGATGTTGTGCTCGGCCTGGAACACCAACATGAAGTTGAAGGTGCCGGAGATGCCCAGGGGCATGCCATCAGAGAAGGAACCCTGACCGAAGGGGTAAACCAGGAAAACAGCCATCGCTGCAGACAGCGGAGCGCTGTAGGCGACGCAGATCCAAGGGCGCATGCCCAGGCGGTAGGAGAGTTCCCACTGACGACCCATGTAGGCGGAAATGCCGATCAGGAAGTGGAAGCAAACCAACTGATAAGGGCCGCCGTTGTACAGCCACTCATCGAGGGAAGCAGCTTCCCAGATGGGGTAGAAGTGCAGGCCGATGGCGTTGCTGGAAGGAACAACAGCACCAGAGATGATGTTGTTGCCGTAGATCAGGGAGCCAGCGACAGGCTCGCGGATGCCATCGATATCAACCGGAGGAGCGGCGACGAAAGCGATGACGAAACAGATGGTGGCAGCCAGCAGTGTGGGGATCATCAGCACACCGAACCAACCGACATACAGACGGTTGTTGGTGGAGGTGACCCACTCACAGAAGGCCTGCCAGCTGGAAGCGCCGGAGCGCTGCTGGAGGGTGGTGGTCATGAGAACGGAAAGAAGCCGGTGGGACGAATCCCGGTGGCAGATAAGAAAGGTCGGTTAGCCCGACAGCGTCAATGTAAAGGAAGTTTGCGGCGCCGACACGACACTCAGTCCGAGCACTCCTGATGGGATCGATAGGTCGGGCTTATCAGCTGATCAGCGGTGTGCGTTGGGCAAGGAATCTGAGTGTTCTTTGCACCCGTCTGCTTGCCGTGTGGGCATAGCGATTTGGGATGAAGAAACCGGCCTGAAGAATGGCCTGATTCATTTTTCTGCAGAATCACTGCACTGATGTGGAGTGTGGTGGCTAGAGCTGGTGTGAATCCTGCGGATCAGCGCTGGGGTTTCTGGCCGCTGCTGCCGCTATATCCCTATGGCCGTCGCCGCACGCTGTTCAGTGAGCTGATCCCTGGTCAGCTCTGGAGCCTGGAGCAGCTGCAGGGGGTGTATTACGTGGCCGTGCCGGTGCGGCTCACCGTGGCCAAGGTGCCCGGCGGCTTAATGCTGGTGAACCCTCTTCCGCCCACCGGTGAAGTGCGCCAAGCCATCGCCGGGTTAGAACAACAACACGGCCCCGTGCGCACGATCGTGCTGCCCACCGCCTCTGGGTTGGAGCACAAGCTTCCCCTCGGTCCCTTGGCCCGCGCCTTCCCAGATGCGGACATCTGGGTGTGTCCGGGGCAGTGGAGCTTTCCGGTGCAGTTGCCCCTGGCCTGGCTGGGTGTGCCAGCGCGCCGCACCAAGGTGTTGTTCGACGATGGCCTTCCCCATGGCGATGTTTGTGAGTGGTTCTCCCTAGGACCGCTCGATCTTGGCGTCGGCCGTTTCCAGGAAGTCTCCTGTTTGCATCGCCCGTCAGGGGCTCTGTTGGTGACCGACGCCCTTGTGGGCATCAGTGCTGAAGCTCCGGCCCTGTTCGACCTCGATCCAACGCCGCTGTTGTTCCATGCCCGCGAACGCGGCGATGAGCCCCTCACCGATTCAGCGGAAGCACGCCGCCGCGGCTGGGCCCGGCTGGTGCTGTTTGCCTCCTACCTGAGGCCGGAACCACTTGAGGTGCCTGCGCTGCCGGAGTTGCTGCGGGATGCGTTCAAGCCCGGGCTCCGCTCCCTCAAGGCCCACTTCGGCATCTACCCCTTCCGTTGGAAGGCCGGTTGGCAGGCGGCTGCCGATGGCTTGATCGGCGAAGAAGCGCCCAAGTTGCAGGTGGCCCCAGTGCTTGAGCGGTTGGTGTTGCCCAGAGCTAAGGAGGCTCTGTTGCGATGGCTGCAGGAGTTGAGCGGACGGGCTGAGCTGCGTTGGCTGGTGCCGGCTCACTACAGCGCGCCGGTCACATTCACACCCGAGACAGTGCAACAACTGATCTTGTCGTTGCAACAGCGGGACTGGGCTCCCAGTTCAGAAAACTGGGAGTTTCTGGGATCCATTGATCAGCGTTTGATCGATCTCGGCGTCGTGCCTGATCAGCCAGTGATCAAAGCTTGAGTTCGTCTTCCGGCTCGATTGCCATCTGTTCGTCAGCGAACAGGGTCTCTTCGAGCTCCTTGCGCTGTTCCATCTGGCGCAGGAAATAGCCGGTCATCATTGCCGAGGCCAACATGTTGGCGAGGTTGTCGCGGTTGGCCGTCACCTTTACCTCAAAGTGCTCTCCGGGAAGCATTCCCAGCAGGCCCTGAACGTTGTGGCGAATGATGTCTTGAATATCGTTGCTTGCTGATTTGGCGACCCGCTGCAGGGTGTCAGGCGACTGCTCTTGCAGGTACTGAATCAGGCTGTTCCCCGCTTGACCATCACTGCTGTCAGTTGTCAGAAACTCGGGGTTAAACATTCGCCTGTGATGTTCATCACGGACTTGACCTTAACGCAGGCACTCGTAATCAACCGGCATCGCTGCTGTCGGTGATCCGTAACGGACCGAACCTCTGCAGCGGCCAATACCGCCAGACCGCCGTGCCCAACACATTGTTCTCCGGCAGTGATCCCCAGAGGTGGGAATCGAGGCTGGCATTGCGGTTGTCCCCCATCACCCACAGCTGATCTGCTGGCACGGTGATCGGGGCCATTTCGTAGTTGATCGGTTCCGCCAACCAGGGTTCTGCCGCCGGTTCGCCGTTGCGGAACAGCCTGCTGTCGTGCACGTCCAGCTGATCGCCAGGCAGTCCCACCACCCGTTTGATCAACGCAGCGGAGGCGTCGTAGCCAGCGGCCACGAGCTGCTCGGGCGGGGTGAAGACCACCACATCGCCCCGGTGCAGATGGCTGTGGCGGCTGCGGGCCAGTCGGGGCCTCACTTTCTCCACAAGGATGCGGTCCTGCAGCTGCAGGGTGGGCAGCATCGAGCCGGAGGGAATCCAGCGTGGTTCCACCACCAACCAGCGCAGCAGCAGCGCCAGCAGGGCCCAGAGAATCAGATTGCGCCAGAAGCCCTTGCTGTCTTCTTCTGGAGCGGGTGTCGTGGGTTGGGTCATCGTTGACCGAAGATCACACCAGCCTGGCCTGCTGCACTGACCATCGCTCGCGCCAATTTGCAGGCGGCCCTCACGCTTCTTGAGGCTCTATGTCTTCAGGGGCTGAAGCAGCTGGTGCTCTGCCCTGGCAGCCGTTCCGGTCCTCTGGCAACAGCGGCGGGAGTGCTGGCGAACCAGGCGAAGCTGCAGTTGGTCACGGCCATCGACGAGCGCTCAGCCGCGTTTCTGGCCCTCGGCATGGCGACTGCCCATGGCCGTGCCGTGGCAGTGGTCACCACCTCCGGCACCGCGGTGGCCAACCTGCTATCCGCTGCGGTAGAGGCGGACCGCTCCTGTCAGCCCTTGCTGCTGCTCACGGCGGATCGCCCCCTCCGGCTCAAAAACTGCGGCGCTAACCAGACGGTTAATCAGGAATCTTTTCTGCTCGCGGCCTGCCGCTGGTTCGGCAGTGGAGCGGCAAACGGCATCCACACGCAGGCAAACGACACCCTCAATGCCCTGGCGGCTCAGGCCTGGCAGCAAGCTCAGGGTTCAGGCACTGGGCCGCCAGGAGCGGTTCACCTCAACCTGCCCTTCGAGGAGCCGCTGCACACCACGCTTGAGCAGCAACAACAGCTGGCTTCGGCTGCGCTCCCGCCCACGGCTTGCCCAGAGCCTTCGCCAGGGATCAGGCTTGCGCCTCGCCTCGATCCAGAGCGGCCAGGGGTTGTGATTGCGGGTCCCTGGCGTGGCCTCTCGCCCGCCTTGCAGGCCCATCAACAGGCACTGCATCGCTGGCTCGACCTCAGCGGTTGGCCTCTGCTGGCCGATCCCCTTGCCGCCCTGGCCCCCGATTGCCCCAACCGCATCGAGCACTGGGAGCTGCAGCTCAATCGGCTGAGCCTGCCTGACGATGCGCAGGTGTTGCGGCTGGGACCGATGCCAGCCAGCCGGCGGCTAGAGGCATGGCTTCAGCGCCATCAGGGCCCCCAGCTGTTGATCACTGAAGGAGATCCAAGGCCGCTGGATCCTTTGCAGATGGCCAGCCAATGGTCGGGGGGCATGGCCGCCTGGATCGCTCAACAGCCTGGTCTGAAACAGGCGACCAAACCATCGGTTGGCACCAATGATCTTTCGCCGTGGCTTGAGACCCAGCTGCCCTTGCATGGCGCCGTCAATGAGCCCGCTCTGGCCTACTGGCTCCCCCAGCTTTTGCCGGAGCAGCTGCCGGTGATGCTGGCCGCCAGTTCACCGGTGCGCGACTGGTTGACCTGGGGCGGGCCTGCCTGCGGCCGCCACCGTTGCTTCAGCTTCCGTGGGGCCTCGGGCATCGACGGCACCTTGTCGCTCGCCATGGGTCTGGCGGCGAATCTCGGTCCGTTGGCGCTGGTGACCGGTGATCTGGCCCTGCTGCACGACAGCAACGGTTGGCTGCATGCCTCGTCCGCTGCTGCACCTCCACCTCTGCTGGTGCTGCTGATCGACAATGGCGGTGGCGGCATTTTTCAGCAGCTGCCCATTGCCACACCGGGCTTCGAATCGCTCTTCGCCATGCCCCAGCAGGTGGACCCCCTGGCCCTGGCGGCAGCCCATGGCGTCCCTGGCCGCCAGGTGGCCTGTCTGGAGGATTTGCAGGAGGCCTTGGCCTGGGGCTTGTCGCAGCAACGGCCGGTGTTATTGCGGTTGTGCAGCAACCGCGGCCGTGATGCTGCCTTGCGCCAGCAGTTGCGCGCCGCTGCTCAGAATGAGGGCACTGAGCTCTGAGCCCGATGAGTGACATGCGTCAGGTGCTCCCCGGTGCGTCAACCGCGCAATGGACACCGTGGGGCAGCTACCAGGACATCCTGGTGGACCGTTGCGCGGACGGCCTGGCCCGTGTGGCCATCAACCGCCCCGCCAAGCGCAACGCCTTCCGCCCGCAGACGGTGATGGAGCTCTGTGATGCCTTCACGCGCATCCGGGATGACCGTGACATCGGTGTGGTGCTGTTCACCGGCGTTGGCCCAGCCGCTGATGGTGGCTACGCCTTCTGTTCCGGCGGCGACCAGAGTGTTCGCGGCGACGGCGGTTACGTCGGTGAGGACGGTCTGCCGCGCCTGAACGTGCTCGATCTGCAGCGCATCATCCGCAGCCTGCCCAAGGTGGTGATCGGTTTGGTGGCCGGCTACGCCATGGGCGGTGGCCAGGTGTTGCATCTGCTCTGCGACCTCAGCCTCGCCGCCGACAACGCTGTGTTCGGCCAGACCGGTCCCAAGGTCGGCAGTTTTGATGGCGGCTTCGGTGCGGGCTACCTGGCGCGGGTGGTTGGCCAGCGCAAGGCCCGTGAAATCTGGTTTCTCTGCCGCCGTTATGGCGCCAAGGAGGCTTTGGACATGGGGCTCGTCAACGCCGTGGTGCCGTTGGAGCAGTTGGAGGCGGAGGGGGTGCGCTGGGCCCGCGAGGTGCTGCAGCACAGCCCCACGGCCATCCGTTGCCTCAAGGCCGCATTCAATGCCGAAACCGATGGCCTCGCCGGGCTGCAGGAGCTGGCTGGCAACGCCACCCATCTCTTTTATCGAACCGAAGAAGCCGTGGAAGGTCGCAATGCCTTCCTTGAAAAGCGGTCTCCGGATTTTTCCGAGACAGGCTGGTTACCCTGACGGGGATGCTCCCTCTCCCCCCGCCGGAACCGCTGGCCCTGCTGCAGGCGGCGGCTGAGGATTCCGTGACGGCAGGCCTGGCTTCACTGCCTCAGGATCTGCGTGGCAATAGCAGTCGCCATGTGGTGATGCTGCGCGGCCGTCGCCGTGTGTTTCTGTTCGACAACGGCAGGCTGCGCAACGCCTTTCCGGTGGCCATCGGCATGCCCGGCTGGGAGACCCCCACCGGACGTTTTGAAGTGCTGCAAAAGATTCCCAATCCGGTGTGGGTGCATCCGGTGAGTGGAGAGCGGGTTGAGGAGCAAGGTCCCAATAACCCTTTGGGCAGCCACTGGATCGCTTTCCACCGCGATTGCCTCGGCCGCGATGCCCACGACGGTGATGCCTGGATCACGATCAAGGGATGCACCACCACGGGGTTCCATGGCACCCCCCACCGCTGGACGGTGGGACGGGCCGTTTCCCATGGCTGCGTGCGGCTTTACAACGAGGATGTGCGTGCCCTGTATCGCCAGGTGTCGCTTGGAACTCAGGTGACGGTTCTTCCCTGACGGAACAGATTCCGAAATTCCCCTTAAAGTCGCCGCGCCAACGCCGATCTGAGACATGCGCATCCTCTTCGCTGCAGCGGAATGCGCCCCGATGATCAAGGTTGGAGGAATGGGCGATGTTGTTGGCTCTCTGCCGCCGGCATTGGCCAAGCTCGGCCACGACGTGCGCCTGATCATGCCGGGCTACGCCAAGCTCTGGAGCCGCCTCAACGTGCCGGCGGATCCGATCTGGCGGGCCCAGACGATGGGCACCGAATTTGCCGTCTATGAAACGAAGCATCCTACTAATGGGATGACCATCTACCTGGTGGGTCACCCGGTGTTCGACCCCGAGCGCATCTACGGCGGCGAGGACGAGGACTGGCGTTTCACCTTCTTCGCCAGTGCTGCTGCCGAATTCTCCTGGAACGTCTGGAAGCCCCAGGTGCTGCACTGCCACGACTGGCACACCGGGATGATTCCGGTGTGGATGCATCAGGACCCTGACATCAGCACGGTGTTCACCATTCATAACCTCAAGTACCAGGGTCCCTGGCGCTGGAAGCTCGATCGGATGACCTGGTGCCCCTGGTACATGCAGGGGGATCACACCATGGCCGCTGCGCTGCTCTACGCCGACCGCGTCAATGCGGTGTCGCCCACCTATGCCCAGGAGATCCGAACGGCGGAATACGGCGAAAAGCTGGAGGGTCTACTCAACTTCGTCTCGGGCAAGCTGCGCGGCATCCTCAACGGCATTGATCTGGATGCCTGGGATCCAGCCACCGATCGCTCCCTGCCGGCAAACTTCAGCGCCGACGATCTTTCCGGCAAGGCGGTCTGCAAGAAGGTGCTCCAGGAGCGGATGGGGCTGGAGGTGCGGGAGGACGCCTTCGTCCTCGGCATGGTCAGCCGCCTTGTCGACCAGAAGGGAGTCGATCTGCTGCTGCAGGTGGCTGATCGGCTGCTGGCCTACACCGACACCCAGATCGTTGTGCTGGGAACCGGCGACCGGGGGCTCGAATCCGGACTCTGGCAACTCGCATCCCGTCATCCAGGCAAGTGCGCCGTCTTCCTCACCTACGACGATGACCTGTCGCGGTTGATCTACGGCGGCAGCGATGCCTTCCTGATGCCCAGCCGTTTTGAACCCTGTGGCATCAGCCAGCTCTATGCCATGCGCTACGGCTCAGTGCCCGTTGTTCGCAAGGTGGGTGGTCTCGTTGACACGGTCCCGCCCCACATCCCCGCTGCCGACAGCGGCACAGGTTTCTGCTTCGATCGCTTTGAACCGGTTGACTTCTACACAGCCCTGGTGCGGGCCTGGGAAGCTTTCCGCCACCGGGACAGCTGGGTCGAGCTGCAGAAACGCGGCATGAATCAGGACTACAGCTGGGATCGTTCCGCGGTCGATTACGACCTCATGTACAAGGACGTCTGCGGCATCAAGGAACCCACCCCGGATGCTGCTCTTGTGGAGCAGTTCTCCCAGGGTCAGGCTGCTGACCCCTCCCGTTCTGAGGGGCAGACTGAAGAGGCCAGCGCCCCTGCTGAGGTGACCTCCGCCGGCCGCAACCCCCTGAACCGTCTCTTCGGTCGTCGATCAAGTTGAGTTTGAGCGAGCCCGCCCGATCCGACTCCTCCTCTGAGGCTCGATCTGAGCCCCAGAGCAGCGAGCCATCGGGCAATCTTCCCGCTCCTTACGTCAGTCCCTGGCAGGAATTCGGCCGCAACCTTCAGGCGATGGCCGCTGATGTTCGGCTCAGGGGCCAAGAACTCTGGCGCCGCAATCGGGAGGGCGAGCTTTCGGTTCCAGGCTTCTGGCCCCGGGATCTGGCCCCCAGCTTCTGGCCGCTGCTGCTGGTGTTGCTGCTTCTGCTGCCGCTGGCTGGGATTCGCCTTTGGCAGGACCATTCCCGCCCCGCCCCGCGTCCGGATCCGGCTGAGCTGCAGCGCACGTCTCCCCTTGAGCTCCCCGTGCCGGAGCTGATCCCGGCACCACAGCGCAAGGCGGAGGAGCCATCACCCTTGCCGGAAGCGATGGATGCTGAGCCGGCCGTGGAGCCATCGGAGTCGGAGCAGCCCAACCAACCCCACCTCAGTTTCGATCCTCTCTTCGAGCTGTTTCAGGACACGTCCATCCCCGAAGGTCTGCTCCGTTCGGCCAAGCCCGTACCGGAGCAGGACCGCTTGCTGTTGGAGTTGTCTGTTGGCGTATGGCAGCAGTTGCCGCCTGATCAGCGCCAGACCCTCGCCTCCAGTTGGCTTCAGTCGGCGTTCGAGCTGGATTACGCCAGTCTTCAGTTGGTCAATGAACAGGGCGATCTGCTGGGGAGGTCAGCTCGGGTTGGGGGCGGCATGATCCTGTTTGACCTCGGGTTGGTGGGATGACCCTGACGCTTCGTCAGCTGATGGATGCCTGGGGAGTCCCCCAGGGCGGCAGCTTTGAATCCGAAGCCCTTGTGGGACGGGTCTGCACCGACAGCCGAAAGCTTCAGCCGGGTGATTTTTTTGTCCCCCTCGTGGGCGAGCGCTTCGATGGTCATCAATTTCTCGCCCAACTGCCTGAACACAAGGTCCAGGGTGCTGTTGTGAGCCGCAGCTGGACTGAACCGTTGCCTTCGAGCCTGTTGCATTGGCGCGTGGACGACACTCTGCTGGCCTATCAACAGCTGGCCTTGCTGCACCGCCGTGCCCTCGGCAAGCCTCTGGTGGCGGTGACGGGCTCAGCCGGCAAAACCACAACCCGGGAGTTGATTCGAGCGACATTGGCTCCTCTGGGAGCGATTCAGGCCAGCGAAGGCAACAACAACAACGACGTTGGGGTTCCCCTCACCGTTCTGGGTGCCACCGAAGCTGATGCGGCCCTCGTGATTGAGATGGGCATGCGGGGGCCTGGGGAGATCGAGCGCCTCTCCCGCTGCACCGAGCCGGATCTTGCGGTGATCACCAACATCGGAACGGCTCACATCGGTCGTCTCGGTAGCCGCGAGGCAATTGCAGCGGCCAAATGTGAAATCACGGCTGGGCTGCATCCGCAGGGGACCGTGGTGATTCCCGCCGGTGATCCTCTTCTGGAGTCCGCCTTGTCGGCGGTCTGGTCCGGCCGCGTGCTGCGCGTGCGCCTGGCTGACGATCCCGAGGTCGAATCCGATTTGGTTGGAGACATCAACGGCGACCAGTTGCTGATCGATGCGGATCGTCTCCCGCTTCAGCTGGAGGGGCGCCACAACGCCCGCAACCTGCTCTTGGCCGTTGCGGTTGCTGACCAGTTGGGCGTGTCTCGCAGGGTGTTGCAAGGCATGCAGGTGACGGTGCCGGGCGGACGCAACCGCCGCCTTCAGCAGGGTGGTTTGACACTCCTCGATGAGACCTACAACGCCTCGCCTGAGGCGGTGTTGGCGGCTCTTGAGCTGCTGGCGGCTCAACCGGGGCGACGTTTTGCTGTGCTGGGCACCATGCTGGAACTTGGGGACCGCAGCTTGGAGCTGCATCAAGAGGTTGCCGCCCGCGCCGTACAGCTGGGCCTGGACGGTCTGGTGCTGGTGGATGGCGGTGCGGAGGGCAAGGCGATGGCTGAAGTGGCGGCATCCCTGCCCCATCTGCAGTTGGTTTCGAATCCGGAAGACGCCGCAGCGCCCCTGGCAGCCTGGCTGAACTCTGGTGATGTTCTGCTGCTCAAGGCCAGCCGCGGTGTTGCTCTGGAACAGTTGATTCCGCTGTTGCCACGCCTTTGAAAAGGCTGGATTAAACCTTTCGATCCGCCCAGCCGTCCTTGGTCATTTGTCGGGCACGACCAATGGCTAGGGCGCCATCCGCCACATCCTTCGTAATCGTTGACCCGGCACCGATGGTGGCGCGTTCACCGACGTTGATGGGGGCTACCAGCACTGAATTGGCACCGGTTTTGCTGTTGCTGCCGATCACGGTGCGGTGCTTGTTCACCCCGTCGTAGTTGGCGGTGATCGTTCCGGCTCCCACGTTGACCTTCTCCCCGAGTTGGGCGTCGCCGATGTAGCTGAGGTGGTTCACCTTGGTGCCAGCCCCCAGCTGGCTTTTCTTTACCTCCACAAAGTTGCCGATGCGGCAACCATCGCCGACATCGGCGGCCGGCCGCAGGTGAGCAAAGGGACCGATGGCAACGTCATTGCCGACCTTGGCCTCTCGCACCACGGAGTGCACAACACTGACGTTGGTTCCAACCGACGAATCCTCGATCAGGCTGCCAGGGCCGATCCGGGAGTTGTCGCCGATCACGCAGCGGCCGCGGAAGTGGGTTTGCGGCTCGATCACCACATCGCGGCCGAAGTTGCAGCCTTCACTGAGGGTGCAGCTGTCGGGATCAATGAAGGTGACCCCTTCATCCATCCAGTGGTGGCGCAGCCGTTGCTGCAGCAGGGCTTCGCACTGGGCCAGTTGCCGCCGGTTGTTGATGCCGTTCACCTCATCGGCATCGGCCACCTCCAGGTGCATGGCCTTCGGCAGCATCGCCACCGTGTCGGTGAGATAGAGCTCCCCCTGATCGTTGTCGGTGCTGAGTTTCGGCAGAACGTTGGCCAGGGCCGTCCAGTTGAAGCAGTAGATCCCGGCGTTGGTGAGGTTGTTGCTGCGTTGCTCGTCCGTGCAATCGCGATGCTCAATGATGCTGCTCACCTGGCCGTCGGCATCGGCGAACACACGCCCATAACCCGTGGGATCTTCGAGCCGTGCCGTCAGCAGGGTGACATCGGCACCACTGGCCCGGTGCTGTTGCACCAATGCTTCGACCGTTTCACTTCGCAGCAGCGGCACATCGCCGTTGAGAACGAGCAGCTCGCCCTCAAAGCCCTGAAGTGACGGAATCAGCTGTTGCACTGCATGGCCCGTGCCGTTCTGGGGCTGCTGCAGAACAAATTCCAGGCCGCCGAGCGGAGCCAGCTGCTGCTCCACCCGTTCGGCTTGATGCCCCACGATCAGCAGCCGCCGTTCCGGTTGCAGATTCCCGGCACTGGCGAGCACCCGTTCCACCAGGGTGGCTCCCGCCAGGGGTTGGAGCACTTTCGGGAGTGCGCTCTTCATGCGGGTGCCTTTTCCAGCGGCCAGAACGGCTACGGCGAGCATGCGGAGCGAGGGGAGGACGGGCGGAATCTACCGGGCTCAGGACGGACTGTCCCTGCGCCAGCGTCTCTGCCAGGCATTTGTGGGTTCGTAACCGCAATGCTCCTGTTCAAGGCGGCGGCGCTCAAGGATGCCCTCAGTCGTGGCATTGCTCTGGGGATCGCGAAACGGCACGGCCGCTCGCGTCTGCAGGTGTTCCCACTCCATCGCCGAGAGGGGGCGCCAACCGGGGCCGTTTGGAGGACAACCGGAGTCTGCGGGTGTGGCCAACGTGCCGCTGCTCCACCCCACCCGTTCGCCCGGGGCCGGCAGCAGTGAAAACAAGCTCAAGCCCGCTCGCTTCAGGCTGGCCCTCACTGCGGCCGAACGGCTGTAGGTGAGCAACCGTCCCTGTGGCGCCAAGCGACGCGCTAGGGCTCCCAGGAATTCCTCGCTCCACAGTTCCGGGCAGCGCTGGGGGGAAAAGGCGTCCAACAGCACCAGGTCAAAGCGAACTGACTCAGGTATCTGCTGGAGCATCGATCGGGCATCGCCCCAGAGCTGGATCCCTTGGCTGTTGTTCTCCTGCCAGCTGTTGTTCTCCTGCCAGCCGCCGTGGTCGCGAATGGCTTCAAGCCTCGCCAGCACACGGGCTGACCAGAGGCATTGGAAGCTCGCCTGCTCCAAGGCTTGTTCCAGGGGGCGGCGGTCCAGCTCAAGCCCCCACCACTCGAGCTTCGGCCCAGCCGTCGGCAAGGCCTCCAGCACAGCGGCCGTGTTGTAACCGAGCCCCAGGCACACATCCAGGATCCTTAGGTCAGAGCCGCTGCCGAAGCGCTGCAGCTCCGCGGGTTGCACGAACTTGGCCCGTGCCTCATTCAGGGCCCCGGCAGAATTGTGAAAGGCCTCTCCGAAGTGATCACTGTGCAGGCTGAAGCTGCCATCCGCCGTCGGATAGACGCGGAGCCCACCGAGCTCAGCAGCGGAGCCGTTCAAGTTCGTCCCAGAACGAGGGATACGACACGGCTGCGGCTTCGCTTCTCGCCAGGCTGGAGTTGCCGTCGGAGAGCATGGCTGCCACGCCAAGGCTCATCGCCACCCGGTGATCGGTTTCGCTGTCCAGCACGGCGCCCTTGAGCGGTCGACCGCCGCGGATGGTCATGCCGTCCTCATGTTCGTCAATGTCGGCCCCCATGGCCTTGAGCTGACGTGCCATCACCGCCAGCCGATCGGTTTCCTTCACCCGCAGTTCAGACGCTCCACTGATCCGGCTTTCGCCCTCGCAGAAACAGGCGGCGACGCTGAGGATTGGCACCTCGTCCACAAGGCGGGGCATGATCTCCTCGCCAAAGTTGAAGGGTTTCAACGGCCCGTGGGTCACCCGAAGATCGCCCACCGGTTCGCCCGCCACATCGCGGGGGTTGAGCACCTCGATTTGGGCACCCATCTGCTCCAACACCTCCAGGATTCCGGTGCGTGTCGGGTTCAGCCCCACGTTTTCGATGGTGAGATCGGCGCCTGGGATCAGGGCTCCAGCCACAAGCCAGAAGGCCGCCGAGCTGATGTCGCCGGGGACCACCACGTTCTGGCCATGCAGGGTGGCGCCGGGACGCACGCTGATGTGCCGTCCCATTTCGCCGCCCACGCTCAGGTCGGCGCCAAAGGCCTTCAGCATCCGTTCGCTGTGATCGCGAGACTGGGCCGGTTCGATCACCGTGGTGGGGCTCCCGGCCGTGAGCGCAGCCAGCAGCAGTGCCGATTTCACCTGAGCACTGGCCACCGGAGTGCCGATCACCGTTCCTTTCAACTTGCGCCCTTGCACCGCCAGCGGCGCGAGGTTGCCCCCATCACGGCCCCGCACATCCGCACCCATCGAGGCCAACGGTTGCCCCACCCGACGCATCGGGCGGCGGCGCAGGGAGGCATCGCCATCCAGCACAAAATGGCGACCGTCGCGGCCTGCCAGCAGGCCCAGCATCAGTCGCATCGTCGTGCCTGAGTTGCCGCAGTCGAGCACTTCTGCGGGTTCCTGCAATCCGTCCAGGCCCACGCCTTCCACGGTGACAATGCCGCCATCGGTGATCGGGCTGATTCTGACGCCCATGGCCCGCAGGCAAGCGGCTGTGCTCAGGGGGTCTTCAGCCGGAAGCAGCCCGTCAATCGTTGTCGTTCCCTCCGCGATGGCGCCAAACAGCAGTGATCGGTGCGAGATCGATTTATCGCCCGGGACCTTCACCCGTCCTTGGAGGCTGCCTCCGGCCTTGAGCTCACGGGGGTCGTCGGATTGGCCTGTGCCGCTCAAGGTTGTTTCGTCGTTGGGCTGATCCTATTGGCCGGTCTTCAGGCCCTGAATCAGGCGATCGAGGGCATAGCCGAACAGGCTGGGGTCGGGGTCATCGTTGCCGAGGTCCTCCAGACCCAGTTCGGCCCAGCGGTCGCTGACCCGTTGTTCCAGATCCGCCGGACGGCTGAGGGGTTCACCCCACTCGTGATTTTTCTCGGGTCCCACCTTGGTTGTGGCATCAATGGCCAGGCGTCCCCCGAGGCCCAATTGCTCGCTGGCGAAGTCCAGGGTGTCGAAGGGGGTGTTTTCCAGAGTGAACAGGTCGCGCTGGGGATCCACCTGGGCAGCGATGGCCCAGACCACCTGACGCGGGTCGCGCACGTTGATGTGACTGTCCACCACCACAACAAACTTGGTGTACGTGAATTGCGGCAGGGCACTCCAGAAGGCCATGGCA
Source organism: Synechococcus sp. A15-62 (assembly GCF_014280075.1). Classification (NCBI taxonomy): domain Bacteria; kingdom Bacillati; phylum Cyanobacteriota; class Cyanophyceae; order Synechococcales; family Synechococcaceae; genus Synechococcus; species Synechococcus sp. A15-62. Next base: position 966,601 of record NZ_CP047950.1, read on the forward strand.
GCACGTTTTGCCTGCCCCGGATAGGCCTTGTCGATCGAGATCACCGCCAGCTTGTAGCTGAGCGCTTCCATCGGCAGAAAGAAGTCGGTGATCTCTGGAATCTGCTGCCGCAGGATCGGCGTGTAGATCCGGTTCAGCGCGATGGCCAGCATCGCTTCCTCCTTAGGAGGACGTCCGCTGAAGGTGGTGAGAAACACCGGGTCCCGCCGTTGGGTCATGCAGTGGAAGCGCACCAAAGGTGAGTCCTCCACACCGCCGTAAAAGCCCATGTGATCTCCGAAGGGGCCATCCGGCAGCACTTCCCCTGGAGTGATCGTTCCCTCCAGCACCACTTCGCTGTGGCTGGGCACCTGCAGGTCGATGGTTTTGCAGGGGGCTAGACGAACCCCTTCTCCGGCATAGATGCCTGCGAACAGCCACTCGCTCAGCTGCACAGGGATCGGTGTTGCTGCGGCCATCACCAGCAGCGGGTGTACACCGATGGCCACCGCCACCTCCAGCTTCTTTCCCATGGCGGCGGCTTTGCGCAGGTGGCGGGCACCGCCGCGCACGCTCAACCAGTGCACGGTCATCGTGTTCACCGACTGCCTCTGAAGTCGGTAGACGCCCACGTTGGGGACACCGGTTTCAGGGTCTTTGGTGATCACCAGTCCAAGCGTGATCACGCCCCCGGCATCACCGGGCCAGGGCCGGATCAGCGGGATGTTGTTGAGATCGACCTCATCACCACGGAACACCTGCTGCCGGCAGGGGGGTGTGAGGTCTCGGTCGGGCTTGGCCTTGACCAGATCCCAGAAAACCCGGGCGAATTGTTTGGTTTCGTTCAGCCCCTTGGGGGGGCGGGGTTGCTGCAGCAGGGCCAGGCGTGACCCCAGCTCCTCCAGCTGCTCGGCCCGTTCGAGGCCCATGCTCCACACCACCCGTTCGACGGTGCCGAGGGTGTTGACGGCCACTGGCATCGACGAGCCGATCACGTTCTCGAAGAGCAGGGCGGGCCCTCCTTGGCTCAGCACCCGGTCGGCAATGGCTGCCAGCTCAAGGTCGGGGTCCACCGGTGCCGTGATTCGTCGCAGCTGGCCTCGGTCCTCAAGCAGCTTGAGAAAGCCCTGCAGATCTCGGGTGGCCGGACCGGATTGGAACAGGGCCATGGGATGACGGTCTCGGCGCAAGCGGTCTCGGTACTGTGTCGCACGCCGGTGTTCAGCGTGGCCATGCAGATCTCCTACTTTCATGTGCCGGCAGAGATGCCGCAGGACCTTCGCCCTGATGCGGCGGTGGTGATTGACGTGCTGCGGGCTACCACCACCATTGCCTGGGCACTGCACAACGGCGCTGAGGCGGTGCAGGCTTTCGCCAGCCTCGACGACCTGCGCGCTGCGGCAGCGGGGTGGCCTGCCGATTCGCGTCTGCTGCTTGGTGAGCGCGGTGGGCAGATGCTCGAGGGGTTTGATCTGGGTAATTCACCCGTTGCTGTGACGCCGGAGCAGGTGGCTGGTAAGCGCCTGTTCATGAGCACCACCAATGGCACCCGCGCTCTCGATCGTGTCCGCGAGGTTCCCCTGCTGCTAACGGCGGCGTTGCCGAACCGCGAGGCCGTGGCCCAGCGCTTGCTGGCCAAGCAACCCAGCCACGTGGCGATTGTCGGCAGCGGTTGGGAGGGGGCCTACTCCCTCGAGGATTCCCTGGCCGCTGGTGCCTTGGGGCATCGCTTGCTGGAGCTGGATCCCACCGAGAGCAGCGCCGCCAATGACGAACTCACCTCGGCCGTCTCACTCTGGCGTCAGTGGCAATCCGATCCTGAGGCCTGTCTGCGCACGGCGACCCACGGTCAGCGCTTGATTCGCCTTGGCGATCACGACGCTGATTTCCGCTGCTGTGCCGGGCTTGATCAGCTGAGTGTCGTTCCGACACAGGTCGAGCCTGGGGTGCTTCGGGCGGCCTGACCCTCATTAAAATCTGCATATCTGATCAGTGCATGTGAGCGACTTCCTGGCGGCTGCTGTCCAGCTGACGAGCGGTCAGGATCCAGAGCTCAACTTCAATGCGGCTGAAGAGCAGATCGACCTGGCTGCCCGCCGTGGTGCCGAGCTGATCGGCCTGCCGGAGAACTTCGCCTTTATGGGTGAAGACACCCGCCGCCTGGAGTTGGCCCCGACCCTGGCTGAGCAGACCAGTCGCTTTCTGGTGACCATGGCGCGTCGCTATCAGGTGGCGCTGCTCGGCGGAGGCTTTCCCGTGCCGGTGGGTGATGGATCGCGAACCCTGAACCGCGCTGAGCTCGTTGACCGTGACGGCATGCTCCTGGGCCGTTACGACAAAATTCACCTCTTTGATGTCGACCTGCCGGACGGCAACACCTATCGCGAGTCGGCAACGGTGAACCCAGGTAGGGATTTGCCTCCGGTGGTTGAGATTCCCGGTCTCTGCAAGGTGGGGCTGTCCATTTGCTACGACGTGCGGTTTCCTGAGCTCTATCGCCATCTCGTCGGTGCCGGCGCAGACCTGCTGATGATTCCTGCGGCATTCACAGCCTTCACCGGAAAAGACCACTGGCAGGTGCTTCTGCAGGCCAGGGCCATTGAGAACACGGCCTATGTACTGGCTCCGGCCCAGACCGGTGTGCATCACGGTCGGCGGCAAAGCCATGGCCACGCCCTGGTGATTGATCCCTGGGGAACGGTCCTTGCTGATGCAGGTGTGCAGGCTGGAGCTGCCATTGCTCCGGTCAACACGAGTCACCTCGGCCATGTTCGGGGTCAGATGCCGAGCCTTCGGCACCGCCAACCCGCTCTGTTCTGAGCGCCATGGTTCCGGCGTCGTCTCGACGGCTGGCCTGGCTTTTGGCCGCGGCCCTGCAGTGCACTGCCTTCACTCAGGCATTGCCTGCCCGAGCCGCCAGTGCATTGGCCGCCTGGGCTTTCACCGAGCAGGGGGTCCTCAAGCTGCGCACCAGCCGGAATGCTCGTTTGGAGGCGTTTTTTCAGGCCGCCAGCGATGGCCGCGGCACCAGGGTCTGGATTGATATCCCTGGTGAGCTGAGGTTCCCGCGTCGCCTGGCCGGACGGGGTGCAGTCCGTGAGATTCGGTTGGGCAAACCCCGTGCCGGTGCCACCCGTCTGGTGGTGGAATTCCGCCCTGATGTGGATCTCAACCCCAACGATCTGCGCCTGCGTGGAACCGCTCCGGATCGCTGGGAACTGGTGTTCACCGGCCTGCCCACCCGCGGCTTGGATGATTTTGGTGAAGGCGATCTCACCGGTCGTGCCACGGCCTGGCTCCCACCCGGTGGATTCCGTCCCACCCGAACGCCGGTGGATCCTTCCGGGTTGCCAACGGTCGCCCGCAACCGCTATCGCATCGTCATCGACCCCGGCCATGGAGGCCCTGATCCTGGGGCTATAGGCATTCGCGGTCTGCGCGAGACCGACGTGGTTCTGGATGTGTCGCTGCAGGTGGCTGATCTGCTTCGGGCCAGGGGCGTGGACGTGCGCTTGACCCGCACGCGGGAGGTGGATGTGGACCTGCCGCCGCGGGTGTCCCTGGCAAATCGCAGCGGGGCCACGGCTTTCGTGAGCATCCATGCCAATGCCCTGAGCATGAACCGTCCGGATGTGAACGGGATCGAGACGTTCTTCTTCTCGGACCCCCGTTCTGGACGTCTGGCGTCCTATTTGCAGCAGCAGATGATGGATGTGTCCCCCGGAACACCGAATCGCGGCGTCAGACGCGGCCGCTTCTTCGTGATCCGGCGCAGCACCATGCCTTCGGCTCTGGTGGAGATGGGATTTGTCACCGGGGCGATTGACGCGCCGCGGCTGGCCAACGCTGACCATCGCCGCCGCCTGGCCTTGGCCCTGGCGGCCGGCATCCTCAACTATCTGAAGCAGGAGGTGCGATGACGCCGCAACTGCTGGGGTTCTTCGACAGCGGCCTGGGCGGCTTGACGGTGCTGTGCCGGGTGCTCGAACGCCATGGATCGGTGCCCTGCGTCTACCTCGGTGACACAGCCCGGGTTCCCTACGGGAACCGTCAACCGGATGACATTCGGCGCATCGCCGCTGAAGTGGTGGGTTGGTTGCGCGACCAAAAGGTCTCCACGGTGGTGATGGCCTGCAACACCACCAATGCCCTGGCGAGGGATGTGGCCGAGGGGCAGGCCGGGGCCCCGGTGATCGGTCTGATCGGCGCCGCCGCCGCGATGGTGGAAACACGCCGTGTTGGAGTGCTGGCCACACCAGCCACTGTGGCCTCTTCGGCCTACCGAGCCAGCATCGAAGCGCTTCACCCTGGGTCGATGGTGATTGAGCAGGCCTGTCCTGCCTTTGTTCCCCTGATCGAAGCCGGGGATATGAACAGCGATGACCTTCGCCATGCGGCCCAGGCCTATCTCGAACCCTTGCTGGCGGCTTCCGTGGAGTCGATCGTGCTGGGTTGCACCCATTACCCCTTGATGGTTCCACTGTTGCGTCAGCTTCTGCCGGAGTCCGTCCAGATCATTGACCCGGCCATTGGGGTGGCCCGTCAACTGGATGCTGTTTTGGGGGCACCGGGGCCGATTTCGGCTGTCCCACGTCCATTTTCCCTGGAGAGTTGCCGCTTCTGCGTCACCGCTGACCCCGATGGCTTCGCGATGCGTGCCACCCCTTGGCTGGGCCAGCGGCCTGACGTCAGCCTTCAGCTGCTGCAGGACTGAGCGTGGGACCACTAGGATCGCGGCGCCGAGGGGAGTCATGAGCACCGTTACCGAGCTACTCCAACCGGTAGAGACAGATCTTGAAATCCTGCTCGGAGACCTGCGCAGCCTGATTGGAGCTGGACACCCCATTCTTCAGGCTGCTGCGGAACATCTGTTCAGTGCCGGCGGCAAGCGTTTGCGTCCCGGCATTGTTCTTCTGCTGTCGCGGGCCCTCTCAGAGCAAGGAGATCTCTCGCCCCGCCATCGCCGCCTGGCCGAGATCACAGAAATGATCCACACGGCCTCGCTCGTTCACGACGACGTGGTGGATGAGGCTTCCACGCGGCGTGGTGTGGACACGGTCCACAGCCGTTTTGACGCTCGCGTTGCCGTTCTCGCCGGTGACTTTCTCTTTGCCCAGGCCAGCTGGCACCTCGCCAACCTCGATGACCTCGACGTGGTGAAGCTGCTCAGCCGCGTGATCATGGATCTCGCGGATGGGGAGGTGAAGCAGGGCCTCTACCGCTTCGACACGTCCCAAACCTTTGAGACTTACCTCGAAAAGAGCTATTGCAAGACGGCATCCTTGATTGCCAACAGCTGCCGTGCTGCAGGTGTACTCAGCGGTTGCTCGCCGACCCAGCTCGACAGCCTCTACCAATTCGGCCGCCAGCTGGGTCTGGCCTTCCAGGTGGTTGACGACATCCTCGATTTCACCGGAAACGACCAGCAGCTCGGCAAGCCCGCAGCCAGTGATCTCGCCAGCGGCTACCTCACCGCGCCCACCTTCTATGCCCTTGAGGAGCACCCATCGCTGCAGCCGTTGATCGATCGCCAGTTCTCCGAGCCCGGTGATCTGGACAAGGCGCTGGAGATGGTGCGGGCCTCCAAGGCGATTGAACGCACCCGTGAGCTTGCGGAAACCTTTGCCCGCGAATCCCGTGAATCAATCGCCTGGCTGCCGGAATCTGCGGCGCAACGCGCCTTGATGGAACTGCCGGACTTCGTCCTCAGCCGTCTGTACTAAGCCAAAACCTCAAGACAACAGCCTCAACACAACAGACAGGCTGTTGATGGAACAGGGGTTGGTGTTCAGGTTGGCTTGGTCTGATCCCTTGGGGCTCACCAGCCAGACCTGACAGCCGGCGCCATGGGCTGATTTGCAGCCGGCCTGGGAATCCTCCAGGGCCCAGCAGTGGTTGGGGTGGAGGCCTAGGCGTTGGGCGGCAAGCCGGAAGGGTGCAGGGTCGGGTTTGCCCGCATCAAGGTCGGGATCGTCGCCATAGACCCTTTCCTGGATCTGCTCAAGCCAGGGATGGGGGGCTGCTTTGAATTCAACCGCGTCGCGGCTGCTGCTGGTGACAAGCGCCATGGGGATGTCCCGCTTATGGCAATGCGTCACAAGCTCTTGGGCGGCAGGCATCGGGGCAGCATCCGGAAGCAGGGCACGAACGATCGGCTGCTGCACCGCCAACAGGGCATCCATGCCCACAGGTTCGGCCAGCCATGCATCCACCTGGGTCGCACAGTCGAGTCGGCGACGGCCCTTCAACTGCATCAACTGGGCCTCGCTCAGCTGGGTGCCGAAGTGGGCCGCGGCTTCCTTCCAGCCACGGCCATGCAGCGGCTCGGTGTCGAGCAGAAGTCCATCCAGATCGAACAGGCAAGCGGCAGGTGGCAGTTTCATCCCGGATCGGCGATGCCTAGCTCAATCCTTTCGCATCGACTGCATCATCGTCCGACGGATTGATACGGGACCTGGATCAAGCGGGGTCCTGCTCCTTACCCTTCGAGGAGAAGCACTGCGCAGTCTGCTGTGACCGACGCCAACACCACCATCGAAAGCGTGCTGCAGGAGCAGCGGGTGTTCGAGCCGCCAGCAGACACCGCCGCCAAAGCCCGCATCGGCAGCCTCGAGGCTTACCGGTCCATGGCCGATGTCGCCAAAAACGATCCTGATGCGTTCTGGGGTGAGGCCGCCCGGCGAGAACTGCATTGGTTCGAGCCCTTCCACACCGTGCTGGATTGGTCGAACCCCCCGTTCGCGCGTTGGTTTGAGGGCGGCACCACCAACCTCTCCTACAACTGCCTGGACCGTCATCTCGATGGGCCAACAGCACAGAAAACAGCATTGATCTGGGAAGGCGAGCCGGGGGATGTGCGCCGGTTCACCTACCAGGAACTGCATGCCGAGGTATGCAAAGCCGCCAATGGTCTCAAAGCCATGGGCATCGGCAAGGGTGACCTTGTGGCGCTCTACATGCCGATGGTGCCGGAGGCGGCGATCGCCATGCTCGCTTGTGCTCGCATCGGTGCTCCCCATTCAGTTGTGTTCGGTGGCTTTTCCGCAGAAGCACTGAGGGACCGTCTCAACGACGGCGAAGTGAAAGCGGTGATCACCGCTGATGGTGGCTTCCGCAAGGACAAGCCGGTGTCACTCAAGCCCGCGGTGGATGCGGCGCTGGCCAATGGCGCCTGCCCCTCGGTGACGGGCGTGCTTGTGGTGCAGCGCACCAAGCAGGACGTGGAGATGGTTTCTGGTCGCGACCAGTGGTGGCATGACCTGGTGGAGGGTCAGAGTGCCGACTGCCCCGCTGAGCCGATGGCCAGCGAGGACCGCCTGTTCGTGCTTTACACCTCCGGTTCCACCGGCAAGCCCAAGGGCGTGGTGCACACCACCGCCGGCTACAACCTCTGGGCCCACCTCACCTTCCAGTGGATCTTCGACATCCGGGATGAGGATGTCTTCTGGTGTACGGCTGATGTGGGTTGGATCACCGGCCACAGCTACATCGTCTATGGCCCCTTATCGAACGGTGCCACGACCGTGATGTATGAGGGTGCGCCGCGCCCATCCAAGCCCGGTGCCTTCTGGGAATTGATTCAGAAGCACGGGATCACGATCTTCTACACGGCTCCCACCGCCATCCGGGCGTTCATGAAGAGCGGCCGCTCCGTGCCGGATCAGTTCGACATGAGCAGCCTTCGCCTGCTGGGCACCGTTGGCGAACCGATCAATCCGGAGGCCTGGATGTGGTACCGCGACGTGATCGGAGGCAACCGCTGCCCGATCGTCGACACCTGGTGGCAGACCGAAACCGGCGGGGTGATGATCAGCCCCCTGCCGGGAGCAACGCCCACTAAGCCAGGCTCCGCCACCCTGCCCCTGCCCGGCATTCAGGCCGACATCATCGATGCTGAAGGCAACAGCTGTGGTGCCGATGAAGGCGGGTATCTGGCGGTGCGTGCCCCCTGGCCCGGAATGATGCGCACCGTGCATGGCAATCCCCAACGCTTCCGCGAGAGCTATTGGGAGCACATCCGGCCTGCCGATGGCTCCTACCTCTATTTCGCGGGGGATGGTGCCCGGCGGGATGCCGATGGCTACTTCTGGGTAATGGGCCGTGTCGATGACGTGATCAACGTCTCGGGTCACCGTCTCGGCACGATGGAGATCGAATCAGCCCTCGTCAGCCACCCCGCGGTGGCGGAGGCGGCCGTCGTGGGTCGACCCGACGACCTCAAGGGCGAAGGCATCGTGGCCTTCGTCACTCTGGAGGCCGGCCGCGAGGGCGATGACGCCCTGGTGAAGGAGTTGCGAGCCCACGTCGGAACGGAAATTGGTCCGATCGCCAGGCCGGACGAGATCCGTTGCAGTGATGCTCTGCCTAAGACCCGCAGCGGCAAGATCATGCGTCGGATCCTGCGGGCCCTGGCGGCGGGTCAGGAAGTGAGTGGTGACACCAGCACCCTGGAGGATCGCTCCGTTCTGGACCGCCTCAGGGCCTGATCGCCTTGCCGATGGTTCGGCTCAGCTGACGGATGACCGCCACCCGCTTGGGGTCATCCGCCCAGTCTCCGAGGAAGCTGCGCCGCAGCCCGGCACTGGCGGGCGTGAGATGGTCGCCGGGCAGCTCCAGGGTTGAGCTGGCGTCCGAGGGACGTTCTCGCAGGGCCTGGATCAGATCGCCGCTTTGATCCAGTTCATCGCGCCCGAAGCGCACCACCAGATTCCGCTCTTGTTGGTAGTGGCGGCTGATCAAGCGAAGCGTTTCAGCTGGACTGGGGCTGAACTCGGTTTCCACCCCGAGCCGTGGTGCCAGTTCACCCAGCAGGGGAATCGAGCGATCGGCGTTGAAGTTGTTGAAGCTCAGGGCCACAAGGGCCCTGCTGCCGCGACCCCCATCGGGGGCCAGCAAGTGAAGCTTGCAACCCAGGCTGTGGCCAAGCCGCAGCGGAGCTGCAAGGGCCCCGCAGCGCTCTTCAAGTTGGCGACGCGCTGAGCGAAAGGCACTCCAGGCATCGCGGGCCTGGCGTTGATGATCGAAACCAGGCACATAGGCCCAGGCATGCACGGCCAAACCATCCGCCGCCAGGTCTTCCAGCAACCTGCGGTAGCTGATCTGGGGGGTGGCCGCCAGATAACTGCCGCCGATGAATTCGATCAATCCCGTGGGTTCGGCCGGCCGCAGTTGCCAGATCGCACCCAGCTGACGCCAGTTAGCCATGCTCAACCGCGCAGCTGATTCAGCACCTGCTGTGCTTCACGCACGTGGGCCGGGCCATCCAGGAGGTTGCTGAAGGTGTGACGGATCACCCCCTCGCTATCAACGATGTAAGTGACGCGACCGGGCAGCAGACCAAGGGCTTTGGGCACACCCATCTCGCGGCGCAGGGCGTTGTTGCGATCGCAGAGCAGAGGAAACGTGAGGTTGTGGCGGGTGGCGAAACGGCGGTGGCTGACGGCGTCATCACCGCTGATGCCCCAAACCTCTGCATCGAGGGCAGCAAAGCTCTCTGCGTTGTCACGGAAGCTGCAGGCTTCAGCTGTGCAGCCGGGGGTGTCGTCCTTGGGATAGAAGAAGAGCACCAGCCAGCGGCCCTTCACCGAAGCGGGAGTGCGAAGGTCACCGTTCTGATCCTCCAGGCTGAAGGAGGGGAGCCGGTCGCCGATCCCGAGGGCCATCACATTGAAATGAAGAGGCTGAACCCTAGGCAGCAGGCACCTTGCCCGGGGCGGGAGAATCAGGGGCGGGAGGAGACACTGCGCCATGCCTGAACAGCTCGATTTGCTTGCGGGGTTTTCAAGGCCTCAGGCGGAGCCCCAAGCAGCCGCATCGCCGATGCCTGCTTCGCCAGCTGCTGAACCCGAGGCCAAGGCTGATCAGCCCGAGGATGCGCCAAAGGCCTCCCCCACCACCCTGCTGATCATTGACACCGAGACCTCCGGTTTGGATCCGCAGCAGGACCAATGCCTTGAGCTGGGCAGCATTTTGTTTGATGTGCCGAGTCGTTCGGTGCTGGCTCAGCAATCGTTTCTTCTGCCGGTGGACTCCAACGCAGCAGAACCGATCAACCGGATCCCCGCCGCCGTCACCCGCCGCCCCCAGCCCTGGCGGGAAGCGTTGGTGTGGTTTGAGCATCTGCTGGACGCTGCCGATCTGCTGGTGGCCCACAACGCGGCCTTCGATCGCCAGTGGTTCGGTCTGGGTGTGGTGCCGGCCACCGCAACACCGTGGCTTTGCACCATGGACGACATCCGCTGGCCGGCGGAGCGCCAGTTGCGTTCGCGGCCGTCGGTGCGGGACTTGGCACTGGCCTACGGCGTCCCGGTCTGGGCGGCCCACCGTGCCCTCAGCGATTGCATCTACATCGCGGAGGTTTTCGCCCGCTGTGACGACCTGGAGCAGTTGTTGGAGCGGGGCCTGGAACCCCGCCAATTGATGCGTGCCCGGGTGTCGTTCGATGAACGCCATCTGGCGAAAGCAGCGGGGTTCCGTTGGAACGATCCGATCAAGGGGGCCTGGACCCGGCGTTTGAGTGCCCGTGAGGTGGCGGAGCTGGAGTTTCCGGTTGCGCCTGTTGAGCTCGAAGCCGATCGCCTCAGCGCCTGAGCCTGCGCATTTGCTTCAGCACTCCGAAGCGTCTGGGTGGTTTTGCAGAGAGTGCTGCTGAACGCAGCAGGCTGAAGCCATGACGGCTTTTCTGCATCCCCATCAACGCCCCATCCGCTCCCGCCTGCGTCAATGGCAGCAGGTGCGCACCTGGGCGCGTTTGATTCGTGAAGCCGAAGCGCTTTGGCATGTGGATGTGCGTGCCATCCGACGCATGGGGGCTGATGAACTCAGCCAGTTGATTGAGGAGGTCCCCACCCCCCACCGCAAACGGGTGAACCGCTGGCTGCGCTGTTACTCAGTGGCAACACGGCTCACCGTCGCATCCACCGTTGTGCCCACCACCTGAACGCTGGCCCACGACGCGGGAGGATGGACCAAATCACACAAACGGTTTTGGAACATCGTTCCCTGGTTGTTTCCAGCCTGAGCGTCCTCGCTATTGGCCTTGCCGCCTGTGGTGGCAGTTCCAGTGTGTCCAGCCTCAATGCGGCTGGGGCCTCCTTCCCCGCCAAGGTGTATCAAAGCTGGTTCGCCGATCTCGCCGGCTCCGGCGGAATCAAGGTGAACTACCAGGCGGTGGGGTCCGGGTCCGGCCGCAAAGCTTTCATTGATGGCACCGTTGATTTCGCCGCTTCAGACGACCCGATCAAGGAGGCTGACCGCAAGCAGGTGAGCCAAGGGGTAGTTCAGATCCCGATGGTGGGGGGAACGATCGCCTTCGGATACAACAAGCCTGGCTGCGAGCTTCAACTCACCCAGCAACAGGCTGTGGAGGTGGCCACCGGCGCCATCAGCGATTGGAAGGATCTCGGCTGCGAAGCGGGCACGATCACCTGGGTGCATCGCTCGGATGGCTCCGGCACCACCAAGGCCTTCACCAACTCGCTGCAGACCTTTTCACCGGATTGGACTCTCGGCAGCGGTAAATCGGTGAAGTGGCCGGTGGGCGTGGGTGCCAAAGGCAACTCGGGCGTTGCCGGGGTGATCGACAACCGGGTTGGCGCGATCGGCTACGTGAATCAGTCGTACATCAAGGGGAATGTGCAGGCTGCTGCGTTGCAGAACAAATCCGGGGAATTCCTCAAGCCCTCCGTGGAGGCTGGTGCCAAAGCCCTGAACGGCATTGAGCTTGATCAGCACCTGGCGGGCAGCAACCCCAACCCCTCCGCTGCTGGTGCCTACCCCATCGCAACCCTCACCTGGGTGTTGGCTTATGCCGAGGGCAATGGTGCCAAAGCTGAAGCTGTGAGGAAGGTCTTCAACTACATGCTGGACGACGCCACTCAGGAGGGTGCTGCGGCCTTGGGCTTTGTGCCTCTCCGGGGCAGCATCCTTGAAAAATCCCGCAGTGCGGTGGCAGGGATTCAGCCTTGAATGCGAACCCTTGATTGGCATGAACGACATGCCCCGGCTTGGATGGCCAAGCCGGGGTTTTTTGATGCTTTAAACAGGGTTTTATGGTTCCTTAACCATCGTTAATGGGTGCATAACGACAGGTGGTTTGAGTCCCGATTAGGTCTTGGTTGCTACAGCCTCGTTCCTCTTTCGGTTGTCGTGATGCGCATTGCACAAAAGGCCCTTCTCGCCTCGTCCCTGCTTGTCCTTGGGGCAGGCATGTCAGCTTCGGCAGCTCCCAAGCTGAACGGCGCTGGCGCCTCCTTCCCGGCCAAGATCTACCAGCGTTGGTTCGCTGACCTGGCCAAGGCTGGCGGCCCTCAGGTCAATTACCAGGCCGTGGGTTCCGGTTCCGGCCGTAAAGCTTTCATCGACCAGACCGTGAACTTCGGTGCATCGGATGATCCGATGAAGAAGAAGGACATGGCCAAGGTCAGCCGTGGTGTGGTCCAGATCCCGATGGTGGGTGGCACCATCGCCTTCGGTTACAACAAGCCCGGTTGCAACCTGAAGCTCACCCAGGAGCAGGCCGTCAAGGTCGCCATGGGCATGATCAAGGATTGGAAGCAGCTCGGCTGCAAGCCCGGCACCCTCACCTGGGTGCACCGTTCCGATGGCTCTGGCACCACCAAGGCCTTCACCAACTCCATGCAGGCCTTCTCCACGACCTGGACCCTCGGCACCGGTAAATCGGTGAAGTGGCCCGCTGGTGTGGGCGCCAAAGGCAACTCCGGTGTGGCCGGCCTGATTCAGAACCGTGAAGGCGCGATCGGTTACGTGAACCAGTCGTACATCAAGGGCAAGGTGGTTGCCGCCGCTCTCCAGAACAAGTCTGGTGAGTTCCTCAAGCCTTCTGTGGCTGCAGGTGCCAAGGCCCTCAATGGCATCAGCCTTGATAAAGACCTGGCTGGCAAGAACCCCAACCCCACCGCCAAAGGCGCTTACCCCATCGCCACCCTCACTTGGGTTCTGGCTTACAAAACCGGCAACGGTGACAAAGCCAAGGTGGTGCAGGACGCCTTCAACTACATGCTGAGCAACGCTGCTCAGAACAAAGCTCCGTCCCTGGGCTTCGTTCCCCTCAAGGGCGACATCCTGGCCAAGTCCAAGGCCGCTGTGAACAAGATCGGCAAGTGATCTTGGCTTGAATTGGTTTTTCAAAACCAAACATCAAAGGGCCCCTCGGGGCCCTTTTTTTTGGGGCTAAATGAGTCGAATTGCGATCAGTGTTAGAGCCTTCTTAACCGAATCTCTCCCAGCTCTTTGTTGGGAATCGATGTTGTCCTGAATACAGTTTACGTGGATTCACGGGATTCCAAATGCTTGCCACTCCGTCGGCTGATCTGAGTTCAACAGCTCTTGGTTTCAAGGCATTTCTTGAAAACAGCTACGACAATCGCAATGTTGTTCATTTTACCGCGGGAAGTTTTGTTCCTCTGCTGAAGAACAGCGTTTGGTTTGTGGTTCGCGGCATGGTGAAGCTGGGGGCGTTGTCGGTGCATGGCGATGAGCTTGTGCTGGGCCTGGTGGGTCCCAATGAACCTTTCGGTGCCGCATTCACCAATGTGGAGGCCTATGAGGCTGTAGCGCTCACCGATTGCGATCTGTTCTGCTGCAATCTGGCCGAGCTGGAGCAGTCTCCCGAATTGGCGCTTGGTCTGGCCAAGGCCATGGCCGCCCGCTACCGCCAGGCGGAGTCGCTCCTGGCCCTGCTCGGGCTACGTCGCGTTGAAGAGCGGGTGCGTGGCTTTCTGGAGCTGCTCGCCAAGGACTTTGGCGAACCCTGTGAGGCCGGGTTGCGGCTCAACCTTCGCCTGACCCATCAGGAGATCGCCAGTGCCCTGAGCACCACACGGGTCACCGTGACCCGCGTGTTGGGGCAGTTGCGGGATGAAGGCTGGTTGCAGATTGATGCCTCCAGGCATCTGGTGGTGAGCGGCACCGGCCGCCGCTGAAGGCATAAAAAAAGAGCCGGCGAAATTGCCGGCTCAAATCCTGAAGTGGTGATGTTCAGGTGGGGAAACAAGACGGTTGAATCGGAGCGGCGGGATTTGAACCCACGACCCCCACTACCCCAAAGTGGTGCGCTACCAAGCTGCGCCACGCCCCGTCAGATTTAAGTTATCACAGTGCATCCCGGCGTCTGAGTCGCCTGAGCAACCGAGTGGTGAGCTGGTCTCTCGTTGCGGATCCGTACTGGTACATCCGCAGTTCTGAAGCGGCCTGACGAAGCTCAGCCAGGGTCATCGCCGCTAAACGCAGTTCGGGCAGGGTGCGCCATGCTCTCGAACGCATCGGGAGTGAGGCAGAGCCTTTGGCCTGGCCCAGATTCAAGGTTCCATCCGCCAGCCATTCGGGGATGAGCACCACCAGAACGGCGATCAAGCCATAGAGCTCAACCAGCCCCCTCGGCAGGGGATGCAGTTGTCGCTGTTCGGATGGATCAGGCCGTTCACTCACTGCAGAACGGAGGGGTCCTTCTCCATCCACGATCGCACCAAGAAGAGGAGTGCCAGTTGGCGGGTGGTCAGATTGCCAATGGTGTTGTTTTGGATGGAGGCGTGTCCCGCCAAAGCATCGGAGCCTGCTGCTTTCGGTTGTGGGACACACTGCCGAGGACCAGGCCCAGCACCAGGATCAAAGTGAGGGCGATGGCCAGGATCACCTGCCGATCACTCCAGGGCTCGGGCATGACATGGTTCGGGCTCTTCCCCATCCTGGCCGAATCAGCCCAGCGTGATTGGGCTGTTGTCGGATCGAAGCACGCAGTGGCTGATGGACCAGTCGTATTTGTCCCACACCTGCTTGGGGAGTTTGTAGTTCGATCCTTCGAATTCCTCGAGCAGCGTTTGGGTCGGCATGGCGGAGCAATAGGGGCGGCTGCCTGGTTTGGCCAGGTACTGCTGGTGGTAGTCCTCCGCGAAATAAAAGGTTTGGTCCGCCAGGATTTCGGTGGTAATGGCTCCGTAGCCCTTGGCCGAAAGAGCGGCCTGATAAGCGTCCCGACTGGCCAGGGCCAGTTGTAGATGCTCCGGATTGAACGTGTAAATGGCCGATCGGTATTGGCTGCCGGTGTCGTTGCCCTGCCGGTTGCCCTGGGTGGGGTCGTGGCACTCCCAGAACAGTTTCAGCAGGTCGCTGAAGTCGAGAGCGGGTCGGCTCCACACCACGCGCACCACTTCCGTGTGTCCCGTTATGCCAGAGCAGACCTGGTTGTAGGTCGGTTGCTCGGTTTGGCCGCCCGCGTAGCCCACGGCAGTGCTCACCACCCCTGGGAGTCGCCAAAACCCTTTTTCAGCGCCCCAGAAGCACCCACAGGCAAAGATTGCTTCCTCCTGATCGGCCATCAGTGGGGCCTTCAGCGGCGTTCCCAACACGGCGTGTGTTGCCGGTGCAGATGATTCGGCGCCGCCGCGGGGAGACAGCCAGGAAGGAAGCATGTTGATTGCGTCGATCTACTGAGCTTAGGCAGCTGATTCAATGCAGTGATGCTGCCGTGTGGATGGCAAACAGTGATCGTCCATGTGATTGCTCTGCAAATAAGGAATGCAAGCAATGGCTCAAAAGTTCGTTTTGAGGAGAGGTCCTTTTTTGAGCAATGTCGTTCAGGTTGGGGTCAATTCTTTTGTCTGTAGTTTTCGGCATGAATCGTGCTGTGGCTGAGACGTCTCCAGGCGAGTCGGAGCTTCAGCCATGTTTGGCTGCTGAAGCCATGGAGAACGCCATCAGGGTTTGAGGAGATTGTGCTGTTGGCTGGAAATGTCCACCCAGCAAGATAAACGTGATGGATCAATGAATCACGAGCCATTGATTGATGGCTTGTTGATTCAAAAAGGTGTTTCCCCGAGAAAAAATAGTCTGTTCTTTCTGTTGAATTAGAAGGCCCGCAGCAGACATTTCTGCTGCGGGCCGATCAAGGAACAGTGGCCTCGTCCTGCGGAATCATCTTGGGGTGGCCGTGGCGCAGGGGGGCCTAAGACGCGTTGGCTTCACCCTCAACGGGGTTGAGCTGAATGTGATTCAGCAGCGTTGTGACGAAGGCGAAAAGCAGAAACGGCAGGCTGAGCACCAAGATCAGCCCCACGCCCACCAGCGCAAACACTGGTCGCGACGAGCCCATCAGGGCAAGTCCCGCAGCAAGGCTCACAAAAATGACGGCCATCCAGGCCAGCACCTGTCCGTAGATATCGCCAAAGGTGAGCGTGCAGCGCACCGCAAAGGGGGATCCGCTGGTCATAGGCAAGGAGTTGCCTTCACAGCTAAGCCACGGACGTTGCTGTTGTCAGAAACCGCCCGGGGATTCTTCAGGAAGCCAACGCATCCAGCCGTTGCGAAGCCTGCTGACGCTCCCAGAGACGTTTGTAGACACCCGGCTGCTGAATCAAGGCGTTGTGGTGTCCCTGTTGAACGATCCGTCCGTTTTCCATCACCAGGATGCGATCACAGGCCGCTGCTGCTGATAGTTGATGGCTGATCATCACGATGGTCCGATCATCCTGAGCACGGATCGAATCCAGAATCGCCGCTGCTGTGTTGTTGTCGACGCTGGCCAAGGCGTCGTCGAGAACCAACACCGGCGCCGACATCAGCAAGGCCCGGCCCAGGGCTGTGCGTTGCCGCTGACCACCACTCAAC